>CAZFLA010000022.1:0-33742 GCA_964519405.1 uncultured bacterium
CACATCTATGGAGCCATTGAGGATTACCAAAACTACTCAAAAGCTCTGGTCATTGAGCGTGTCTTTGCGGACAGCGGAGCATCCGGTTCTGAGCTGCTCGGCTTTGGTGACGGTTATGTAGAAATTGATAATACTAAAAGCGTAGGTGGAACGGCTATCGGGGTAGCCAGCGATGAAATCCATCGATCGGGCAAGCCAGATACCGTCAAGCGAAACCGCCTCATCGGGGTAGGCGCCGATGTGATCGTGCCTGATTTCCACGACAGTAAGGCTTTGGTTTCGTATTTATTTGGAGAGACAAAATGATTGATCGTGTAGATAGAACCCATCTTAATATGTATCCAATTCGACAGAGGGCTAACCAGCTAGTAATCACCGATATGGCGGTCGATCCCTCACAGCAGCCCGATGCATTAACCGGCTCTGAAAAGCAGCAGATCACCCGCCTAGCCGCGCAAATCCGTAAGGCTAAAGAGGCATCTAGACCAGTGATGGTCACCTATGGAGCTCACTTGATTAAAAACGGCTTGGCGCCCATCATCATCAAGCTCATTGAACAAGGTTGGCTGACGCATCTCGCCACCAATGGTGCCGGCAGCATCCATGACTGGGAATTCGCCTACTTAGGGCAGAGCAGTGAGGATGTGAGGATTAATGCAGCAAAAGGCCAATTCGGCGCATGGGATGAAACCGGACGTTACATCAACTCAGCCATCTTGTTGAACAGCATTGACGGTTACGGTTATGGCTGGTCCGTCGGCAAGATGATCACGGAAGATCAGCTCACAGTGCCTTCTGCGGAAGAACTCACCGGCAAAATTCGCCAACTGCTTGATGGTTCCCCATCCTCCGACACGCTAGGTGCTTTGGCAGACGCATTAAGCGTTGTGCAGTCAGCTCAGCTTAAGGTGGGCATCATGCAGATACCGCATCCATATAAAAACTACAGCATTCAACACGCGGCATGGAAGAATCGAGTGCCACTCACCGTGCATCCCGGCATAGGGTATGACATCATCCATACTCACCCGGCATGCTGCGGCGGAGCGTTGGGACGCGGCGCCATACGCGACTTCCTCAGCTTCGCTGACAGCGTCAGTAAGCTCTCTGGCGGTGTGCATATCAGCGTGGGCTCGGCCATCATGGCACCGATGGTGTTTGAAAAATCCATGTCCATGGCCAACAACCTGTCAATTCAAAAGACGGGACACCCCATCACCGACCACACACTAGCTGTTGTTGACATTCAAGACGGCGGCGGCTGGGACTGGAGCCAAGGCGAACCACCTAAAGACAATCCTGCCTATTACCTGCGGTTCTGTAAGAGTTTCTTCCGCATGGGAGGTAGTCTAGACTACATCTGCATGGATAACCGTCAGTTTTTGTTGGCCCTCTATCACGAGCTGAATAAGGATGTATCTTGATGACGTCAGAACGCCTACAACAAATCCTATCGACATTTCCGCAACTGCGCGTAGCAGTGATTGGCGACTATTTCCTAGACAAGTATCTGGAATGCGATCCTGAGCTGGCTGAGGTCTCGCTGGAGACGGGCAAAACAGCCCATCAAGTGGTTCAGGTAAGGCATAGCCCGGGGGCTGCGGGCAACATAGTCAGTAACCTAATCGCACTAGGAGCGGGTACTGTATATGCAGTCGGATTCACAGGTGATGATGGTGAAGGATACGAGCTGCGAAAAGACCTTAACTCACTGGGCTGCTGCACCCAATGGCTTTTCACAGACGAGGCACAAAACACACCAGTCTACCTGAAGCCTCGAGTAATGGGTATATCTGGCCTTGATGGCGAACGAGAGAGATACGACACCAAAAACCGCAGCAAGCTCCCTAACAACCTGGAGCGTAAGTTCATTGAAGCGCTGCCGCATATATGCAGTCAGGTCGATGCTGTAATCATCGCTGACCAAGTGAACGAACCCGAGTTCGGCGTAATCACCACAAATATGCGAGCTGCTATCATACAGCAAGCCCAAGTACACAGTGACATGCTGTTCTGGGTAGACAGCCGCATCCGAGCGGGTACGTTTGAGCACTGCACCATCAAACCGAATAGACAAGAAGCGATCTGGGCAGCATACCAGTCGGATGAGCCAAATGCGTCCCATCAACGCGTCATGGATGCAGGGCATCTCTTGGCTCAGCGCACAGGCAAGCCTGTATTCCTTACAATGTCTGACGAAGGTATGTATGTCTTCTCAGCTGATGGTTATGAGCATGTTGCAGGTGTGGCCATACATGAACCCACCGACCCCACCGGTGCAGGCGACAGCGCCACAGCGGGAGCCGTGTTGGCTGCTGCAGCAGGCGCATCGGGTGCAGAAGCCGCACTCATTGGCAACCTGACAGCATCGGTTACCGTTCAGCAGATTGACACGACAGGTACAGCGTCTCCTGCCTCGGTGTGTACACATTTTGCAATATGGCAATCTCAGCACTCATAACCATAGTGTTCGTCTCCTCATACAAACGATACTTGCGAAGCATTAAAGGCCATACTGATGTATCATGTAAAGAGGCATTTTCTACCTAAACGAATATCAGCGGAGTAAGTTTATGCAACGCAATACCATAGTTGCGCTTGTAGTTGCAGTCATTGCAGTGCTCGCTATTGCGAGCTCACCTAAAGCAAAGCTGTATCTTAAAGAGCGCTTTATCGGAGGCGAACCGCCAGCTTCCAATGTCATTACTGTTTGGCATCCTTGGGGCGGCACCAGCAAAGACCAGCTAGAGCAGACAGCGCGAGCTTTCGAAAAAGCAAATCCTGGTCTAAAAGTGAATTTGGTTTTCGTGTCCAATAACCTCGGATCTGGCCAGAAGTTCTACACATCTGTCGCTGCTGGAAAAGCACCTGATGTGACCTTCGTGGACGGCACCCAGGTTGCAGAATGGGCCGTACAAGGCGCTATTGAGTCACTCGATAAATACGTGAAAGCTGACCATGTTCAAGCAGATGCGTTCTTTAAGCCTTGTTGGGATCAGTGCCAATGGGATGGCAGCACATATGCCATGACCTACTGTGCAGACCCCAACTTCGCATTTGCTTGGAATAAATCCGCATTCCAAAGAGCTAACCTCAACCAAGACAGCGCGCCTATCACTATTGAGCAGATGGACCAATACAACGATAAGTTAGTCCAAAGGGCAAAAACCGGACGACTGACAAGCATCGGTATTATTCCATGGGCTCAGTTTGGCGGCGCAAACTCCGTATTCACCTGGGGCTGGGCCTTCGGCGGCGATTTCTATGACGATAAGAACCGCAAAATTATCGCTGATAAAACCCGCGTTATGGATGCATTCAAGTGGATGATGAGTTACGCCGACAAGTATGATGCAACTAAGATCGCCAGCTTGTCACAGGGCTTTGGAAGTCTCGAGCAGAAACCATTCTACACAGGAACCCTGGGTATGGCTTGCTTCCATATCTCGCAGATTATTGACCAAAAGTCCTACGCACCAAACCTTCAGTATGGCTTGGGATACATCCCCTACCCTAAGGGCGGCGAAGTAAACAGCAGCTGGGTTGGTGGTTGGTGTATGGCACTGCCTCGCGGCAGCCAGCATCCTGACCTTGGATGGAAGTTCATCCACTGGATGTGTGCTACGAAACAGGGCTCATATACCATGGCCAAAAATGCTAGTCTGCTGCCTGCATATAAAGATAGCCCATACTTCAAAGAGATCGAACGCGATCCGAAGTATGGTGTGTTCCTTGAGATTATGAGGAACTGTAAGCACCAGCGCCCCGTCATGCCCGCACAAAGCTTCTTTATGCAGCAACTCGACCGCGCAGTTGATCAAGCTCTCTACAAACAAAAGACGCCTGAACAAGCTCTGCGTGATGCTGTAAAAGAAACACAGGCGGAACTAGACCTGCAGCTTAAAGGGGAGTAGTCAATGAGCCAAGATTTACAACACAAAAAATACACAAGCGCCGTTGAACGCCGCAATCAGCGTAACGGGTTGCTGTTTTGTTTACCCTCCATTATTGGCTTAGCTCTGTTTACAGCCTACCCGGTAATTGCGTCTTTCTACTTCAGCTTTTGTAACTACAAAGGCTTGCAGCCACCGAAGTGGATTGGCACAGCCAACTATGAGCGATTATTAACAGACCCACTAATTCTTAAGTCACTGGGAAACACGTTCTTTTTCGCGCTGATATCTGTGCCGCTTGGTCTGTTTGTAGCCTATGTATTGGCGCTTCTGTTGAACCAGAAGGTCAGGGGTATGGCCGTATTCCGAACCCTGTTCTTTCTGCCTAGTATCGTGCCGACTGTAGCAAGCTCCGTTCTTTGGCTGTGGATATTAAACCCTCAGTATGGCCTCATTAACGCCATCATTGAAAAGGTCAGCGGACACGCTGGACCAGGTTGGATGTCCGACCCGAACCTAGCCAAATGGGGTTTGATTTTAATGAGCACCTGGGGCGTCGGCGGTACCATGCTGATTTTCCTTGCTGGCTTACAGAATGTATCTCAAGACCTGCTAGATTCTGCGGAAGTCGATGGTGCTAGCGCCCTCCATAAACTATGGCATATCACCATCCCGATGACTGGCCCCCAGATATTCTTCAACCTCATCATGGGCGTTATCGGTTCGCTGCAGTATTTCACACAAGCTTTTGTCATGACCAACGGTATCGGCGGCCCCGCCGACAGCACACTGTTCTACGCCCTCTATCTATACCAGATGGCGTTTATGCAGTGGAAGATGGGATATGCATCAGCTATGGCTTGGCTGTTGTTTATCGTAACCTTGGTTCTCACGGTATTCATCTTTAAGAAGTCCGAAAAGCATGTGTATTACGGAGGAGGACGCTAAAGATGAAAAAGAAAACAACATCGGAAAATGTGTTTGGGTTTCTAGCACTCATCGTGCTGGGCACTATTTTCACCCTGCCATTCTATTGGCTGGTCACTAGCTCGTTCAAGATTGATGCTAACCTGCAGAAGTTCCCGCCGCAGCTTTGGCCGCATCCTGCCACCACAGAACACTACATTCTAAGTATTGTAGGCAATGCAGCAAAAGGTGAGATTCCTCTGCCATGGGGCACCTTCTTATTGAACACATTGATCATTTGCGGCCTAACAGTTCTGGGAGTGCTCATCTCTAGCTCGTTGGTTGCTTATGGTCTCTCGCGTATCCCTTGGAAGGGCAGCAATGTGTTGTTCTGGCTGCTTATCAGCACCATGATGCTGCCAGGACAGGTGACCATGATTCCTATGTTCTTCCTGTTCACCAAACTGCGATGGGTTGACACATTCCTGCCACTGATTGTGCCCGCATTTACAGGACAGGCGTTCAACATCTTCCTGTTGAGGCAGTTCTACCTCACTGTTCCGCAAGCCATTACGGAAGCGGCAAGGTTAGACGGCTGCAATGAGTTCCAGATCTACCGCAGGATCATGCTGCCATTGGCCACCCCAGCGTTGGCTACGGTTGGCTTGTTTACCTTCATCGGTTCATGGAATGACTTCCTTGGTCCATTGATCTACCTCTTCGATGAAAGCCGATATACGCTTTCATTGGGTCTGCAGATGTTCCTAAGCCAGTATGGAAACTACTTTGGCCGTCTGATGGCGATGTCTACGCTGATGGTTATCCCAATCATCTTGCTGTTCTTCTTCGCCCAGAAGACATTCATCCAAGGTATTACCGTTGGAGCTGTGAAGGAATAGCAGCAGCCGAACGGACAAACGCCGTTCAGTTCAACAAAAAAGGCGCGGAGAAATCCGCGCCTTTTTTGTTTACCGATCGCTTACAGATAACTCACTTTGCCTTTATACCGAGCCATCAACGAGGCGTTGTATTCGTCTCCGCCGTCAAGGTTGGCGCTGCGGAAGACGGGTGGTTCAACCCCTTGCTGCACCAACAAAGCGGACGTCTCAGCCACTAAGCTGTTAATAATAGCACAGCCAATAACGCTGCTCGTTGGTGAACACTTACCAGGCATACCCTCCACCTCTACAGCAGCGTCACCTGGTACACCACAGTTATCAATCACCAAATCGGCGACTTCAAACAGTCGAAGGCTTCCCGCTCGTGCGGCCACCGACTTACTGTATTTCAGGTTGGTTATCGCCACCACCTTAGCGCCGCGTTGTCGCGCTATCTGCGCAGCCTCAACGGCGACCGCGTTCCTTCCTGAAACGCTGTGCACTATCATCACATCACCTGGTGTGATGTCTATACCTTTCATAAACACAGCTGCATAACCAGGCAGTCTTTCTAGATCGCTCGTCGTTGGGAAAGGCCTTACGTCGGGCGTCAATCCGGTTGGTACGATAGGACTAACACATGCCAGCCCCCCTGCCCGATAGAACATCTCAAAGGCCAAAATGAAGGCATGCGACGCTCCAAAGGCATGTACCACTTGCCCCTTGGCGATGGCATCGGCCATCCATTCTGCAGTTGTATGTATAGCTTCTGTCTGTGTGTTTTGCAGCTCATCGAGTTGTTTTCGAATGATATCAAGATACTGGCTTATCATAGCGCCTCACTCACAAGGGATTTCGTTCACTTTAGTTTACCCCATGTCGCAAATGCAGGGATTTTAAACCCGCTGATGGAAAATATAGTAGATTACCGTCGGGATGTTCCCCATCCTGACGGATGGTAAAAGGAGAACTCATCATGTTCTTTACGTCAAAGCTTCAAAATGGATGGAACCAACTGGTTTCACCAGGTGACATGCAGTATCTTAACTTCGGCGTATGGAGTGCAGAATCAGGACAGAACTATATTATCTGCAGCGATAACCAGGAGATGGCTATCATTGTTCTTTCCGGCCGAGTGGATATTAGTGGTGCTGACATAAACGTTAAGAGCTTTGGTGGCAGAACCAATGTGTTTCAATCACCAGGGCATAGCCTGTATGTGCCCAATAACATAGAAATTAAACTTACAGCTACCGAAAAAGCGGAGGTTGCCATTGTCAGCACTGTCGTAGAGGCCACCGGCCAGGTGCAGGTCATCAAGCCGGAGCAAGTAGCTGTTAAAAGTGTAGGCATACACAATTGGCGGCGTGATGTGCGCGACATCATTGACAAACGAGTGCCCGCTTCGCGTTTGATCGTAGGCGAAACCATCAACGCGCCAGGTAACTGGAGCAGCTGGCCGCCTCACAAGCACGATGTAGATGATTACCCAGTGGAAATCAAGCAGGAGGAAGTTTACTTCTACAAGTTAATGCCATCCAACAGCTTTGGATTTCAACGCATCTTCACAGATGATAAAAGCATAAACTCGGTATATACGATAGAGCAAAACTCACTGTGCACCATCGATAAGGGTTATCACCCGGTAGCAGCCGCACCCGGCACTCAAGTGTATTATTTATGGGCATTGGCTGGAGAGAGACGTGAATTGATCCCGCATGACTGTCCTGACTATGCATGGATGAAAAACGCGGAATCTATCATTAAAGAAATAGGCAGATAATCGGAGGCCTTATGAAACGCTACGCATTTGCGGGAGCCAGCGGACGCGCTGATGGTATGTACGCTCACCCCATGGTTGAACACTACGCAGATACCTGCGAATTAGTTGGTATCTACGACATTAACGTCATCAGATCGAAATACATCAGTGAGCGCTGCGGTGGTATCCCTGTGTTCACCGATTTCGACGAGATGATAAAGACTGCCAAACCAGATACGGTCATCGTGACCACCAAAGACTGCTTCCACCACGAATACATCATTCGCTCTTTGGAAGCTGGCTGTGATGTCATAACCGAAAAGCCAATGACCACCGACGCAGAAAAGGTGCGAGCCATCCGCGAAGCAGAAAAGCGAACCGGCAAGAAGGTCATCGTCACCTTCAACTACAGATATGCACCATATGTATCTCGTGTGAAAGAGCTAATTCGCGAGGGACTAGTTGGCGACATCCTCCATATCGACTTTGAATGGGTGCTGGACACCAGCCATGGCGCCGACTATTTCCGACGTTGGCATCGGCTGGTGGAAAACGGGGGCAGCCTACTCGTCCACAAAGCCACACACCACTTCGACATGGTCAACTGGTGGATTGAAGATGACCCTGAACAAGTGCACGCCTATGGATCCCTGCGGTTTTACGGTAAGGCCGGCAAGTTTCGTGGGGAACGGTGCTTAGGCTGCCAGCATGCTGATGAGTGTCCGTTCTGGTGGGATATCACAGCTAATGAAAACACCCGACGCTTCTATTATGAAGCAGAGGCTGAAGACGGATATCGCCGCGACGGATGCGTGTTCGACCCTGAAATTAACATTTGGGACACCATGAGCGTCAACGTGAAATACAGCCACGGTCCGCTTATGACCTACAGCCTAATCGCACACAGCCCATACGAAGGCTGGCGGGCCACCATCAGCGGAACTAACGGACGCATAGAAGCCTGGGAATACCACAGCAGCAACTACAACGCAGAACCCGATTACCAGACGATTCACTATTACAACCGTAAGGGTGAGTTGATTGAGTATCATGTGCCAAAAGCCCGCAGTGGTCATGGCGGAGGAGACACGCTTCTACGCGATCACCTATTCCTAGAAAAAGAGTTCAAAGATCCACTAGGTCTGCGTGCATCAACGTGGGCAGGCGCTATGTCGGTATTGATCGGCGTGGCTGCTCGCGAAAGTATCTATCAAGAGAAACCGATAAATATCAGCGAGCTAATCCAAGAATAGCTGGTTGGCATCGCATATGAAGCTGCGTCCTGATGCATTTACAATCGTATTTTGATCCTTGCATCAGGGCCAGCTTGTATGATATTAAGTAATTGGAGCAGTGCTCTGGGCGCATCCTTAGCCCGTCGATATACAGATTCTAAGCTGTAATGTCGGCACGTAATTTTGGAGGAAGTATGAAAATCGTCATCAACCGACACGGTGCCTTTACCCTTAGCGTTAAAGCCGAGAACCGGTTGAAAGAGCTAGGCCTCAGCGAAGAGCTCGCTAACCATTTCCGCTACGATAGAAAACTCGATCGAAGCCATCCTCTTCTCGTAAAAGTGGTTGAGGAACTAGGTAATGAAGCTAACGGGATCTACGCGGATTTAGCGTTGGTAGAGATCCCGGACGGCATCAAGTGGTACGTAGCCAGTTGGTATGGTCGGGAATTTGTGAAGGGTGCTAACCGCATCTGGCCCGAGCAATTCTAATTTTTCTTAAATCATATCCCTGAGCACCTCGCTCAGGGAACCCTAAAATCCCTGCACCGCAATGGTAAATCCCGCTGTCTACTCTTCTCTGAAGTAAGCAAAAATGCGAGCAGCCAACGCGTCGGTGATGCCGGGGCATTGTATAAGCTGATCTATCCCTGCCTCTTTAACTCGAGTGATACTTCTGAAGTGTTTCAGCAAGGAACGCTTGCGAGTGGGACCGATGCCCTCAATATCATCGAGAGCGCTGCTTGTGGACCGCTTAAGCCGCAGCTTACGGTTATACTCAATGCTGAATCGGTGGGCTTCGTCACGCACATGCATCAGCATCAGCAGCTCGGGAGCGTCTTTGGGTATGGTGATGGGGTCGCTTTGGTTCGGCAGAAACACCTCTTCAAAGCGTTTAGCTAGTCCTAAGGCCGGTATCTTCAATTGCTGCTCCGCCAGCACCTCCATGCAGATGCCTAACTGCCCTTTCCCACCATCAATCAACAGAAGGTCTGGAAGCTCCCTGAACTTGGGATTATTCGCCTTAGCCTCATTGAACCGCCTGGTCAGCACCTCACGCATCATCTCATAATCGTTAGGTGCGTCATGCTCCATCTTGATGGCAAAGCGACGGTAGTCTTTCCTGCTGGGGGCGGCGTCCTTCATCACAACCATCACGCCCACACTGTCATGACCTTGCAGGGTGGAGATATCATAGGCTTCTATGCGATGCGGCAGCTGCGGAAGCCCTAGTCGCTGTTGAAGTGCCAGCATCGCGGCTTCCTGACGTGCATGAGACTTGCTGTAACGCTCATGCTCTTGTTCAAGAGTCATTCTGGCATTTGTCACAGCCATGTCTAACAGGTTCTTGCGTTCTCCGCGCTGAGGCACCACCATGGCCACCTTGCGCCCCTTTTTCTGCCGCAGCCACTGCTCAATAATCTGCGCTTCCTCTATGTGAGCCGGCATGATGATCTCACGAGGCACATCCTGGCTCTGTTCGTAATATTGCTTTACGAACTCCTGAAGCGCTTCGTTCTGAACATCATCGGCAGCACCTTCTAGCATAAAATGCTGCTGACCAATCAGCTTACCGTTTCGTATGAAGAACATCTGTACCAGGCTCTGTTCGTTATCCGACACAAATGCGAGAACGTCTTTGTCGACCATGTCTGTGTTCAGCACTTTCTGCCGTTCGTTGATCTGCTCCACTGCGGTAATCTGATCCCGCAGCACCGCAGCTCGCTCAAACTCCAGGTTCTCGGCTGCCGTCTCCATTCGCTCCCGCAGATTATCCAGTATGGCCTCAGTTTTACCCTCAAGGAACCGTTCGACACCCCTCACCGACTGTGCATACTCACCTTTGTCAGCTAATCCGGCACACGGAGCTGGGCACTTTCCGAGGTGGTAAAACAGGCAGGGCTTCTGTGGGCGTTTAGGGTTGTGTTCCTTACCACAGGTGCACACATGGAACAAGCCGTTCAGCAGGTTGATGGTTTCATATATCGTCTTGCTGCTGGAATAAGGGCCAAAATAGCGATCTCCGTTTTGCACCACCCGCCGGGTCAGTTTGAGGCGCGGAAATGCTTCGCTTTTGGTGAGCACCAGAAATGGGTAGTGTTTATCATCGCGGAGCCTGACGTTATAGTGCGGTCGGTATCGCTTGATGAGGTTGCATTCCAGCACTAATGCCTCAAGCTCGGTATCAGTGACGATCCATTCTAGGTCTGCGATCTTCCGAACGAGTCGCTTTGTTTTGGGGCTGAGGCCTGTCGACGATTGAAAGTAGCTTCTTACGCGGTTTCGAAGGTTAACCGCTTTGCCCACATATATAACAACCTTCTGCTCATCTCTATAGATGTAGCAGCCCGAGTTGGTGGGCAGCAATGCCAGCTTTTCTTCGATATGGTCTTTAAATTTAGGGTTCACAGTTTTAGTGTAGCATGGCTTTTCTGCTTAGGAAATGCTCGGCAGCTCAGTTCTTTGCTGTATCCTCAGATGGTTGTTCAAAACTGAGTTCCAGTATGCGGTTAAAGGCCTTCGCAAAGCTGTTTACATGGTTGCTCATGCCCCAGGCTTCAAGCTGGCAATCGCCATTTGCTGCAGCAACGAGCTGAACGCGCTTTTTGTCAATAGGTTTGATGCTCACACTCTTTATCACATCCATGTGTGTGCGATCTAGGCTTTCGGCTATACGCAGGATGACTGCAAGTTGACGCACACAGGTTAACCGTTCTTTATCTAATTCAGCTAGTTCGGGGAATTTCAGCTTCGGCCACCCCTTGCGATGGAATTTCGAGATAATCGCCATCATCTCTAGCTCAGTCTGGTCAAATCCCAGCATATCGGTATTTCTTACGAGGTAGTAACTGTGTTGATCGTGGTTTGTGTAGCTCAGAAAAGTGCCGATATCGTGAAGCAGACAGGAGTATCGCAGCAGCTCCCGTTCAGGTTCGCCGAGGTTTATCAATCTGCAGTCGCGCAGGCCTGTAAATATCTGATCAGACAATGCAGCGACTGTTCGCGCATGTTTTTCGTCAAAATGGCAACTGCGAGCGAGCTGCAAAACACTCCGCTCACGGATGCTGATCGACTCACCATATGCACCGATGCCCATACGGTCGAGGTAATCCACTAACAATCCATCCCGAAGGCTGCGATCGCTGATGCATATCTGCTTAACACCAATTTCTGTCAGCAGCGTCTCTAACACAGCGATACCTGCCACGATGATATCTGCTCGCTCAGGGTTGATGCCCGGAACCTTGCGGCGTTCATCCAACGGTAATGAACATAAATAAGCGGCAAGCTCTTTGATCTGCTCAAGAGTCACCATGTCATCACGCACCAAACGCCGTTTTTCAGATCGCTGAAGGATCATTTCACCGACATTCATGATGGTGCCTGATGAACCGTAACAGATGCCCGTGTTTTCGGCACGAAGCCGGTTGATAGCCCTAATGGCGGTATTCCGCACATAGTTTTTAATCAGCGCGTAGTGTGAGGGTGTGACGACCGCTTCGTCACCTGGTAAAAAGTAGAGTTGGGTCAGGCGGATTGCACCTAGCTTAAACATATCGAGGTAGTCATATTCATGTTGGTTGCCATATGCCACCTCGGTAGAGCCGCCTCCGATATCTATAAACATCGCCTTGTTATCAGCTAGATTTACACCGCTGGAGACCCCAAGGTATACCAGACGAGCCTCTTCCTTACCGCTGATCACGCGAAGCTCAAGGCCACATTCGCGTTCTAGCATCTTCAAGAAATCGGCTTGGTTCTTGGCCTCACGAGTAGCCGATGTCGCAACAGCGATCACCTCGTCGGACTGGTAGTGCTTAGCCGCAGCACTATAGCGGCTAAGCACATCCAATGCGCGCTGCATTGCCTCCGGCTGCAGAACCTCTTCGTCGCTAAACTCACCCTCGCCTAACCGAATGACCTCTTTTTGGTTGGTCAACACAGTGTACGAGTGATTTGGATTGATGCGCACCAACAGCAGTCGTGCTGAGTTGGTGCCCACGTCCATGAAAGTAACGACGCGCTTCTGCTCCAGAGGCAATATATCAGCCATTTTTCACCTCTTCGATGACTTGTAAGCCCTCTTCAGCCAAGGCATCAGCTCGCTCTTGCGTTGGTGCTTCTGCAATCACACGCATGATGGGCTCGGTGTTGCTGCCTCGTGCTTGAAGCCAAGCATCGGGCCAAAGAATCTTAAGGCCGTCAATGAAGTTCATCTTTTGGTCTGCATAGTGTTCCTGAAGCTTCGCGAGCGCAGGCTGCACCAAACGAGCAGGCACACTGATTTTGCGTTTTGCCAACGCATATTTCGGCAGCTTATCAGCATACTGGCTCATGGTCAGACCGTTCTTTGCCAAAGCTTCCAGGGTCATTGCCATAGCGACAAACGAGTCACGGCATGGGTTGATGGCAGGCACAATCAGTCCACCGTTTCCTTCACCACCCACGGTTGAACCCAGCTCTATCATTTTGGAGACTACGTTCACTTCGCCGACTTTCGCGTAGACCATGGGCACGCCGCATATCATCGCGGCATCTTCGCCCAGACGGCTGCTGCTGACATTCACCACAACCGGCTTATGCGAGCGTCCGGCTAGATGAAGTATACCTAATGCTAATGTGTATTCCTCGCCTACCGGCTCACCTAGCTCATTCACTAAGGCTAAACGGTCAGCATCAGCATCCTGAACAAAGCCCACTTCACCATGGTATTTCTTGACTGCATCACAGAGCTGACCAAGGTTCTCAGGGATGGGTTCTGGATTGTGCGGGAAAGGCAGATCAATATTGTCATTGATGACGATAACTTCGCAGCCTAGCATCTCAAGAAACATCGGGGTCGCAGAACTGGCAGCGCCGTTACAGCAGTCGCACACAACACGGAACTTTCGGGCACGGATGGCGTCAACATCAACATGGCTCAGCACGTCCTTACAATGACACATAATCGCTGTATCGTCATACTGCAGTTCGGCGATTTCATTTGCAGACACCCTAGGAAACACTCCCTGGTGATAAAGGTCGGTTAACTCGGCAGCCTGATTTGGTCGAAGCAAGATGCCGTCTTCCGCAAAGAACTTCAAGGCGTTCCATTCAACAGGGTTATGGCTTGCTGTTACGCAGATGCCACCCAACGCCTTCACCTCACGGATGTGATGCTGAAGCGACGGCACCGGCAGCACGCCTAAGTCGATAGGCTGACATCCAACGCTCAATAGGCCTGCGATGACACCGCGCTTCACCATTTCTCGGCTGGGACGGCTGTCGGTTCCTACCAGTATCGGTCCCCTGCCTGTGTGACAACCAAATGCCGCGGCAAACGAGGTGATGAGTTGGGGTGTTAAGCTATCACCGACGATGCCGCGAACACCTGACACTCCGATTTTCAAAGATGATGATTTAGGCATGACTTCTCCCTCCCGAAGCAGCGAAGCGATTGACCAGGCTTAACGTATCGTTATATAACTTTTTCGCCTTATCAGCAGTATCAGCTTCGCAGATAATTCTCAGCAATGGTTCGGTATTACTAGCCCGTATATGCAGCCACATGTCTGACCAAGCCACGCGAATACCATCTTGCATATTGGGCTGCTGTTTTTCATAATGCTTCCTAAGGAGGTCAAGCAATTGGTAACTTGATGTCGGCGGCATCTCAACCTGCCCTTTGCACATATATGAAGCAGGTAGAGAAGCTGCTAGCTCGCTCATTTTCATGTTGTTCTCAGCAAGCTGTTCAAGCACAGCCAGCAGAGCAAGTATGGCATCGAAAGTATTCACTTCTGGTGGAGCAGCTATGGTGCCGCTTCCTTCGCCAGCGAGGCGGATATTCCTTGTCATCGCTGCGCTGATAACAGAGGCCTCACCCACCGATGTGCGAACAATGCGGCCATCCGCATCTTTCACAACGGCATCAAGCATACTTGAAGAACTGAGGTTTGTTACCACACCGCCAGGTCTTCGACCGATAAGCCCCTTAACAGCCATCGGAAGAGTGTATTCCTCAGACAGCGCCTCTCCGGTTTCGGTGACGAATGCAATGCGGTCGCCGTCTATATTCACCACCACGCCCAGATCAGCGTTCAAGTATGGCATGAGTGCCGATAACTGACTCATGTTGGCCGGTGTTGGTGTCGGCATATGCGCAAACTGCCCGGTAGGTTGATCGTTCAGAGGCAGCAAAGTAGCCCCAATGCGTTTGAACAATGCCTTCACAGGCTCAATAGCGGCTCCATTACAAAAGTCTACAGCCACTTTGAACTTGCGGGCAGCGATAACATCGCCATCAACTAGCTTCAGCAGGTTGTCGATGTAGCTGTCAGTATCTTCCGAACAGACGACAACAGGCTTCAAGCCATCCCACTGAGAGTTGATGAAATCCGATGCGTGGTATATGTCTAACAGTTCCTCGGTTTTTGCCGAGTTCATTAACGCGCCGTCATTATCGATGAACTTCAGTGCGTTCCAACGGCTGTCATTATGACTGCCGGTAATACAAACTCCTGCCGCAGCTTTGTGGCTCCTAACTGCCCAACTGGCCATAGGAGTCGTCGTAATCCCAATATCTATGACTTCGCAGCCACTGGAAATCAGCCCGCACGTCACCGCGTTATGAAGCATTTGCGAGCTCTTGCGAGTATCGCGTGCGACAACGACCTTACCACCGTCAGCCCATGCGCCAAGCGCACAGCTAAGGTTGACGGCCAGTTCAGGCGTCAAGGCTTCTCCAACCACACCTCGAACACTAGATATGCCAAACTTAAGTTGTCTAATGTTAGTTGCCATTATAATATCCATTCCAACCCTCTTCCAAGGGTAAATACTCGAGTCACAGGCCGGGGTAACCGCAGTTCACGGCACCTCTTGCACAGCGACTCAATGTCATATTCCACTATTTTCGGAAAAAAGCGAAAGCCATCCAAAGTCACATCCAACAACGCATACCGTGCTCGAGGATCACCATCGTTCTGCCTGCCAACGCTGCCCGGATTCGCCCAGCTAACTGAACGAAGCTGCCTCCACATAGTTTGGTGTGAATGGCCTAAGGCGACTAGGTTGACGGTCATACCATTTGATAATTCTCGCAGATAGGAGCTCGGTGTTTGAGGGGTGATCGCTTCCTTCCGCGAACGGGGGCTGGCATGCGTCAGCATCACCCACTGCCCCTCAGCCTCACGAGTCACTATCTCAGGCTGAGATAGGCTCCACGTTCGGTTGTCGTCAGTCGTTTGCTCTGCTGCCAACTCCAGAAGTTTCAGTTTAACCGGATTTTTGTTTTTCCGCCAGTTTTCCGAACGTTCCTCTAGTGTATACGCCTTTTTGTCATAATTGCCTAGTATATTGACAGTTGCCGTCTGCCTTAAGGTGTCAATCACCTCGTTGGAAAAGGGACCGTAGCCCACATTGTCGCCCAAGTTCCATATCTGATCGGCACCATGTTTTTTGGCGTGCTTAATGACAGCTAACAGTGCTGGCAGATTTCCATGAACATCAGCTATCAGAGCAATCCGCATCGCGATCATCCAAGTTGCTGTCGGCGGATGGATCAGCAGAACGTAGGTTCTGAGCGGCGGCGCGTAAGCACGCACGCCATTCATTCCATGTCTGAAGCTGATCATGCTCTTTCCACAGCTTAATAAACTCCGAATATCGATCCGATCTGAGGATACGGCGGTTATCGCCAACCGCCTTGAAACCTACCGACATATTCTTCATGCCGCGGGCGTCACCGAAGTAATCCATCGTCAATCGACGTTCTTCTTCAGCCATACAGGGCAGCATCTCAAGCCACACATCGCTGTCGTGAATATCACCAAGGATCTCTTGAAGCTGCTTAACCAGGGGCAGGCGGTTCTGGATGGTTTCAGGCATTATCGGCAGGAACAGCTCCATCGTGTAGCGAAGTCGTTTTGCAGCCACGCGCATGGCATGAAGTTCGCGTATGTTTTCGGGTTTGGTGATGAGGTTTGACCAGCTCAACAGCTCTTCTAAGCGCAGCGAAATGTCGGTTAGTCCCTGCATCAACAAAGCTGATGAGTTCGTGTCTACATCCCTAAGCCGACAGTCTACAAGGCAACGGCGCATCACGTCGCTGACCTCATTGGCTAAGTTGCTTTCTTCGAATTGGCGGATGGCATTCAGAACATCAGCCTGCAGTTTTCTGCGTTTCTGACGCAGACGGAGTGTGATGCGGTCTATACCAATATTGGCATTTGTATCGGTAATTGCAGAGGCCAGCTCTTCAATGACTGCGATTTGCACATCGGTATCGCGAGCCTCACCCAATGACTGGGTAATCGCCCGGAAATTGGCTCCCCATACCCTGCGCTGCTTCTTGGTGAGAATGCATCCGAACACCTTAAGCGCAGAACGCATTCGTCGACTAGCCACTCGCATACGGTGGATATACTCGATGTCTTCGCTAGCCTTCACACCCTCTAGCTCCGCCATCATCGCTTGCAGGCGTTTTAGCAAACACTCCGAGGCATACAGCCGGAAGCCATCATCTTTCTCCATTGCTTACCCATCCAAAATCGTATCGAGTTTATCCATGATTGATGTGTGCACATCGGTGATCTCACGGCTGGCGTCAATCACTTCAAACCCGTACTTCGCAGACATGATATCGAACTGATTGAGCATTAACTGCTGGTAGATTTTGAAGCTGTCATACAGGTTATCCGCCAGGTGAAGGTCCATACCAGACTCCCAGTAGTTTAAGCCGCGGCCGAAAATCTGACGTCCCACTAGTGTCTCCACATCGGTTCGCAGGTAGAATACCACGTCGGGAACGATGGCGAAGCCGTATACATCCTGACTGTATTCCAGTTCTGCTCCACGTACGACATCGCGAGCGGCAATCGAGTATATGTATCTATCAGCCAACACGCAAAATCCGGCCTGAAGAGCTGGTATTATCTGGTTCTCCAACCGATCAGCAAAATCGGCCGCATAAAACAGGCTCAGCGCTAACGAAGGAACAAGGTTGCCTTCCTTGGCTTGCTCTATGCCCGTCTGTGTTAATGCCGACCGAAGCATCGCAGTGTCGATGACGCCATACCCACGCTCTTCCAGTTTCTCGCGAAGCAGGTTCACCTGAGTGCTTCGGCCTACGCCGTCTGGACCCTCTATGACGATCAGCTTACCCGTAAGCTCAGACTGCTCGCGGTAAGGCATACCAGCTCCATAGTAGATTGATTTAGTCATAGTGAACCCCCTGCTGATATAGAAGGAATACTTAAGCCGTGCCAGTCTCCTAGCTGCTGGGTAAAGATCGCACGCACTTGATCTTGCTGCTCTTTGATGCTCATTGTGCCGTCGATAACGGTCAGCCCAAACTCCTCTACCATATTGTCATATGCATTCATGATTCGGCCTTGGAATAGTTTGAAGCTTTCAATGATATCATCAGATAAGCCGATATCCATACCGGCTTCGTAGTATTTTATGCTAGCTCTGGCACTCAGTATCCGCCCTACTGCGACGTCAAGCGGAACGCGGAAATAGAAGGCGATATCAGGCTGCACCGCAAATGAGTAGACTTTTCGCACCCACGCCGGGTCAACCCCGCGAGCGGTATCTCGTGCAAATGCTGTGAAGGCATATCGATCCGCCATCACCACAGCGCCCGCTTTCAACAATGGCAGGATGTGGTTCTGCCAGCGTTCTGCGAAATCCGTGCATTGAAGCAAACTGAATGTAGTTGGAGTGAAGAGTTTTTTCTTTTTACCGAGACGCGTGGTGTCTTTGACAAGTGGAGAGGAGTTCCATTCACTAAAGTAGACAGCTCTGCCTTGACTTCGAAGCCATTTACACAGTAAGTCAATTTGGGTCGATTTACCGCTGCCGTCAATACCCTCCACAATAATCAACTTACCCGGATAAGAGTTAGGTTTAAGCAACTTACTACCTCTGATGTTTGGTGTTTGAATATTTATACCTGTTTATTCGCAAGTTATGCTTCGTTATTACACACAGAGATTAAGTAAATGTTAATAATCGTTTGTGAAAGGCTGCCCCATTGCTCACCTATTCACATCTAGGCCTGAAGTGGCCATCACGCAGATACTGTTGAAGGCGTGGTTAAGAACCGAAGTGGTCTTTGTGAACCCTCTCGGCTAGGTAAGTTTGCACAGGAGCAGGTTTGGTCTTGGGGTATCCCACAGGCACCACGGCAAGCGGAATAATATGATCAGGCAAACCAAATGCTTTTCGCGCTCCGGCTACCCTTTGCTGATCTGGGTAGATAGCCGTCCAAACCGCACCCAAACCAACAGCATGAGCTGCCAGCAGCAGATTTTGCAGAGCCGCGCAGCAATCCTGCACCCAGAAGCCATTGAACTTCTCAAGGCTCGTGTCACCGCATACCACGATGGCCATCGGAGCTTTGGTGCACATCGCAGCATATGGGCTGAAACTGGGAACTGAGTCGAGTATACTTCGATCACGCACCACAACAAACTGCCATGGCTGTTCGTTGCCAGCAGAGGGGGCTCGCATCGCAGCACGAAGCAATAACTCCACTAGTTCATCAGGAACATCCTGAGACGTGAAGTCCCTTACGCTGCGGCGAGACAAGATCGCATCAATTGCGTTCATCGTATCCATAAGCACTCCTTGTACCACAAACTAGACAGCAAAAAAGAGTAAACGGCTGAAGCCAACCGTTACCTGTATTATAAATTATACTAGGCCACCGCACCGTTCTGATGCGATGGCCTAGATATTTGGTTAGCCCGCTAACGACCTCGATGCTTCGAACTACGCCGTGAAGCGCCGTCCTTCATCGAGCATGGTCAGATAGTTATCTACGGGCACGTAATTTGCCACACTGTTGCCGCTGCCCAAGCAGTATCCGCCTTTTGACCAGCAGTCGTCCAGCGTTTTGCGCACGCGTGCTCTTACCTGGTCTGGATTACTTCGGCATAGGAAGTCCATGTCGATGCCACCCAAAGTGGCCACTTTATTGCCCCAATCAGCTTGGAATTGCTGCACTGTTTCGATGGTATCTTCGAAGCTATGCTTTGCGTCGATCTTCACATCGTCGATCAGGTCAGCATAAACTTCAGTGAGTTTTCCGCAGCTATGGAACAGGTAGGGTTTACCGGCATCGTGAGACATCTGAGCCATCTTTTTGTGAGCAGGCAAGATAAACTCACGCAGGTCAGACGGCTTGACCAACGTGCCGCCCTTAAAGCCGAGGTCATCGCTGCCCCAAGTGATCTTCACCCTTGAAAACTGCAGGATTCGCTCCAGCACCTTCGAGTTGTGCTCCAGCACTTTATCGGCTATGGCCTGAACAAGCGCGCGATCTTCATATAATGTGTAGCAGAGCGTTTCGTAGCCCATCAACCAGCTCACCCACTCCATGAAGTGCCCAAAGCCGGAGCTGCCAATCACGCACATATCATCAGGAAGGTTCTTTTCTAACCACTCCAGACCTCCACTTGTCGCCTGATCCACATCAGGCCATGGATAGGCTTCAAACTCATCCCAGTTGGTAATCGGGCCTTTGTGCTCATCAATAAACGTACGGCCGCCAGCTCTTCCGCCGGTGTCTTTGGTGTTGTGCCAGTTCAACTGAATATCAGCACCCTCAAGGCCCATACGGATGAAGTCATAACCTAGGAACCGCTTCACCTTAACATGAAGCTTAATGTGATAATACGGGTCGTTAACGTCTAGACCTTCACTTAGTCCATATCGCTCACAGATGGCTTGATCGATCTCGGCATCATTGTATAATTCGATATGATGGACACGCTGAGTAGGCTCGCGACGAATAGTCTTCATCAAGCCTTCCCAGTCAGGAGCGACTGGTATCTCAAGCAGTTTATTCACACTTTATACCTCGATAAGTTGTTTTGATATAGTAACTATTTTGATGTCACAACAGCATCTTGCTGTGTTTCATTTCCTTGCAGATGTTTAAGCTGCTGCCGAATATTGTGTTCTAGAAAATCCGTAAATGCCTGTAATGCATCGCCGCCATCGGTATAGCTGCTGACGAACTGTTCATAGGTAACCGGCTTGCCATACATGATGGAGACCTTAGCCGGCAGGTATATAAAGCTGCCAGGCGCCAATGCCTTGCGAGTGCCCCAGATAGCCGCAGGGATAACTGGAACGCCCGACATTTTCGCGATGAGCGCCACCCCTTTATGCAATGGGAGCATCTCACCGTCAGGGCTTCGATGTCCTTCTGGAAAAACACACAGTGAATAGCCGCGCTGCAGCATCTGCACAGAAAGCTTTATTGCCTGATGATCTGGACTGTTTTGATGCACCGGTATACAACCCAAACGCCAGATAAAAGTATTGAACACAGGCACCCGAAACAATCCATCTTTGCCCAGGTAAGCGACTGTTCGAAACCAAGTAGACCCCGATACCACTGAAGGATCGAGATGGCTGTTATGATTCGGTGCAATGATCACCGGCCCATGCGGAAAATTATCGCGCCCTATAACCCTTAAACGATTATATATCGACAGCACAATACACCAAAATATACGAGCCATGGCGTTGGCCCATGGCCTCATACCGATACTTTTATAATCCTTCTCATGCACTGTATTACAAACGTCCTCCGGTGTTCCGCTCAAGACATAAAATCTACTTCATTTCCAGATGTATAAACTCCACATCAAAGCTAGCGCCTTCAATATCAGTCGGATCAAACCTAAAGCTAGCGATTTTGCCGCGCCAACTTCGTATTTTCGACAGCTCAATACGGTAAGTCTGCATTTGGGTGCCTGTCACCAGGTTAAATGATGCGCTGGCAGTTTCAGAAGCCCCTGCTCCAGGAGCCGTCCAATACAACTGCGCCGCTTTTCCAGCACTCACCCGCATTTTGATGGTGATAGCTTTTACCTTAGCTGCGTCGATATCCAAAGGTTGGCTTGTGATGCTGGAATCCCAGTTGTTTGATGTTCCGGAAATCATGCCATCATGAGCCCTAAAGTCCTTAATGTTAAACAAAGGCTCCCAGCCAGGATTCTCAGGGTTGCTGAAGTCCCAACTTGTTGCGGGCACCGGTTTCGCAACCGTGTATGGCCCAACACCAACATCCTCTGGCACGATATCAAGATGGTTCGCAGCCGACGGAGCAAACACTCGCCGAATGGCATCGAGATACCCAAATCCCCACTGTCTATGCGGTTCGATGAAGTCACCTTCGCCTAGTTCGTTCCATGCTTCGACCAACACCACTTTACGTGCGTCATGTGCACTTTCCACGTCAGCAAAGTCTTTTGCTAGTTTCAGCATCTGTTCAAACTTCCAAGGCGCTTTACCAGTGCGCCGCATAGCATTTGGCCCAGCCCATGGTCGGCTGTCCCATCCTGGGTCGGTGACGGGTATATATCGAAGTTTGCTCATCTTGGCAATAGACTTCCATATATCTTCATAGCCCCGAATATTCAAGTCATATGGAGCGATAGTTTCGCCATTCGTACCCGCTCCAGGATAGTTATACCCGCTGACAGCATCATAACCTTGTTGTTCAATCAGCTTCAAACCATCTTCATTCGGAGCAGAGCAGGCGATGAAGTAGAGACCCGGTAATCCCCTTTGCTGACACATCTTGCGGGCGTTATCGAATGCGCGTTTGACAGCTACGGCACCAATATCGTCGGAGAAACGCGTCGGCGCGAAGATAATCACCACCGGTTTTCCGTCGATTGTGTAGTAGTTTGGGCGCATGAAGTAGTTGTCTAACCAGTATTGAGTGACATTCTTCAAGTCCTCTTCACTGCTGGTTCCTGGGGGATTATGGTTTGCCCACAGTAAACAAAACTTAATTTGGTCCTGGTATTTGGCGTTAAACAACCCTTGGTGCAGCGCATGCTCAAGTGAACGATCACCAGCCGACCAATACCAGTCGTAGGCTATGAAGTTGATCCCATGCTCCACCATCCACTTGATATGCCAATCGGCCACATCAGGATCACCCTCTTTGTAATAACCAAGCAGAGGCGTTCGCTCAGGATAGTCGTTCAGCACAGCCCATCGGGTATAGTTCCACCAACCTGGGAAGTAATACACACCCACATCGTAGTTGCTGCGTGCGGCGGTAGGAGCAGGAATCTGCCCCTGGGGCAGAACCGGCCGAGTACCATTTACTTGAATCATCGTGGTGGCTAAAACGGTGGTGCCGCCAACTGATATCAGCTCTGCTGTCACCCACCCTGCACGACGCAGATCCACGGGCCAACTGACCTTGATGGATTCACCGGGCTTGATGCTTGGGATGGTTTGCACGGCATTCGCCTTAATCGCAGCTGCACCGGCGGTGAGCTGCTGCGGCAGTTTGGTGCTCCAACGGATTGCCAGTTTCTGGGGTTTGCTGGGTGTACCGCCGCCGTTTGTGATTGTGGCTGACAAAACCGCCGGTTGCCCGACGCGCACGAAATTCTGCTCCAGCATAAACTGCGGTGCAGTTAACTCAGCATTCCCGCTTGGCTTGGTTCCTACACCAAACTGACGGATTTCTGTGGTCTTTCCCGTTGGGGTATTAACGCTAAGCGACATCGCTTGCACAGTGCCAACCCAGCCATTCATTGTCGCAGTTGGCAAGTTATATGAATGCCATAAACCATCTGTCTTCATCGGTATGGTGCAAGATTGTGTCGCCTTACCGTCAGCAGATATCCACTGCACAGTCGCCAAACTGGCTCCGGTTGTGCGTGCGATCAACGATATCCAGGCGGCATCATCCGTCAACAGGTTCCATTTTGGTGATATCAACACTAATTCGCCTGTTGACACCAAGCTGTTGGCGGCAGCCTTCACATCGCCAAGACGGCTCCATGTCGAAGATGCGCCAGGCTGCCATTGCTTGTCAGCCATACGTCCATCGGGCAGCTGCAAGATTCGGATGCTCTTGATGAACACATCGGAGTTATCCGGCGGATCCAAGCGGAACCGAATGATCTTGGTTAATCCACCCCAATAGGGAAAAAACCGGTAGACCCTTAGGCCGCCCTTCTTGATGCCAAAGTTGATGCATAGTTCGGGCCTGATACCACCATAAGGCTCTTCGGTTGTATTGGTATAGTAGAGCTGAGCGGTACCATCTGCACTGCTCTGCATGGTGATTTCTATATACTGTCGAGAATCGGCTTTCGCATTGAACAGAGGGCCCATGATGAGCGGGTCGCTGGCAGAAGTTTTCATCTTCAGCATACCATCTGATATGCGTAACGAAGATACCCCAGAGTTAGGCAGCCAGTCGACCTTTTGCCCCTGTTTGAAGGTGAAGGAATAAACCTCTGTAACCGAAGCCGCCCGGCAGGGCGTCAACATGAATGCTAACAAGACAACCACAAAAACAACGCACAGTATCATCGAACCAATACACATCATTTATGCTCACCTTAGCCTTCTATAGTATCTACACTCATCGTGTATTACATCGTATAGAATAGCTTCACCATTCGATTAACATTATCCTGTATCACCTTCACCAACTTATATAAGTGATGACGCATGATGTGGTAATACGAATGGCTGGTTTTACTGAGCTATGCAGATATCAGTTATCAATCATCAACAATGATGCAGATCTGGGTATGTCACGGCAGTTAATTACTCCACAATTTCGCCCAATAAGCCCCATAAGTGCCCTGAAATTGTACGCACGCGAACTATCTGCCCGGTGAGCTCGGAGCCAGCAGTGAAGTTCACCGTCTTATTCTGCCGAGTCAACCCCGTCTGCTGCGATGGGTTCTTGTATGCCTGACCGTCAACCATGACTTCAAACACCTGACCGGCTTGCATAGCATTAATACTGCTCGTGATGTTATTCTGCACGGCAATCAACTCCGACAGCCTGGATTGTTTGACTTCTTTAGGTATCTGGTCCTCACGCTCCGCGGCTTTAGTGCCTGGCCGCGGGCTGTAGGCAAACATAAAGGCGTTATCAAATTGAATGCGTTTAACGGCGTCAATAGTGTTCTGGAACTGCTGATCTGTTTCGCCGGGATGCCCTATCATCAGATCC
This sequence comes from uncultured bacterium, assembly GCA_964519405.1. Taxonomy (GTDB): domain Bacteria; phylum Armatimonadota; class HRBIN16; order HRBIN16; family HRBIN16. Next base: position 24,674 of record CAZFLA010000022.1, read on the forward strand.
GTGGTGATCGCGATGCCTTTCACACGTGTGCGCAGTTTGTCGACGATTGTCTCGAATAACTCCATGTCATACTGGCGCTTCATATCATGCAAGAGCTGAGTATCCCCCGCTTGCAGCGGCAGGTGAACCCATTCGCACACTTTTGGCAGCTCAGCAATGGCATCTATCAACTCGTCTGTAAAGTCAGTTGGATAGGGTGAGGTAAACCTAATCCGTTCAATGCCCTCGACATCACTAACTCGACGCAGCAAATCCACAAAAGAGGCTTTCTCACCAGGCATACGCTTGCCGTAACTGTTGACGGTCTGCCCCAGCAGCGTCACCTCTTTGGTGCCGTTGGAGGCCAACGTCCGGATCTCATCCATCACTTCGGGCAAAGCTCGGCTGCGCTCACGACCTCGCGTCAACGGAACCACACAATAGGTGCAGAACTTATCACAACCGTACATAATCGGCACATAGGCTCGCAGCTGCACCGGACGTTCTATCACCCGACTCGGCAGAAAGCTCAGCGCTTCCGAGCTCTTGACTGGCAGAGAAACCGCCATCGTGTGCTCAGAGTTGCGTAACGCCGCTAAGACAAGATTCGGGATATCGCTGATATGTGCCGTACCTGTAATGAAATCCACATGCGGGGCACGTTTCACGATCTCCTCAGACCGAATCTGAGCCATACACCCGCATACACCAATCACACCTTGAGGATGCTTCTGCTTCCATTCCCTAAGTTCGCCTAGTAGACTAAACACTTTGTCTTCGGGTTTACGGCGCACACTGCAGGTGTTCAGCAATACCACTTCGGCATCATCAACCTCATCGGTTGCCTGATAGCCGATTTGCTGCATCAGCAGGGTCATCTGTTCGCTGTCTTCCTCATTCATCTGACAGCCCCAAGTGTATATCTTGCATTTCGGAATGGAGTTCATACGGTAATATCAGTCCAACTTTCCAGTAATTTCACGATTTCGCTGTAGTCAACATCGGAACCAATGGTCTTTTTTGCGGCAGCAAACAGTTGAGAGGTAAGTGATATCAATGGTGCACTAACCCCGCCCTTACTGCAGCAATTTGCTGCAATCCGCGCATCCTTATCAAGCAAACCAAGCTTGAAGGTCAGAGGGAAGCTTCGTGTCAGCACTTTTTCTGGGAAGTATACCTCCGTCACAGCCGACCGTCCGGTTCCTGAGTTGATGGCTTCCAGCGCCTTGGCTGGCTCCACCCCATACTTGCGAACCATCAGCAAGACCTCAGAGGCAGCCACCAAATGCATCGCCAACAGCGCGTTGTTAGCCGCTTTGACAGCGTGTCCGGCGCCTACCGCCCCAGCATGAACCACTTTTGAAGACACACAGTCAAGAATGGGCATCACTGCCTGCAGCGGTTCTGGATCGGCACCTACCATCACCGTGAGGCTTCCAGCCTGAGCACCCGATAGCCCGCCCGATACCGGTGCGTCGAGGTAGCTCCAACCGTGCTGTTTCAGCATCTCGTGTGTACCCCTGCACAAGTCAGGATCACCGCTGGTAAAGTCAATCCAGTAGCCGGATGGTTTGAGGCAGTCGATCATCTGAGCTGTTACGGAATGCACATCAGCACTGACCGGCAAGCAACTGCATATAATGTCACACTGCCCCAATTCACTTAACTGCTTCACGGCCACTGACGGATACTCAGTTGCATGACGTGTTGCTTTCGCGGCTGTGCGGTTCCAAACGAGTGTTTGATGCTGCTTAGATATATGACCAGCCATGGGATATCCCATAGTGCCTAACCCAATAAACCCTACAACCATCGTCATCGTCTCCTTAACAGCAAGATGAATACAGGCGAGCCTATCAAGGCGGTGATTACGCCCACAGGGATCTCAGCCGGTCGTGCTAATGTACGCGCCAACGTATCGGCAACCATCAGCAATAACGCGCCGATACCCGAGGAGGTAAACACCAGCAAGCGGTGATCCGCCCCATATAGCCTTCTGGCGATATGCGGTGCCATCAACCCCACAAAGCCGATAATCCCGCTGACAGATACTGCAGCAGCCGTGCACAAGGTTGCCAGTATGGCCGCCATACGCTTGGTGCGTTCCACATCAAAACCCAGATGCCACGCGCTTTCCTCACCCAAGGCGAAGCCATTCAGCGCATAGGCGATGGTGCGCAGACCAATCAACCCTACCAAAGTGAACGGGATCAGCAGTCGAACACGGCTCCAATCGGCATCTGCGAAGCTGCCCATGAGCCAAAAAAGAATACGGGTAGTGTCGGCTTGAGCCAAGCTCATGATTAGTGTGACCAAAGCCCACAGGAATGATCCGACGACAATACCTGCCAACAAAAAGTTGTTCACATTCAGCTCACCCTGTTTACGAGCACTCGCAAACACGATGGCTGCAGCCGCTAGCCCTGTCACAAAAGCCATTAATGGCACAGCAAACCCGTTCAGTGCGGCCTCACGCCCCAGTATGACCACAGAGGCAGCACCAACAGCGGCACCGCTAGACACTCCAATAGTATAGGGGTCAGCCAAGTCGTTGCGAAGCAGTCCTTGAAGTGCAGCTCCCGCCATGCCCAGCAAGGCACCTGCCAAACCAGCCAGAAGAACTCGGGGGAAGCGCAACTGCCAAATGACTATTGCGTCTGGCGAGGAGCCATTAACATGCAGCAAAGCCGACCATATCTGCTTAAGCGACATGGTATCGGCGCCTAAACACAACCCAGCAATCAACGCGGCCAGTATGCACAGCACGAAGGCCGCTCCCAAGCTGCTGCGACGAATAAATGGTAACATCTTCACATTTTTAGTTTAGCACGAAGACAGCAGGTGCTCACAGAAGGAAGAACTGCCTGGCAGGTGCGATGAGGCGATATCTCAGCACAGTGACATCATCTCCGCACAATATCACACAAAATAGCTGCTGGTTACTCGGTCTTCCGCGGCTTCGTGCTGCCCCTCACAAGCAGACGTTGGCTCAGCACGATCTCACCAGCAGGAGCGTCGCCATGATCAAGCTGTCCCACAAGGTTCAGCACGGCTCTCTGACCGATCTCCTCAATTGGCTGCGACACCGTCGTCAGCGGCGGGGTGCCAAAGCGGCCGATCCGCTCACCCGCATAACCCACGATTGAGATATCATCGGGAACCCTCAATCCGGCTTCATATACCGCGAGGTGACCTCCTGCTGCGACATAGTCGTTGTGAGCAAGTATAGCAGTGAACTCCAGGCCCTTTTTCATGGCATTCTTGGTGGCGATATATCCGCTAGGCGCATCTTGATCGGTGATTAAAGTCAGTTCCGGGTCCACAGTGATACCCATCTGCTCGTAAGCCATGAAATAGCCTTGACGCCGCCGCATCGCGGTGAGGTGCCGCTCTGCACCGCTCAGGTGCAAAATGCGGTGATGCCCCAGATTCAGCAGGTACTGGACCGCGTTGATGCTTCCCCCAATATCATCGCTGTTGACGCAGGTGAATCCCTCAACAACATCCTCAACAAAAACCGTCGGCAGCTGTTCATCCGCGATAAACTTCTTAACGGAATCATCCAGTGCCGTGCTGACAATAAGCCCATCGACTTGTCGTTGTATTAAAAACTCCACCTCTTTCATCTGTTCGTCCACAGGTGAAAAACATGGCAGCTGAGCGACGATAGCATGGTATTGCAGCTCTGCGCAGCTCTCCTGCACACTGTGCAGCAGCCGTGCGTAGTATTCCATATCGAGTTGAGCACTAATCAGGGCAAGAACATGACTGCGCCGGCTCCTCAGACTGCTGGCAAGGCGGTTGTAGCGATACCCTAGCTGCTCGCAGGCCTCAAGCACCTTGCTTTTGGTCTCAGCTGAGACATACGGATGGTTCTGCAGAACACGGGTCACAGTGATATGCGACACACCTGCATATGCAGCCACATCTTGCCGGCTAACCGATCGCCTTACTGCCATTCCACTCTCCTATGTTTGCTGAATTACTACCGAACCGCATAGCCTAAAGCAACGTTTCATGCACTATATGCTTCAACCATTATTATATCTGTATGCCTATCGTTGAGTATGTACATAAACGGCGATGTGATACGGGCCTTGATACAGATACCATCACAAACCGATAATAGATAAGCGAAATCTACAACAGTCTACTTGATAACGATATTAATTAGTTGAGAAGCACCTGCATATTAACCATACTAAGGTACCATATAAACGGCATTCTGTACAGCATTGGTAACTTAAGCATTACCGATGCAGCAGTGTGATGGAGGATATACTGTTGAGCCATGATTTCTCAACACGCATACGGTCAGCATATAAATACATCTTTGTTTTTTATGTGCTGATATCGGCGGCCCTTGATGTGCCCGCCTTCTGTGCAGCAGAACCTCCGCTTAAACCTATAGATGGTAAAGTGGGCATATTTGACCTTAATGTCATCCACTCGACGCCTCTCGATGCAGAGGTGATCAGTAAAACAACAGATGGCAATATCGTCACAGAACAAATTCGTTACACAAGTGAACCCGGTATAAAAGTATTCGCTTACCTTAGCTATCCTAAGGGAGGCAAGAACCTGCCGATTAATATGTTGGCGAGATTCGTGGGAGCCGAACCGCGCAAGGAAGACGCAAAGTTCGGATTCGCTGGTTTCTCCGTGTGCGCTCCTGATGGCAACACCGATGAAACCCAACCGCTCTCGATTGGCGGTAATCCGTTACAGAACGACTTCATGGATGATCCCTCACAAAGCTGGATATATCACCATGTCGTTGCGCTCACTCGCGGAATTGACTACCTCGCTACTCGTCCCGAACTGAATATGAACCGCCTCTCCGTATCAGGATATAGCTGGGCTGGTTACATTTGCGCGTTATTGCATGCCATTGATAATAGACCAGCGTGTTACATAACATGGCACAGCACCGGATACTACTCCGACGAAAAAGGGAATTCGGGTAACCTGCCTAGTATGATCAAGAGCCGTAAGCTCTGGCAAATGTATGCCCCATCAGCATATGCCGCATATGGCAGCAAGCCGATTATTTTGTGTATCGCCCTAACGGATTACTTCGCTACTCTCGACGGTTTGATCGAGTTTTTGACCAACGTCAGAAGTCCCAAACAGCTTTGCGTCGCTCCGAATAGGTATCATGCGAACACGTCGCGCAACGAATTTCGTGCGATCGGCCCGTTTACCAATTACTATCAGAATAGCAAAGCAAAGCCACCAAGCGTCAGTAATGGCCTTGTAACTGTTAAAAACAATCAACTAGTATACGCATTTGCTCATAATGCAGCTGATGCGCTGCTTCATGCTGAGGTATTGTATAGCTATGGTAAGCCGGGTGATTGGACAGGCCGCACCTGGCATCGCTCCGAAGCCGTTAAAAAGGGCGATCGCTATGAATTCAACATCCCAGTATACGACCCAGCGGTTCCCCTGTATGCAGTGGCTCAGATCGAATCCAAGCAGTTTGGATGCATTGCGAATACACCGCAGTTAATACAACCGCAGAAGTTAGGCATTACGGAAGCAACTGCCCAATATCCGCAAACATTATTTGATTTTGAAGACAAAAACGACCTATATGTTTCGGTAGGCTCCATTTCGTTTGTCACAGGGCAAGAAGGTGCAGCCGCCGCTAAAATCAAGCCATTCCAGGATGGCACCATCAAACTGATGAACATTGAGCCTTTCTTGTGGAATAATCCCAAGGAACTTCGCTTTTGGTTATATGGCGATGGCAAACAGGGTCCATTAACGCTCTACCTAACGTGTAACTCCAGTTACTGGCTTGATCACGAAAGAAAATTCTATACTAAGATACCCATCGTAGCGGCTAACGCCACGATGCCGGTTGGATGGCATGAATATGTGATTCCGTTAAACCTAGTGAGGAATCTTAAGCTGGTAGATGCCATGTTTTTCGATGTTGGTAAACGGGAGTTGATCATCGACTCCGTGAGTTGGAGGTAATAGATGCGGGGAAAAATACTTACTGCAATCCTTACCATATGTGTATTATCGTCAGCTGTCATAAGGGCACAGACAGCTCCAGATAATACAAACCCCAAAAAGATGCAGATAGGAGCTCCATTTACACTCATCTTTGAATTGACACCCAATGCGGAGCCAAGCAAAGTCGATAACATAGTAAGTGTTGGCAACAGGATTCTGCTAGGGCACAGCAAAACATCGTTCGATTGGTATATCGCAAGCACTACTAGTAAGTGGATAAAACTCTCCGCAGGCAAAGCCAATACAGGGGACACCGTCAAGATCGCATTGTCTTATGATGGCTCAACGCTGCGCAGTTACCATAACGGCGTCATCACAGCGTCTAGCCAAGTGAACCGTCAGCAGTTTACAGGTGTGCAGCCAATTGTGTTGAATGAGTGGCATGGTGAATACAATATTGCATATGCCTTCGCAAAAACGCTCAATACGCAAGCCATCAAAGCGTTCGAGAATACCGAGTCCAAATCGACGGGTTCAGCGAGTGTTGAGAAGCCTACGAAATCTACCGTAAACACACCGACTAATAACACCAAACCATCCGCAGCGCTTGACCCAACCCAGCCTACGGATATCGGTCCCGTTAACACCTCACAACCAACAGGTGAAACACCATCCGAATCATCAAGCGATAATGAGGTTCAGCCTGAGCTGCCAGTTACGGAAGATACAAGCCAGCCTACTGATGTTCAGCCTGTGAAGCCGGTCACAGAGGATTCGAGTCAACCAACGGAAGTTGAGCCGGTGCAGCCGGTTACGGAAGATCCAAGCCAGCCAACGGAGGTTGAGCCGGTAGAACCCGTTCAGGCACCTTCAGAGACACCTACAGAGAAGCCTACTAAGCCCTCGGCCAACACACCGTCTGCACCCACAGACCTGCCTAGTGATACCACAGTGAAGCGTATCTCCATAACCGCTAAAGTGTTGGCTCTCACGAAGGTACCAGAACCAGGCAAGATACTTCCGTATAAGCATGCCATAGTTACTCAGGAAGTGCAGGTAGTGAGCATAGACAAAGGGGCACTTAAGGGCATCAAGAAGGGCGACAAACTGCGCATTGCCCGCTGGGGCATACTCCAAGGACAGAAGACCGATGTCGCAAAAGCCAAAGTGGGTGATGTGGTGAAGCTGCCTCTGGAGGATTATAAAGATCACCCTGAGCTGGAGCGCCAATATACGGTTGACACTTTACCAGAGAGCTTTGATCTGCCATATCTGCTGGATGTCAGCGAGTAGCATAGAGTATCACCTAAGGGAGCTTGGTTGAGATCAAGCTCCTTTTTTTAACCCCTAAACACCATCTAGATAAAAACTTGCCTTCGGCGTGCTCATGCATTAAGATGTAACAAACTCGCGTTACTATTGCGAGGCACTAATATCTGTGAGGCACACTATGATAAGGCTTGGTGCAGTTGGCTTCGGTGGCAGAGCTTCAGGGCTGTTTAACAGCGAATTATTGAAGGTCGACCCCACTATTCGCATGACTGCAATTGTTGATATTAACCCCGAGGCAGCCATCAATCGGCTTCCTGAGGACCAACGCGATGGAGTTACAGTTTTTGAATCACTAGACGATATGGTGCGTTCTGGTAAAATCGATGCCCTTATGATCGGCACCAGATGCAGCATGCACACGCCATTAGCTATCGAAGCATCAAAATACGATCTTCCTCTATTCCTGGAAAAGCCAGTATCCACCAGCATGGAGCAGGCTATCGCACTAGAGAAAGCCTTCCAAAAAAGCAAATGCAAGGCTGTAGTTAGCTTCCCGCTGCGCCTAACCCAACACTGCATTGTCACGCGCAACCACATCCTCGATGGTGCAGTTGGCCAGCCGCAGCATATCCTAGCCACCAATTATGTGAACTACGGGTCTGTATATTTCGGTGATTTCTACCGGGATTTCTCCGTTACTCAAGGCCTGTTCCTGCAGAAAGCGACCCACGACTTTGACTATGCCAGCTTCCTGATGGGCTCGCCCATCGTTAAGGTGGCCGCCATGCAGACACAAAACCGCGTGTTCGGCGGCAAGAAGCCAGCGGGTCTGCGCTGTGAAGACTGCCCAGACGCACGTGACTGCACGGAAAGCCTATCCAACCGCATGCGCAACTGTTCGCCAGGCTTTACATGGAGCGAGCATGCCTGCCTGTTTGCAGAAGACATTGGCACCCCAGAGACAGGGATGAATGAAGACAGCTCCAGCGCACTCATGACATTCGCTAATGGATCTGTCGGCGTCTATACACAGGTGTTCTTCACCCGTCGCGATGCCGGTTCCCGAGGTGCTGTCGTCAGCGGTTACAACGGAACTGTGAGTTTCGACTGGGCAACCAATGACGTGAAGTTGGTGCACCACTACTCGCCGGAAACATCAGTCAGCCGACTAGAGCCAGGTTCTGGTCATGGCGGCGGTGACCGCGAGCTAGCCTACAGCTTCGTAGATGTCATCAATGGTTACGCAGAGCCACGTGTGACCATATGGGATGGTATTCAGAGTGTATACGCTTGCTTGGCGGCTAAGCAATCCGCTGAGACAGGTGAATTTGTGGAAGTTCGCCAGGTCGAACAACCAGCGAGCTACGCTTATCCATGCGCCATCACACCAGCGCACACATCGCGTCCACTGCACGGTTCAGGCCCAAGCAGAGGCCTATAAAGAACACATGCCGCCTTCTGGTCAGTCAACCAGAAGGCGGCATGATACAATCTTTGTCCAATGCAGACAAATGGTTATCCTAGTGCATTCACCCGTGCCCATAATAATGTCGCCACACTGATACTGTCCGTAATCTCACCGCGCAGCACCATATCAATCGCCTCTGTCAGCGGGATACGCTTCAAGTGCAGCTGCTCGCACTCCTCGGTATCCGTCTCACCTTGCGATAAATCCTGGGCAAGATACACATGGCAGTGCTCGTCAGTCACGCTGTTGCTGATTTTCATTTGCATGATCTCGCGCCATTGCCCGGCTGAAAGACCTGTTTCTTCACGTAACTCACGCTGTGCTGCTTCCAGCGGAGATTCGTTGAGCGGCCCGCCGCCTTCTGGAAGCTCCCAACTGTATTC
>CAZFLA010000023.1:0-4308 GCA_964519405.1 uncultured bacterium
AATCGTAGATTTGTCATAAGCAACTATAAGGATATTGATAATGGACGAGAAGGAACGTATAGATTTCAACACGCAACGACTGACAATGATTGATCTGTCTATCCGCGGCAAGGTTGCCGAAGTGCTTCAAGAACTAGAGGAGCTTGGCGAAAGACCGCTCATTCATCATGAGCTTTTCCGCACACAAGAAGAGCAGATAGCCATCTTTCATCGAGGCGACTCGCAGGTCACTTGGAGTTATCATTGCGCGACCGATAAAGACGGCAGTCCTGCCACATTAGCTGCAGATATTGTTGATGCTAACTATGATGAGGGTGCTAGTCACCAGTTTTGGATGAAGCTGGGGCATTGTGCCATGAAGCGGGATCTTGAATGGGGCGGTTTGTGGGGTCTGCCTCAGGATCAACGTCAAAACATTCGCGACCTTACCGCAGATTGTAAATGGGATGCTGATGTTGAACTAGGTTGGGACAAACCTCATATACAGACTACCGAAGTTACTTTGGCGGAAGCTAAAGCAGGCAAGCGATACAGGTCAGAAGCCTAGATGATTGCTATCTCCCGTCAGACGGTTTAGTCTGACGGGAGATGATATACCTACTCGCCGTGGTATTTGATTCGATCCCACACCGATTTAGCTTCGGCAATAGCTTCTTCGGTTGGTTTCTTCCAACCATTGATGCTTGGCGGAGGCTGACCAGGGCCGGCATGCTGTGGCCATGGTGACCAATTGTCGTCTTCATATTCCTTGCGTTGTGCTTCATCGCGGAAGTCAGGCATTTTAAATGGCTTACCTTCCTCCAGCGCGCTTTTCCAAGCGAGAATTCCTACACTAGACATCGTCACACCGCGATAAACATCCAGGAATGGCTGCTGTCCGCTTCGAATGGCGTTAGCGAATTCGAAGTTCGTCCAGAAGTCGCCGCCGCCATGACCAGCTTTTTCAGCCAGATCAGCATGGACAGGCCAGTCTGGTGAATACACCCTATTAAGAGGCTGACCTTCACAGCGATCCCATTCTTCATGCCATACACGCACTTCTTGCGGGCCGAAGTATCCTGGGCCACGGGTGATTTCCATAGCACCATGTGATCCATGCACCCGGTACCAGTTGCTATGTCCTGGCAGGCTTAAACCAAGAAGCCGGAACACAGCACCATTATCTGTGCGGCAGATGATTACAGAGCCCTTATCACCCATTCGTATCGATTTTTCTTCAAAATCAGGCTCACTCATCGACAATGCGCTGACGGACACAGGTAATGAGTTGGTGATATACACCAACGGAGCTAACGCATGGGTGCAGTAATAGGTAGATGGCAGCCAGTTGCGCCAGTGCTTCATGCCTGGGGATATTTCTAAACTAGAAACCCTGGGCATCGGGTGGTTATACTCGCCTTCAGCGTAGGTTACTTTACCAATTTCACCGGTATCATAAATGCGCCGCATCTCCATATTGAATTTAGTATATGGATAGTTCTCAGCAAGCATATATATCTTGCCGGTTTCTTCAACGGCACGGCATAAAGCCACGCCTTCTGCCAGAGTTGTGTTACTAGCAGTTTCGCTCATAACATGCTTTCCGGCTCTTAGCGCCTTAATTGCAAATGGCGCGTGTTCATTGAAGAAGTTAGCCAAAATGACGGCATCCATATCGTGTTTAAGGAATTCGTCATAATCGGTGTATGTGGCTACACCATACTTAGCACCAACATCATTCAGGCGTTCTTCCCATGTGTCGCATAAGGCCACAAGCTTCATACCAGCGGTGTCATTAGCACCTTCCATGAAGCTTTGACCGCGTCCAACACCCAGAACACCAACCTTGATTAACTGATCGGTATTTTGATCGCTCATACTGCCCTCCAGGTTCATAATGGCGGATTTATATCGTGAAATTATCAGACATTTGTAATAATCAGAGGTATATGTAATAACACTCTCATTATTAACTAACTCATTTTATCTGTAGAGTTATACTAATAGTATCGGAGTATATTGCGATTTTCAGAGGATATTTACGAATTTCAGAGGCATACAGGGAGATCACAGTTGATTGACATTCAGATCATTCATGTTGGAGTTTATACCAACTGCGAGCGCAACCGACAGTCATTTGAGTGTGCGTCTATCACGTTCAATATATCCGGGTTGGTCAGCTTGATGGAAAATGGTATACCAATTGATCCCCACACGCCCATGCTGAAAATATCATCGCCCAGAAGCCAGGTTGTATTTAACTATAACAAACACCGTGAAAACTGGGTGGTATTATTCAATACTCCAGACCTTAAAGCGTCACCGAAACCTGGTCACATCTCGGTAAACTACAAAGATCAGTGGATCGATATACCCAAGATTGTGCCTGTTGAGAACGAACGTGTTGCCGGCTTACGCATGGAGTTTCAAAGAATTATGGAATATGTTCAAAGCCCCTATCCGCGAAACCAGATGATGGCTGACTTGGGAGTCATCAACCTCATTCGAACTATTATGAACCACAATACTGGTCTGTTGAATCAAAGCCCTGCTGCGATGCTGCGTCAACTAATCGACGATGACACCAGTTTCCAATACGATATCTCCGACTTAAGTCAACAGTGTAATCTGTCAGTTGATCACATCAGATCACTATTTCGCAAGGAATATAATATGAGTCCTGTGCGTTATCGTAACCATAGGCGTATGGCATTAGCGATGGAATACATCGCTAACTCTAGACTAACTGTATCGGAAGTATCTTCGAAACTTGGATATGCACACATCTCCCATTTTTCCACAGTATTCCACGAGTGCTTCAGCATTTCCCCTACCCAAGCCATTAAGAAATTTCGTCATGGAACTTATAACATTGACGTTGATGGATCTTAGTCTATGTGCGGTTTAGCGAATAAAGATACGTCAAAATACCCCGATTGCGTATGTTCTCAAACTCAGCGATCTTTTTCATGCCGATTTTTTCAGCTACTCGAATAGACGCTGTATGGTCCCATGGCATATTCGCATGAACAGCGTCTACCTGTAAGCATTGGAACGCGTAATCCCGCATAGCAGCCGCGGCTTCGGTAGCATATCCCTGGTTCCAGTATTCGTGGTCGATGATCCATCCGATGTCATTAACATCCATCTCGTTGATTTCCCTGTTAACCACACCACAATCACCGATAATCTGAGCATTCGACTTTAGCTCTACAGCTCTGCGGCCAAAACCATACTCAACGTAAAGGTCGATGTTCCGAATAATCCATTGCCGGCAATCATCTCGCGAAAACGGCTTCGGCCAATAACTCATCGTCGTCGGATCGGATAACAAACGGAAGAGATCATCGAGATCATCATTGTTGTAATCCCTTATAATCAGCCTTTTTGTTTCGATAATCATAGACTCTCCCCTTCTATAGTTAGTGAAAAACATCGAACAGCAGCATCTTCGTTAGAGATGATATGCTCGCTTGACCAGAGATAAGAAGATCCTAGTAGGCAGTATTCGTCGTAGGAATAATAACTGTGGAGCCGGTTTACCAACAGCGTAACGGAACTTATTGCGGCCGTCTACAGCCGCTTGATATATAACGGACGCAACTAAATTGGGGTCTTCGCCTTTGGCTACGGCTTCATCAGTGACACCTTGCACGGTTCGAACGATGTTGTCATACATTGGCAAATGCACGCTGGAGACAATTGTTCTGCTGCGGCCATAGAAATCAGTGTTTATCAAACCCGGTTCGATGATCTTCATGCGGATGCCAAAGGGCTCCAGTTCGTAATGTAGTGATTCTGAGAACCCTTCGACAGCCCATTTGGACGCATGATAGATACTCCACAGAGGGACGGCGATTCGGCCGCCCATACTCGCGACCTGGATGATCAAGCCATGTTTCTGCTCTCGAAAAATGGGGATAAACGCTCTGGTCACACGCATCAAACCGAACACATTGGTGTCGAAGAGTGATTTTATGTCGTCATCGGATATGGCTTCAAACACACCGTCTATGGAGAACCCGGCATTATTAATGAGCACGTCTATATGGCCAAAATCGGATACTGCTTGCTTGATAGCACTCTCTATGCTTTCAGGTTCTGTGACATCTAGGCGGTAATACTTGATGTTTTCATCAGTTGACGGATTCGCGTCAGAACTTATCGAACGCATAGTGGCAGCCACCTGCCATCCATTTTTGGCAAATTCCGATACAACTGCTTTGCCTATACCACTAGAGGCACCTGTGATAAATACTATTTTACGATCCATCTTTTCACCTCCCCGATCTCTATCAACTGTTCTTTGTTGCAAGTATACCTTAAGTA
>CAZFLA010000023.1:4318-31082 GCA_964519405.1 uncultured bacterium
TGACTTCATAACAATACGGAACCTATTAATGAGCAAATACCAGCGCACATGCTAATACGATGAATACAACCGAAGACAGCCGGGCGAGGATACATTTTGCAGTCGGATTATTCATAAACCGATCACCCACAAAGCCTGCCATCAAGGCGACACATCCAAACACAAGCAGCGTAGCTATCTGAAATGTAAACCCGAGCATTACAAATTGTGTCCATATGGTTCCATGATCAGCCGAAACATACTGGGGCAGCAACGCTAAAAAGAACAGTAAGACCTTAGGGTTCGTCACATTCATCACGACACCCCGCAGATATAGTGGGCCTGCAGCTAGCTGAACGGGTTTACCTTCTTTTTCCGCACCAGCGCTTTTCCATGAACCATATGCAAGCCAAAGCAGGTAACATGCCCCGCAGATTTTAATGAACACTAATAGTTTCGGCGATGCGGCCACTATTGCGGCGACTCCGCATGCCACCGCGGCTGTATGAACAATCAGACCTGTACACAAACCCAACACAACCAACAAGCCGTCTCTTTTACCGTAGGCGAGTGATTGTGCCAAGACAAACATAATATCCGGGCCAGGGGCTAAGGCAAGCATTACTGAAAGACCGAAAAACACTACTAATATATGCGGTGGAACCATACACACCCTCCAAATAAGACACTACATTGTTACACACGGACGTGTTGTTCTGCTGTTGCTTACCTTACTCGCAGCCTCGCGCTTTTCGAGTAGTATTACTGACAAACTCAGATTTCGCAAGTGTATACCGTTCACGATCGGATGCATATCCCTGAGCCAATTGGCGTTTCAGCTCAGCGTACTGAAGTGCCTCATCATCGTGTGTACGTAGATAATCGCGAAACGCCAATCCATCCCATAACGGGTGCCCTTTTGGCGCCATGTGGATATGGAAACTCCGTTTACCGTTCGGGCTATTTCGTACGATGAAAGTCATATGGTTAGAGTACTGCCAGTATTCACACATTGGCCCACATAATGTGCTGATAGCATGCTGATGTGCGGCTTCGAAGTCTGGAACCTCAACTAGAATATCAACGATAGGTTTTGCTGTCATTCTTGGAATGGAGGTGCTTCCGTAGTGCTCAATCCGTAATGCGATGTCGCTGCCAAGCAGACGCTGCAGCTCATCTGACTTATTTTTGAACAAGTTGACCCAGTTGGCATCATAGTCTACTAGTTCCACATCATCGTCGTAGTCTTGGTTGATATCAAACTCAGCGATGCTAGTAAGCTGCCAGTTACACTTAGCCGGCTCCTGACCACTGATAAGGCCTGGCATGCAGTATGATTGAAACTCACCGTAGTGTTCAGTTTTCCATGTCCAGTTGATATCGGAACGGTACCTAATGCCATCCTGATCATGAACGATCAACTGATCTTCAGATAGCTCCAGTAAAACATAACCTAGTGGCAAGCACTGGTTTTCCGATATCTCTGCCCCGAGAAATCGAGCCACACACTCACTGTTTGATACAGCTTCAAACCCTACATATCTAGAATGCCCATCTGAATATGACATCTGATGCTTGAGGGTATCAAACAACGCCCCATACTCATCGAGGCTCCATATCGCTCCATTAAGCTTCATCTGGCCGGCATATAACATCTTGGATATACTCCCATATACATAAAAACCGGGCAGTAGTCATAAATACTACCGCCCGAACAAACACATCGCTGCAGGGATCTGTTAGTTAAACAAACCAGATAGAGTGCCTATATACAGCATGACGTCTAGAACGGTATGCAAGTCACCTTCTCTTTGGCGAACCATCTGAACAACATCCTGCCATATGGATCTCGCGGTATCCATGTCACCCAGCGCACGCGCCTTGAGCGCTTGGGCGAGCTTCACATTGATATCGGCATGGTGTTTCAGATATTGCCAGGAATGTTCCCAACACGTGTCACCCGCTTCAACATGATCTTGAATGATAGGATATGCTTTCTCGATGGTGTCTTTGGCAGAGTCCAGTTTTTGGCTCGCATCAACAGCATCTACCGATTTTTCACCTCGAAGGTATACGGGGTCAAACAACTCCGACAATTCAGAGAGATAGTTCCTAGCCCACTTTCCGTCAGGGCCAAACGCACTCACGAAATAGTCGTTGGCGATGTCATCATAACTTTGTTTCTTGTTCCACAGCGATTTGCCGAGAGTATACATCGGCATTCCCGTTGGGAAACTAGCGCGCTGGGTCTGACAGCTAATATAGCCATTCAGCCCGATATCACCAAGCACTTTGATGTCCTCACAAATGATCTCCGATGCTTTTGTGTAACCAGGATCACGGTAATGATCCCACATCAGGTGATAATCAAAGTCAAAGCTATCGCAGGGGTTGTTCTGCTTCCATTCCTCCAGGAAAGCCACATTCTCTTCAACACTTTTTGGCATCTTCAGTTGATTTCGGTGATATTCAGGAAGGGTTACCGGTTGTTCGCTCTTCTTCAGCGTATCGCTGTAAGTTCGCGTAATCGGAGCGAACATTAAGATGAAGCGATCAGGATTCGTAATCTTTTGCTCCACAGGCGGCCACAATAGATCGACATATATCAAGAAGACGATCTTTACAGCCAGCTTCTTCTCAGTAAGCTTTTGATCGAGTTCGTTGAGCATCTGAACATACAAATCAGAGGGCCGCGTGTCTTTGCACAGGGAGCACTCACAATGGTTGTTAGTTCCATCTGCCAGCCAGAAATGCATTAAGTCAATCTGAGGGTTACTTTCGGAATACGACACAATGTCATCCACAATACGGCGGCGAACTTCAGCATTGCCGTAGCATAGGTTTGTGTTCAGCGGTACCCCACCCCATAACTTGCGTTCACCATTGACCTGAGCAAGGTAGGATTTGGTGGTATCATCAATTTCCACATCTGTGGAATCCCAAGATAACCCGCTGATACCAAACGGCTCACAGGTCCATCCGTGGCCAACGGCATGATATAGAAGCGACCGCTTCTCTATTTCGTCTACGCATTCGGCAAGATACTTCTTTGCCTCATCAACGCTGATGTGATCTGCAGCAAGCAGTGGGTTACCTTCATGCGAATACCATCGATCAAAGAAGGTATATGACTCCCGGAACTGTGTAAAGTATCCGTTGTACCCCACCTTTGGCAGCCAATCGATCATGTTTTTCACGTGATCAACACTCACTGCTCCTTCGATACACACACCACGATGACGATATGAAGGTGTTTCCGAAATATGTACGGCATGCAGAGTATCGACCGTAGGAATATATTCACCATCAGCCCCAGGGCGAAGCCATCGACAGCCCTGCTCTGTGAGGTATCGGTATACCGCTATCAGCACGCTTCTGGAATTAATACCCGCGATGACACCTGAGCCACCGTCGACAGATATGGTAATGGCATCATCTAGATATGGGTCGGAGACCGATGGAGTTCGCAGTTCTGGGAATGATGCTAACAAACCGATTCGCAGTCCATCGGAACCAGGTGCCGACGAATTCACGACAGATGGCGTAATACCTGTCATGACACGTAGGTATTTCGCGAGTTCGCTGGCCGCGAATTCAACGGTAACATTGTCACCTGAACATATACGTATCTTCATGAAACACTCCTATACCTTATGATAATAGCCATTCTTCGGTAAATGTCGCCCACTGTATTGTATTACCGTTGATGCGATGACCATTTGTATATGATATCCAAATATCACCAGTCGATGCTTGAATGATCGACGGATAGTGATAGCTGCCTTTAACCTCAGCCAGATCGTCATTCTGTATGTATTTGGGAGCGGACCAGCTCTCACCCTCATCGTTTGATAAAGATATCGCTAGCCTGTGCCTGCTGTTTTCCAGGTCGTTATATATCATCGCCCATCTTCCGCTCTTTAACCTAATCGCTTCGATACCGGCTCCAGGGTTTGGCAGATTTGTATATTCCGGTACGCTCCATGTTTCACCTTGGTCGGTGGAGACTGTTTTGTATATCCTCTTTGGTGCCGGCCCATTATTACGCATAAACGCTACTAGTGAACCATCGCATCGCTCAACAACACTGGGCTGTATTCCACCGCTGCTGATTATCGGATGACTGACATGCCACGATTCGCCGTTGTCATCACTGATGTGCATTATGGAGAAATCAAAGCCGTCGGAATATAATGGCAGCACGATCCTGCCGTTCTTGAGAACCGTCGCATGGGCTCGCGGCATCCAACCAAGCCTTCTATACAGCTTCATTGTGCCCAGCTCTGCGATCCGCTCAATCTGCTGCATTACGCTGTTCTGCGGTGCCTGAGGGTTGATACCCAGGAAGTATTCTTTGTCAGCCTTTGAGATATCATAGATAAATTCTGCACCCGGCGTGACATGCATGACTTCGGAGACATCCCACTTAGGGCAGTCACCAGTAAAGGGCTGATTGACAACGCGGTATTTAAGCAATGCGGTGTGCCATTCGTGAGCCAATATCGTCACATGAACAAGCCATAGTCTGTTCAGCTTATCGATAAACATACATGGATTGCAGTCAGGATAATCCAATGCGTCAGCCAAAACATGACGCTCACTCCACGATGATGTGGCCTTTGAAAATCGCGCGCCTTGAACCTGAACGTCATCAGCAGTGCGTTCACCAGAACCATGAAACCAACACGTCATCATGTCGCCATTCTGCAGTTCCACAATACATGATGCATGGTTGTGCCAGTGTTCTCTAGGAAATATGATGCCTGTATCCATGAAGTTCCATTCCTCACGTTGAACCAATTTATTCGTAAACAACACTATTTTCTGCGTTACGAGTTGGCATTCCTGCACAAAACTGCCATCACTCGTTATTGATACGCCTTAACAACATATATGTCGCTAAAGCAATGACCACCATCACAAACATCATCACCGCATAAGCGGTACGCCAATTGTCCGGGCCAGTCATCATCGTAAACTCAGACATCCCCCCTATACCCGACAGCAGTGTTAAGGGCATAAATATCGTCGTAATGTAGGTAAGCCGTCGCATAGTCTCATTTGTTGTATTGGCAGATCTGGCCATGATGTTGTTCTGCATGGAAGTGAACAACTCCATGAGTGTCGTTAAACGATCACGATAGGATTCCACAAGCTCAAGGGATTTCGACAGGTGGTCATAAATGTCACGGAAGTGTAACAACTCGGCCTTAGAAATATAGGTGTAATCACCACGACAGATTTTCACGAGCATCTCACGTTCGTGATAAAGGCTCTTGCGAAACTCTGCAAGTGTTCGACGCAGCCGCATCATTTTACTAGGGTCATACATATCCGGAGACGAAAGCATCTCATCTTCAGAGCTCTCTAGCTCGTCATCTAGGGTTTCCACCGCACGACCATACTGATCCACAATATAGTCAATAACCGCGTACATCAGTGTTGTTGGACCAAGCCCGAGCTGTTCTTTGCTTTCTGCGACAACTTTGTTTAGGTCACTCACAGGATCTTCAGAGTTCACATCATATCCGCTTACCGTAATGACGAAGTCAGATCCCGTAAAGATGTCCACTTCATCAATTGTTAGTTGCTGCTCGTTGTAGCTGATAGCATTGAAAATCGTAAATGTATGACCTGGATACTCCTCGATCTTCGGAACTTGGTTATTGTCCACACAATCTTCAACAGACAGGTCATGTAAACGGAAGAATTGAGCGGCTTCGGTTAAAGCCTCTTTGGTTGGACATCGATAGTTCAGCCATAGATAACCACCTTCTGCTAATAATGGTTTGAGCTCATCTAATGAGTTTGTGTTCGTGATCTTGCCGGAAGCAGATACATGCGCATAATCGATCTGTGTCATCATATGGTTCCTGGTTTTTGTGTGTTGATGTTATACAATTCACCCCAAGCCCTATCGATTCCTAGGTTCAACATCCCTGCTCACCAAAATGTGGTGTAATATCTTGGGATGATAGTTATCTTATTCTGATGGGACTGTAGAAATAGAATATGACCGTAGTTGGATGTCTGATTGTAATATTTGCTGGGTTACTTATGGGCAGTGGGGCATGGCCATTTAAGCTGTTGCGTAGGTATAAATATGAGCATTGGATGTTTGTAGGCATGGGTGCAGGTTTGGTTATTATCCCTTGGAGCCTGATCTACATGAACTGCCCGAACATATTAGATATTTATGCTGGTTTATGGGCTACTCACAAATCCGACTTCGTGCGTTCCAATCTACTCGCCATTGGTTGGGGGATCGCAAATGTCACATCGTCATTATGTTTCACGCGTATAGGCGTTGGGCTGACAGGTGCGATCATTACGGGAGTTGGTGCTACTGTTGGTGTGCTAACCCCATTGTTGCTGAAAAGCTCAGGAATGGGCAGTTTCGGCAGTGCACCTAATCTGCTCTCACCTGCAGGCATATGGATTATCGCGGGCATCATTGCTATGCTGACTGGTGTGGTCTTCGCGGCACTCGCGGGATTTGGCCGTGACAAGATGCAAAACAAGGCAACATCACAGTATGAAGGCAGCTTTACAACGGGCCTTACGATGGCTGCAATTGCTGGCGCATTATCTGCAGGCTTGCCGCTCGCTTTCGTCTATAGCAACGGACCAGTAGTCGATGCCATGAAAGCCGCAGGAAGTTCGGAATTTATCTCTAGCCTTGCTGTGTGGCCCATCGGCGCACTCGGCGGGGTTCTGGTTAACATCCTTTACCCTATGTATCTTTTGTTTAAAAACAGATCGTGGCGCGTTCTTACCTCAAGTAAGCAGGAGTTTATACTTGCTGCGATGATAGGCGTCAACATGATTATCTCCATGTCATTACAAGGGTATGGCATGCGGATGATTGGTGCTCTTGGAGCCGCTGTAGGAATTGGACTTCAACAAGCTTCGCAGATTATGGGCGGGCAGATTCTAGGGTTCATCAGCGGCGAGTGGCGTGGTGTGTTTGGTAAACCAATACACCGCATGTATGCTGCTATCGGCTTGTTGATCGTCGCCGCTGTGATCATGACGTATGGCAACCATGTATAGCCTAACAATCTATTGACGAAGTATGGCATTGGTGTTACCATTAATATATTCGTAACACTAATACCGATATCGGAGCACTAGGCTATTGCATATTCCTGATGGTTATTTATCGCCGTCAACCTACCTTACGGCAGGCGCTGTGATGTTACCAGTATGGGCCTTAGCATCAAACAAGCTGAGCCGCAGCCTTCGCACACGACAGGTACCTGTGCTCGCACTCAGCGCCGCATTTAGTTTTATCATCATGATGTTCAACGTGCCTATCCCTGGAGGCACAACTGGCCATGCTGTCGGTGCAGTGCTCGTCTCGATTCTGTTAGGTCCATGGGCTGCATGCATCGCGGTTTCCACTGCGCTGATAATCCAAGCTATCTTGTTTGGAGACGGCGGTATAACATGCATCGGTGCGAACTGCTTCAATATGGCGGTTGTGATGCCTTTTGTTGGCTATTGGATCTACACCCTTATATCAGCACGTTCCCCCATCACTTCACCTAGACGTTGGATAGCAGCAGCGCTCGCGGGTTATATAGGACTTAACGCGGCAGCACTAACTACAGGCGTTATGTTTGGTATTCAACCAATGATCGCACATGATGCCGCTGGAAAAGCACTTTACGCTCCCTACCCACTTCACATTGCAGTTCCCATCATGGCAGTTGAGCATCTGTTGGTTTTTGGGTTTGTTGAAGCCATCGTCACCGGCTTAGTCGTAGCATATCTGCAAAGAACAGATGCCAGCCTACTATATCGAGCTCCAAAATCCGTAGAGGGTGCCGGCAAATGAAGACATCAACAAAGCTCTGGATAGTCTTGGCCATATTAGCAGTTCTCACCCCTCTAGGCTTACTGCTGCCCGAACATTTTGGAGCGGGCAGTGCTTGGGGTGAGTGGAGCACCGATGAACTGAAGCAACGTGTAGGATACGCGCCAAAAGGCTTAACACGATTGTCTGATAAGTGGCATGCTCCTATACCGGATTACGCTCACAAGAATCATGAAACAAGCGGATTGCGGCAAAAAAGCGTCGACTACATCGCATCTGCAGCCATCGGCATTATCGTGATTGCAGGTATAACAGTCTTGGTTGGCAAGGTATTGACACGGCATGATGGATCATCAACTTCCTGAGTGGTATACCGCTCACCAATCATCTTCTGGCCATACAACAGCTACTGCAAGCAATCGTCGGTATCTGCGAAAGGGACTGAAGAGTCTAGGTGAGGTCCTACTCTCTGATTTCGCAAAACCAGTCTGCGGTCAATCGCCATACGCACAGATCAACCCTTGTGTTAAGATACTGTCAGTTGCCCTGTTGGTGATGGTGTGCACACTCATACATTCCATATCTGCCCTCGCTGTATTATTCGCCATATTGGTGGTTCTGCTAGCCCTCATCAAGATGCCCCTTAAGTTCATTCTGCGTATATGGCTTGGTGTCCCATTACTAAGCTTAGCCATCATACTGCCAGCGATTACGAATGTGATCACACCAGGCCATGCGATTTTTAGGTTGTTTCAGCTTGAGCTGCCTCTGTGGACACAGACATGGCAATTCCCTAGCGTTGTAACCATCACACATGAAGGGCTTGTTGTTGCTTCCCGGTTTCTACTGCGATCAATAGATTGTGTGACTGTATGCGTATTACTTGTCGCGAGCACAGAATCATCGGTGTTGCTGCATACCCTACGCCGTATGGGTATGCCGAAGTTATTCGGCATGGTGCTCTCAATGTGTTATAGATATATCGCTGTATTAGTAAAAGCATCTGAGGAGATTCACTTAGCCAAGCTGAGCCGCAGTATAGGAGCAAATTCTATACGCACTGAGCACAGGTGGGTTGCTGCGAGTTTGGGTATCTTGTTTCGCAAGACGCACAAAATGGCGACCGAAGTACATCATGCCATGATCTCACGCGGGTATGATGGCGACATCCAGACCCTGTCAAAACATAAATATACATCACGGGACTATTGGTGCATTGTGACAACACTGTTGATCGTAGTGCTGCTGTTTTACATCGAGTATTCAAACATATGGACGATATCATGAACAAAATTATATACACATGCGACCACGCTACATTTGCTTACCAGAACGGCGCACCTGTCGTGAAAGACATCTGCTTCACCATTACAGAAGGGGAAAGTGTGGCAATACTGGGCGCAAACGCCTGCGGTAAATCAACCCTGATGCATCTGCTGGACGGTTTGTATTTCACACAATTTGGACATATTTCGGCATATGGCACCGTTCTGACAGAAGAGAGTGTCGAGAGTATGCCATTCGCCCGTGAGTTCCGCCAACGGGTTGGCTTTCTATTCCAAAACTCCGACACCATGTTGTTCTGCAATACAGTTGAGGAAGAGCTGCAGTTTGGCCCACTACAGCTAAGGCTGTCTCATGATGAAGTTCACACGCGTGTTGAGGATGTCATCCGTATGTTTGAGATCGAACATTTGCGCAGCAGGTCGCCTCAAACACTCAGTGGCGGTGAAAAGAAGAAAGTAGCCTTAGCAGCGCTGATCACATGCGGATGCCGAGTCATATTACTCGATGAACCATCAGCCAGCCTTGATCCACGAATGCAACAATGGCTATCTGAGTTTCTGTGTACGCTTAATGAAGCGGGTATCACGCTCATTATGTCGAGCCATGATCTGCATTTCGTATCAGAGGTGTCCGATCGTGCACTTATCATATCAGAACAGCACGAGCTGGTTTATGATGGCCCCGTGAACAAAGCGCTTTCGGATTTTGACCTATTACGTTCGGTAAACCTCATCCATACACATAAGCACAAATCCGACAGTCACGAGCACGAACACATTATCGGCGAGTAGCTGTTAGGCCATCATCACTTCATCAACTGCTTCCTCGAAAACAGCAATAGACTCTCTTAAGGCACTCTCTGTGATGGTAAGAGGTGGGGCGATTTTAATACACTCACCACCCGCACCAACAGGAGCAAACATCAGTAGCCCTTTTTGAATGCACTTTACATTAATCGCCAGAGCGGTGTCCGCATCGGGATCTTTAGTGCCCGGCTTAACTACCTGGATACCTGCGACCAATCCTTTGCCGTGCAAGCACCCCAATCGTTGAGGGTATTTCTGCTGGATACGCTGCAGCTCCGGGATGAGGATATCACCCATCTCTGCGGCTCTATCAGCAAGTTTTTCTTGTGTGATAATCTTTAGGCTAGCGAGTGCAGCTGCAACCGGCAGCGGCGATGCGGAATGCGTTGAGGTCATGGATCCAGGTGCATACAGATCCATGATGTCTTCCCTGCCCATCACCGCAGATATCGGAAGCGACGATGATATTCCCTTGCCGCATGCGATTAAGTCTGGCACCACGCCATAGTGTTCATAGCAGAACATCTTGCCTGTTCGTCCAAACCCAGCCTGCACCTCATCGTATATCATCACAATGTCATTTTTATGGCAGAACTCCTGGAGTTGAAGGGCATATTCCACCGGTAGGAAATCGGGACCGCCGCCTTGGTAGCTCTCAGTCATCACACCTGCGATTTCAGAGGCATCTATATGGTGCTGTTCTAGTGACTTCAGGAACAACTCAAATGATGTATCGGTGTTTTTATATCCATCTGGGAACGGCACCTGTATAAAAGTCTGGTCACGG
The DNA here is from genome assembly GCA_964519405.1 of uncultured bacterium. GTDB lineage: Bacteria > Armatimonadota > HRBIN16 > HRBIN16 > HRBIN16. The sequence continues at coordinate 14,997 of CAZFLA010000023.1, forward strand.
TCGATCATCCAGCTTTTCTGACGCTCGTTACCGCCAGCAAGTTGGGCGCCCATAGTGCGGCCGTGGAAAGCATTGTTAAATGATACGAAATACTTCCGTTTGGCTCCATACTTCTTAAGCGCATATGTCTTGGCCAATTTGATGCAGTTCTCTGTTGCTTCGGAGCCGGTGCTTAGCAGGAATACTCGATACCGATTAGCATCAGGAGCCAATTGCTGCAGTTGTTGGCATAGCTTTGCGCGCTGCTCATGAACAAACACATAGCTTGCCAGAAGTCCTTGATCGATGATGTCGTGAAGAGCTTCTTTGATTTCCTGACGTCCATGTCCTGCGTTGGCGACTAAGACGCAACTCGACCAGTCTATCCACCGGTTACCCCAAGCGTCCTCTACTGTGAAGTTATCAGCCTTGTGCCAAACAACAGGAGGCTGCCCCATCATTGACTTTGGCTCGCTTTTCGAGAGGCTTTCATAGATAGGTATTGACTCCGGAACCGGAATCTTTGTGCAGATGGTTCGGTATTCAGTATGAATATGCGCTACATCAACGGGTATCAAGCTATATTCAGCCACATTATTACCTCAACTCAACGATCTTTCCAGTATTTGCGCTCTCATGGATAGCTACTGCGATTTTGGTAACTTCAAGTCCGTCTCTGCCCGATGCCCAACAGCCATTAAGCTCAGAGATACGTCCGCCTTTCTTGAGGTGTGTGACATTGTATGCAAAATCTTCAATGCTCTCTATTCCGTAGCCTTTTGCCAGACGTCTGCCCATCTTATCTATGCCATCACGACGGAAGTTATTGTTGTATGTGCTCATGCCTTCACCGGTGACACATGATCTCATCCCGCGATATTGGCTGTCGCACTCGATGATCCCTTTTGTGCCGACAATACGCACTTCTTGATTTACTATTGCCTCAAAACTCTTTGGCAGAATCCAACTGGTATCAAAGTTAAATGACACGCCATTTTCAAACTCAACCTTAGCGTTGATGCAGTCATAGCAATCGACGTTGAACTCATTGGCTAGGATGCGTTTCTGCCCAGTCGCAAATACCCTTTTGACCTCACTTTTCACAATCCAACGAACAAGGTCATAAAAGTGTACACCAAGGAACCATGCGGGTGATGAGTTTGGTGCCCAGTGCGGGAACCACTCAGACGGAACCTCTATTCGGTCCTCCATATGCACGGCTCCGTAGAGAATGTCGCCCAGCTCCCCTTGCTGCACCCTTCGCTCAATAGCCATATGGTCAGGATCGTATCTTTTATGGAAATCGACCTGAAGCAGCACACCGTGCTCATCTGCAGCATCCACCAACTGTTGGCAGCCCTCGACTGTTGTATCGAGTGGCTTTTCAACCAAAACATGGCATCCGCTTTGGATGGCATCCAGCGCTACCTGCTTATGCAGATGATCTGGAGTGGCTATACTCACACCATCGAGGCGTGCTTTCTCCAGCATCTCGAGATGATTCGAGTAAATCGGACATGGCAGTTGCTGCCTGAGCTGCTCAGCTCTTTGTGGGTTTGCTTCCGCTACACCAGCAAGTTCCGCGACTCCGATGTATCCTAGCTGGGTATATGCATCGAGATGCATTTGGCCAAACTTACCGGCTCCTACTACACCAATACGAACAGGCATATATGATTCCTCCAATGAAACTTAATCAGCACCACACCAATTAACAGCGAATTTCGTAATGATCTCAGCTGCCGAAATGATATCATCGACTTTGATTTGTTCATGCAGCGAGTGGGCATCACCCAGATCACCGGGGCCAAATGTAATAGTAGGCATCTGACCACGCTTGGCGAATAACCGTGCATCGCAGGAGGCTATCCAACCCACAATTGGTTGATCTCCGATTGTGTCTTCCACACATTCATGAAAGCCGATCACAGATGGGTGATCTGCTGGCGTTTGGTAGGCTTCATTGTGCAGACGTCCAAACTCAAATCGGTATGCTTGTCGAAGTGCCGGCGATGCTTCATTTTCGATAAAAGACAATAACTCGTTGTGTAAAGTTGGAATATCTTTGTTAGGCAGGAAGGCGATTCCACCCTCTATGCTGCATTCAGCAGGCACAGTGGCGGGCCAATCGCCGCCGGATATCTGCCCAATGTTGACATTGACTGGGCTAGGTATATGAGGGAATAAGGCCAATCCTGTTGATTGCTGCTGCAGCTGCTTCTCAAATCTCTTCAGAATCAGCATGAGCTCAGTCATCAATTCTATGGCACTAGTTCCCTGCCAGTATTTGCCCATGTGTACCGACATACCAGAGGTTGTAAATCTGTACCACACTGCACCTCTGTTGGCAGGATGCATCTGAAGACTTGTTGGCTCCAGAACGACAGCGCAGTCAGCATGCATCCCATTGATTACTGCAGCAAGCGCACCATTTCCGCCAGCTTCTTCTTCAATCACAAACTGTGCTTGAAGATCACCTCGCAGATGCACACCCAACGCACGAAGTGCGTTGAGAACCAGCCAAATGGTGACAACCTGCCCCTTGGCATCACACGCACCACGACCATACACAACATCATCAGTGATGGTCGCAGTAAACATGTCATCTGGAGCAGGGACAACATCACAATGCGAGTTAAGCACCAAGCTGCGCCCTGATCCTGATCCGGGTATATCCACGAAGATATTCGGTCGTCCTTCGTAAGTTACATGGGAGGGCACAATGGTATAGTCAACATCCGCTGTGATCATCTCTGGAACCGGCGATATACAGGCATTCCACTTCTCCTGCAGTAGACGCTGATATAGATAGTTAACTACATCATGCTCGTTGTCAACTGTGCTCCGGTATGATATCAGCTCTACAAGGATGTTCTCAACATCGTGTCTCATCCTCTGCAGGTATGCATGTAGTTTAGTGATGTCAAACGACGACAAAGTGCCCTCCCTTATAACCCACTAATAGGCTATATTTCGATATTAGGTATGTTCATCTGCATACCGTCTTTCTCTGCAGACATATGAGCAACTATTCCCGGAACGGTGTATGCCAGTGCTTCATTAACATCAATGGCCGGCTTGCGATCATTAACTAATGCATCGATAAACTCATGTGTTAGGAATGGTTCAGCACCTTCATGTCCCCCACCAACTTGCAGTGATTCTGGAAGATACATCTCTGCATAGTTTGGATATGTGTACTGTTCAAATTCGGATTCTTCACGTGCAAATCCTGCACTGTCAGCTCCCATTTTGTGCGATGAGCGACGTATCACTGATCCTACACCATTAGGATGGCCCTCAAATAGGCTCATCTTGCTGCCATACCACTGAGCTCTCTCACATCCGCCGAAGGCACCGCGCCAGTTGATGGAGACGCGGAATGCGTGCTCTCTATCAGTTTTGAAAAGCGCAGTTTCATTCCAGAACTTGTTTTTATACCAGTTGCCTTCCAATATTGGGTCATTGTCGCCCCATCCGATGCATGACACCGATGTAAGACGCTCTGAAGTGGTACCAATGAGGAACGAGGTGCAATGGGTTGGATACAGCATTGGCGGCAGACCCCATCGCCAGGTATGACTGCCATCTTCTTCTTCCCACAGTACATATTCCATACCGGCGTGATGATATTCAGCTTCGGTATAGTAGATGTCTCCGAAATGACCCTCTTTGTAGAACTGACGGGCAGATATCGTAGCAGGATGGTAGTAACTTGTCTCTGCCATCATATATGTCATGCCTGTTTTTCTCACCGATTCGGCGAGTTGTTCAGCTTGATCAAGATTAATGCAGGCAGGAACAGCAGAAATGACATGTTTCCCCGCATTCATACAAGCTACCGAGTGCTTGACATGATCAGGAGCACCTGAAAACACCGCAATGGCATCGATTTGGTCGTCTTTCAGCATCTCTTCAAGTGACTTGTATTTTTTATTGCTGTGGTAGTTTTCTGCCAACGCAGTGAGGCGATCTTCCCTTGTATCGGCCACTGCCTCTACGACGCAGTTAGGATGAAGGTGCCAGTGGAATGCGTTGCCAAATCCGCCACCCACAATACCGATATGTATCTTTTTGGTTGCCATTGAATATACTCCCATGTGAACTATCTATCTTGTTAATTCCGAGAATCCGGCGAGGTACCTAGCGTTGATGCTACCGCGGTTTATTGCTTATGTCAACAAGTAGGATTTACATATCCGTAATGATACAAGCTCCCAGCCGGATAGGGCTGGGAGCTTGTATGGTTTAGGTCACATCATGTTGATGCTAAGGTAAGCTTTTGTTACTCGTCTTCTGGAGGAGGAGGCCCCTGAGGTCCTTCTCCATTGCCATCACCTGGAGGGGGTCCTTGTGGTGGCTGCTGATCACCGGCACCATCCTGGTTCTGCCTGCCGTTGCGCTGTCCCATACCACCGCGGTTCTGTCGCGGAGCGGCAAGCTTGTTGAGCATGTTGATCTGATCACTGCTTAACGCTGCGCGGATCTTAGCCCATATATCAACTTCCGCATTCATAACATCCAGCTCTGTCTTCTGAGCAGCCACTACAAGTGCCTTTACCTTAACAGAATCATAGGTTGTTGCATATAGCGCAGTTTGCAGTGCTTGCACCGCTTTGGTCGATTTTTCCAACAGTGGCTTAAGTGTTGTGTTTCCTGCTGTGATAATCGTCTTCAATGATGTCTGCTGATCACTAGTTAAAGCCAACTGGTTAGCCATAAATGACAACATTTGAATTGATGGTGGTGTCATGACTGAAACGGCGTTTATCTGCGTTCCTCCCATACCTCCAGGACCACCAGGTCCACCGGGACCGCCATTTCCTCCCGGCCGCCCTAGATTTCCACTTTGAGTATCTTGTGCAAAACTACATGCAGCTAGGAGAGCGATAGCGGCTACAGATACAACAATATTCGTTGTTTTCATCTCGGTCTGCTCCTCTCGTTTATGGATCATAGAGGCAGTCAGGTGTGAATTCCGCTGCCTTCACATAATGAGACGAGGGAGATCGTTCGAGGTTTGGGTATTATATCACAACTACATCACAAGTGAATCGACTTTTAGTCGTATTTGATTTTGGCCGGAAATTCACCGTATATTTGGCTATATGCCATCGCAAATAGGCTCTGCGACGGCATATTTCACCGGTTGTTTTATTTTGCTGCAGAGGCAATGGCTGCTATATGTTCTGGCGTTGTGCCGCAGCATCCGCCTATTATGTTCGCACCGGCAGCAATCAACTCAGGCACGACCGCAGCCATATCTTCGGGCGTCGCCTTAAACACGGCTTTGCCATTCTCAAGCACTGGCATCCCAGCATTAGCGTGTATAAGGATCGGACAATCTGGAGCCGCGGCACGAAGCTGCTTCGTAATCTGCACCATATTTTCGATACCATTCCCGCAGTTCGCTCCGATGATATCTGCACCTGCTTCTATAGTTTCTTGAGCGGCTCTTTCCGGAGTGACACCCATCATGGTGCGGAAACCTCTCGCTCCTGGTTCATAGGTCATCGTGCAAATAACCAGCAGCGAAGTATTATCTTTAGCGGCTTTGATGGCTTGACAGGCCTCTGTGACTGAGGACATAGTTTCTATACAAACTGCATCTGCGCCACCGGCCTCGATGGCAATCATCTGATCTTTGTAAGCATCATACAGTTGCTCTTCCGTGACATCGCCGCCTTCATCCTCAACAATCTGACCAGTTGGGCCTACTGAAGCTGCAACATATCCCTTGCCTTCAGCAGCCTGTTTTGCCAATGTCACAGCAGCCTTATTGAACTCCTGAACTTTGTCAGCTAGACCGAACTCCTTCAGCTTGAAATATGACCCGCCGAAGGAATTGGTCAACACGATATCTGAACCCGCCGCAATATATGATTCAGCGATACTTTTTACTTCGTTAGGATGTGTCACACACCAAGATTCGGGGCACTCGCCTGGTTTAAGCCCCATCGCCTGAAGGAATGTACCTATAGCACCGTCTGATATTAGCACTTCCCCTGATTGGATACGTTCAAGTATTGTTTTCATTCCGCTGCTCCAATAGTCGATTTATACGGATTATCATCATTCGTCTCTATATCATATTGTATCTGGTGACAGGCGGACATCATAGCCATGAAGCAGAGAGCCTGTCTGATGATCATACCAATAACTATATGCTGTCCATTGAGCTCTTCTTTTGTATTTATATCTACGGTTTCTGGCTGCTCATTTGACACCTCCCCACCGTCATGCCAAAATGTAAATGACGACTACAATTAGGAGATGATACAGTGTCACCTGAGCATATTGAAGATCCACTTATTAGGGGAACTTGGCTGACCTACAGGCCAGAGATCAAGCTACTCGACTGCACCATTAGGGATGGCGGACTAATCAACAGCCACAACTTTGAGGATGAATTCGTCAAGGCTGTGTATTGCACCTGTGTAGCAGCAGGTATAGATGCCATGGAGTTTGGATATAAGGCTGATAAAAGGATCTTTGCACCTACTCAGTTTGGTGATTGGAAGTTTACCAATGAAGAAGCACTGCGTCGCATTGTAGACGATAACCCTACCAATTTGAAGCTTGCTGTTATGGCTGATGCGGAACGCACTGATTATCATACAGATATCCTTCCGAAATCTGAAAGCGTCATCGACATAGTACGCGTCGCGACATATATACATCAGATTCCTACAGCCTTAGACATGATAAAAGACGCTCACGACAAGGGTTATGCGGTAACAGCTAACTTGATGGCGATTTCCACCATTCAAGAGAATGAGCTTAGAGAAGCTATTGATGTTTTGTCGAATAGTCCGATTTGCGGATTATACATTGTCGACAGTTTCGGCACATATTACTCAACACAGATTAGGGACCTTACACTTATGTTCCTAAAGGCCGTTGAGGGCAAGAACATCGAGATAGGTATCCATGCCCATAATAACCAGATGTTAGCTTATGCCAACACCATAGAAGCATGTATCGTGGGTGCCAATCGACTAGATGCCACCATAAATGGTATGGGCCGTGGTGCGGGCAACTGCCCGATGGAACTAATCCTCGGTTTCCTCAAAAATCCGAAGTTCAAGCTGCGCCCTGTCATTGAGTGCATCGAGAACTACTTCACCCCGCTGGAAAAGAGCGGTGCCATGGAGTGGGGATACAAGATACCCTACATGGTTACAGGACAGCTAAACCAACATCCACGAGCAGCCATAAAGATGCGTGAAAGCGGCAGCCCCGATAGCATCACCGCATTCTACGATCAGATGATTGAGCTAGAGTAACCGGGCAGAGATTTCATCGCCTGTTTTGACTACCATGGTCAAAACAGGCTTTTTTCGTTTTATGTCCAGCCAACAGGTATAGTTAATAAAACAAGCTGAGGTAACAACATGGCCAAAATAACCCGCAATATCATAAAGATCAATGAAGAGCTGTGTAACGGATGCGGGCAATGTGTGCCAGCATGCGATGAAGGCGCCATCGCAATAGTTGATGGTAAAGCGAAATTGGTAGCCGACAGACTATGCGATGGGTTAGGCGCGTGCTTAGGGGAGTGCCCTACCGGTGCCCTTAGCTTTGAAACACGAGAAGCAGATGAGTTTGATGAGGAAGCCATAGTCAGCAGTAAACCGAAAACAATGATGCTCAACTTGGGCACAACAGCCGACCGTCCGCATTGTCCCTCCAATAATCAGACAGTATTTCCTAGAGCAGCATCAGGTGCTAATATCTCTGATCAACCGAGCACCCTACATCACTGGCCCGTGAAAATGCACCTGGTCAATCCGCAAGCTCCATTCCTGATGAAAGCTCACTTGTTGCTTGCTGCGGACTGTACGGCTTATGCATATGGAGCGATGCATCGCGATTACATCGATGGTCGTGTAGTGATCATTGGGTGCCCCAAATTCGATGATATCCAAGCCTATGTGAATAAGCTGGCATCTATTATCAAACAGAATGCACCCAGTTCCATCACCGTGCTTAGAATGTCTGTACCATGCTGCTCAGGACTAACGCGTGCCGCTCAAACAGCATTAACACTCGCAGCCTCGACGCTTCAAATCCACGAAGTGATTATCACTCCTGACGGACATAGGAGTTAATAAGTTCGCCATATACCATTGGTGGTGCTAATGAAGCCGTCGGTCGGAGATCATTGCGTTCTTGAATCCTTCATATCTCTCTATACACTCCCACCAGTATTCGGTGCCAAATGGTGGGATATCTATATCAGGTTGGAGTAACTCACGGTAAGTTTTCGTGAAGAAATCGGCGAACTGCTTTCTGTAGGCGTCGCTTTCTTCCTTTGTGCCCTTGGTAACAGCCTGATAAGCTTGTTTGAGCATGATGCAATACACCCCGTGAACTTTAACTACTTCAACCCGATGACGTTGAACTTCAGACAGCGATTCAACAGGTAAAGATTCCAGCGACTTTACTAGCTGAGTAACCTCAGCTAGATTTTTCGTGTATTCATCAGCCACAAGAACATGCATGAGGGAGGTTAGGCGCTTGATGTAGGCTTGAATTCTTCGCCCCACTGATCCGAAATACGAGCTGTAGAACTGATCTTCCAGCCGACCCAGTTTACATCGGGTATCGCTCCACATTTGCAGCCATGACCACATCATAAACGGTGTTGGAAAACAGAGCTTGTTGTATAGAACCCAGTCCCCTACTCCAGTAATATGCCGTTTCAAGTAGTTCTGACAGTCTTTCTGCATCACGTCGACCGGCCACAGAAAAGCATGCGTTCTAGGGCTCATACCAGGCATCTCACACAGATTGTAGTAATCCATGATCATTGTTCGTCCGCGATATCCAATGGAAGCTAGGTAGTTCTGCCACTGGGCAACCATGTCAACTATATGTCGGTTGTTCTGATCATCACTAAACAACGGCATATACAGATTGCGGTCGTATCCCACGCACAAGTTCATCAGCATCTTGCTGCCATTGGATGGCAGAATGAACTTCCTAGTTGGCGGCGTTCGCAGCGTGTGGTATGCAATAAACTCAAAGATGGCTTCGGGAGCTTCTTCTTCCACGATCTTAGCTGCTTTGGCGACAAGCATCATATACCAATTCGAATTCGGTTCTTTGATGCATTCCGCACAGCCGCAATAGTGTTCATCCGGTATATCCTCCGGCCAGAAAGTAATGACATCCCAAGCTCCGCGTTTCTTACGGATAAACTCACGCCAGTTCGTCATGAATATATCGACAGCCTTGGGATTGGAAAAACACGCCGTGCGCCCATTGACTGTCCGTTTGCCATTAATCACAGGAAAGTATTCAGGGTGTGTTTCAAACAGCTTGGCGTCAAGCATGAACTGAGACCAATCATGCAAAGGACCTCGTATCATCAAACCGCGTTTTCGGATCTCAGCCGCATATGGAGGCATGGGTGTTTGCCCGGCTCCAATATCAGGGAACCCGGTGATCATGTTAATGCGGTTCTTAGCTAAAAAGTCAACGGTGCTAAATGTATCGGGCGGTAAGTGGTAGTCGCGAAACTCCATATCTGAGCTATACTTAAGGTTCAACGCCGCGGGGATGTCAATGCGTTCGAAATGAGGAATACACTCATGGTTATCATCGGGACCATAGAAACCGATACCTAGATGATGCTGCAGGAAGTCGTATACTGCGTAAAGAACCGACCGGTCATTTTCACCAGTAAAGCACAGACTATTGTTCTGCACAAAGATAGTGCTTCGATCGTAACGTCCCCGACGGAAGTTCATCGGCTTTTTGATGTCTCTGGAAGAAGCAATATACATGCAGCCAGCATAAAATTCTCCTGACTTCAGTTGATATGATGTTGAGGTCATCGCCGATAAGTATCTGCTCAACTCAGATGCTGCGAACTTAACTGTGTCAGACGCAGATGCTGGATACCGTATTTCATCTACATTCATCCCATTTACCACTACACCGCGATGACCATTTTGCTTTTCTTGATTGGCGCTAACCGGCATGGACTGAAGTATAAAGGTGACCAGTAACAACATGGTAAATGCTATGAACATACGGATCTACTCCACATAAAAAGAGAAGGGTGGCGATATGCCACCCCTAGTTTACGAAAAGTCTAGTAACCGCGCTTATTGAACTGTTCTAGGCTCTTCTGATACATTTCCCAACCACCCTCGCGGTTTACGCTGCTGAAGGTTGTGGGGGCATCGCCGTCTTGCGACATCTTTTCCATCACACGAGCCCATATCATCCAGCCTATGGTGGTCATGGAAACACCAGATACAGGGCACATATCGTTGTCGTAGCCATCGATATGCACCGCGGCGTCACCATATGGGGCACCATTATCGACTACTACATCGGCGGCATCACAGAGCTTTTTCCCTGATGGATGCAAAGATTCAACTTGTGCAGTGTATTTTAGTGAGGTAAATCCCACCACACCAACACCCATCTCACGGCAAGCTAATGCCACTTCTACGGGATTGATGTTCTTGCCAGATACCGACCCCATGAACATCACGTCACCTGCCCGTACATTGCTTGCCTGTAACGCGTATCGAATGTTCCCTAGATCAGCTCTGAAGTCGTCTTTGCGTGGGCGTTCTGCGTATGCAGTCGGAACATCGGAGTGAACCGAAATACTGAACGAAAATGACTTAACGGAAGCTAATCCGCCAGCACGGTTGATGAAGTCCTGCTCATTGCTGTGCCCCACTGCGTAACACCAAATCACACCACCATTCTTTATGGAATTGATGACCAGGTCAGCAGCTTTTTCTATGTTTTCTGTTTGAGTTTCCTGCAGAAAATCCAGGATACCTCTTACGGCATCAAGGTAACGCAAAGAAGCAGTGTTTTCCGGAGTCTTATTGTCAGACATATATTTTCCTTTCGTGAATGAATCTACTTTGTTATTTTTGCTTTCATACGAGCTACGAAGTCATCAAAGTCTGGACCACCTTCACGTGTATAACCCATCTGGATACGCCGACCGATTCTTTCAAACGTATCTATCTTCGATGAGTAATCGTCAGGGTTCTCAGGTTTTACAGTTTGCTCCAATTCAGCATACAACAACTGCAGCTCCACTTCCTCAACTCGCTGCAAGCTCTCCGTATCTGAGGCAAGGCGTTTAGCATCTTCCACTAAGCGATATCCTACATTAAGGAATGCTTTATCGAATAATGACATCGAATAACGAATCCCACCAGCAGGTTCTTTCAATTTGCTGTTGTGTTCATTTTTCCACATGTCCCATAATAGCATTTCGTATTTCCATACCGGTTCGGCTGATTTTCCATAATAGCCATACACAAAATCACGCATCAGGGCCAGAGTATCGAGTTTTGGATTCCACATCTGTTTGGCCCATACCCAACACCGCATATCGCCATCGGCTGTTCCGGGCCCTTGGTAGTTGCCCTGAAGCATGACCCCTTTGGTGTTATGGCTGGTGAAGAATCTAATACTGTCGGTAACGACCTGCCAATTGGGGTTAGGCCCAGCATAGTGACTGAAGTTCACGGTGTAATCCCACACATAAATTGCGGCACCAATGGCAGACCATCCCTTATGTGCTGTTTGATATTTCTGTGTCTGCTCAATTACTTGGAAGGGATATGACCATGCATGACTATCTGTGCACAGTTGAATGACTACGTTCTTATGAGGCCGTATAGTCTTCGGAGGCATGAACGTATCGAGATATGCGAGAGTTGATATCTTGACATCGGGATATTGTTTGGCGACTTCATCTGCGACGGCATTTACGAACACCAATAGTGGCCCCGACTTGCTGCCCTCTTTTTCCGTAAGGCTTCTACACACCGAGCAGTCGCAGCAAGGCACCGAGTCATTTTGAGACACGCTGATGATCTTTGCTTCGGGGTGTTTACGCAGTATTCGGATACAGGTATCTGCCGCTATCTTCACCACATCGGGGTTTGTCACACAGAGTTGTCCAGGGTCTCGCTGCCCATTGTGCTCGGAAAAATACTCAGGATGCTCTTTGAAGTATTTGTCTGCAGGAACTAATGTGCTAAATGTATGAACAAACAACGCATAGCTCTGATTGCCGCCCCATTCGATGGGCACCGAGGCGTTCGGTGAATTTGTGCGATTATGAAGCGACCAAGTGCCGTCAAAGGCATTCCAGTAGTATGGGTCTCTGATATCCAGTGAAGGCCCGTAAGTGCGTTTAGTGATTTTGGCCTTGAGTATATCTGCATTCGGCAACGTTTGGGTAGACCGTGAGTACCACCTGCAGCCCAGATCTTCTTCTAGCAATGCATATACAGCGTTAATGATACCTCGCGTTTTGCCGCCAGTGAGATAGATGTTTTCATTGATGACATCAATACCATACGCTTCGTCATCAAGTTTCCGGCGTGATAACGACGAACCCGACTGCATTAACAAGTCAGTCTTGCCGATGCTGATATAGTGACCACTTCGGATGCTATACAACGCACTACGAGTGACACTAAATGTGGCTCCAGACATTTCCTTTAACCACATCACAAGGTCATCGGCTGCCTTCTGCTCCTGAGACGTCGGTTGGTTAGGCAGCACCACGCTGTAGAGCGCATGATGGTTGCTGGCAAGCACGACATCCTCACTTTGACCTTTTGGCTTTAATGAGTTTTTCCATTGCCGATGCGGCAATACAGATGCCTGTGCCGATTGGCTAAGAAACACTAACGCTAGAAAGAATAATCCAACATATATCATCTTATCTACGTAACTACTCCTTAATTCGTTTACTATCTATTACTATTGTTATTGAACTACAGTAAGTGCAGGATCTGTCGATTGACTGACAGATCCGTGCTCATTATTTCATTAGGATGGTACGGATAGATCGCGCTGGCATATCTAGGTCGATGACACAATCGGGAATATCATGAACCTCTCCAATAGGTCGCTCGAGACTATCGACTTCCACATATTGGCCAAATGTATGGGCTACATATTCGGCTAGAGTTATCTGGGCGGATGTGTCGGTGCCATCAATTTCATACAGCCTCATGATAATTCCTTCGCCGCTTTCGGCGAATTTAATGGAGCTGCAGATGATATTGTCATTCGCGACCGAGACCATGGCCTGATCTGCTTTAAGTTCTCCGTCATGGGCCGAATTCTGTGACATTATCAACGAATTTTCTAGTGCTTCAGCAACCTTACACGCCTCTGAAGCATCGAAACCACCTGCGTGTGGTTGGATAGCGATCGAGAACCTGTGTTCACCATACTCAGGGTATAGATCGGGGTCATAACTGCTGCGAATTAACGACACAGAGATCGAGTGATCATCTATGCGATATCCATATTTCGAATCTGTAGCGACTGTTACGCCCATGTCTTTACCAGATGCTTTATGTTTACCGCTCATATCAACCCAGCGTAAAGCGGGCATATCCATGTCACATGGTTTTCGCTCGATGTGACCAAACGGCACTTCAAAGGTATATTTGGGGTTGCTGATAGCTGCTGGTACAGTAATATTCAACTGAGGCACAAAGCTCTGCGGTGTTCCCTTCTCTAGCCAATCGACCTTGCAGTCGATGACCAACTGCTTACTGCCCTTATCTAGGTAGACACCGACGATCATCTCTGAACCACGAATGCGTCCTGCCCATACTAGGCCGTTACGCAGTTCCCCTTGAACTCTGCGCAATGTGAACTTCTCAACGATACGCTCATACCCTTGCCGAGGGATCTGAGTATACCGAACACCGCTCATCGGCTCGATGTTCGCATAACTACCGACCAACCACGAACTCATACCACCGTTGAACATGCTCGATTCGTCGATGATTCGGAAGAGTGCACTCTTCTCGCTCTCATTTACGAGTTCCGTTCCATCTTCTTTTAGCACCATGCTGGTGACTGCACCACTGACGCTGTCTAGCTCAACCTTCATATACTCATTTTCGATAGAGAGCTCCACAGGGGCCTCTACGCGGGAATCCCAACCATCAGCATGGTCATGCTTCGTCGGATCTTTGTAGATGATATAGCTGCGATACCCCATGGCAGGCACATCAACCGCATCCAAAAGCACAACCTGGAACCTGTGTGCCCAGAACCCACCATGATGTTCTACTATCTGTAACCCAACTTCGAAACCATCATTGTCTTTGGCGACAAGCCCACCCGCATCGGTCATATCCCACAGCACAACCTCAACAACCTGCGACCTTGTATATACTGACGGATTGTAGATAGTGACAATGCGATATGCAGCATCATCTATACCAGGACTAGACAGGCCATGAGATCCCTGCCAAAAGCCGACGCCAGCACCTAAAGCATGGTCATCATTTGACTTTTTCGGGGTGATTAATGGCAATAGCGTAGTGGTATTGATCTGCTTGTTGATGGTTCTTAGAGCAACTTTCTGAGTAGTTCCTGCGGCTGCATAGACTTCTTGATACTTTCCTGTAGCATACCGCCTTGTTTCGCAAACGCCAGACCCAGTGAGAATGTCGTGGAACTGGCTAAACAGCACGTCTTCCCAAGCATCCGACAACATATCGGTGGGGTAACTGAAATTCAGATTAACTGTTTTTGCGATGGCAGCGAACTTCTCGGCCTGAACCAGTGCTTTCTCAGAGTATCTGTTGCCGCGCTTCACATCCGATTGGGATGTATAACAGCCAGTAAACACAAAGTTATGCTCACCAGTAAACAAAGGCACCCTATCGCGCGCAGCCTCCGCTTGTTTGAAGTATTCTCGATATGTAGAAAACTTAACAGTAGGAGCCACCGGCCAGCTATTCGCTGTGATAATGGATTCGATGTCCTTAACAGTCGGACCACCGCCGTGATCTCCTACTCCATATACTCGCAGAACATCATGTAAGCCGGTTTCGCTCATTTCGCGTTTTGTTGCGTCGAGTATGCTTTGCGGTGTGATGTCCGTGCAGCCATACCAGTCTTCGCGCTCAAGATAGCTCAGCAGTTCATGACCGTCTGGTGCCTGCCATCGGGTGAGTTTATGGTCACGATATGCTCTGCAGTGGTAATAGTACTTAACACCTACACTGGTCAGGATGTCCGGGGTATGGAGCGAATGTCCGAAGGTATCGGGTTCGAAGTCTAGTTGGATATCATCATAACCTATGTCAACCAGGCGTTTGAACAGCTTTTTCGCATATAAAACCTGCCGAATCTGTGTTTCACCTGCGGACATGTTTTTATCATGCTCTACCCATGTTGCAGACGAAACCTCCCAGCGTCCCTCTTTCACCCTTTTTGCGATTTGCCAAAGCAGATGTGGATCGTATTTTTCCACGATGCGATACACCGATGCTTGGCTCTGTGAAAACTTAAAATCTGGGTAGCGATCCATCAGCATCAACATTGTATTGAATGTATCTGTGGCGACGGCGACCGTTTCGTCATATGACCACATCCAGTTCATGTCGATATGCGCGTGTGCCACCATATGCGTGGTGACCGACTTCACTGCCGCTGCTGTCTTCGGCAGCAAAGATTCGATCTCAGAAACAAAGTAGGCAGCAGTACCATTGCTTAAACTCGACATCATTGTGGACATATTCCTACGAGCGGTTTCCACTTCCTGACAACATTCAAGATCTGGATACTGCAGAAGGTAATTATCGGCGAAATCGAGTTCTGTATTAATTCGGTAAAGCGCGTCGGCAACGCTGAGCTTTTCAATAGTATTCACAGGTGATCTCCTTATCGAGCATCAATGAGGTGCATCACCCAACTGTTCGTCACTCAACCGCGGAAATCCTCTTAATGGGGATCATTGTTGCCGTCGGTAAAGGCATTCCGTGCTTCAACCCGCTGAGACACTCGGCATACTACCTTGTGTTTTGCAGCATCGGTACTGAACACGCTAGATCATCGGTGTCGAATGCAGTGCCACTTCGCGAAGAACAAGATTACGACATTTGTTTATGTCTACTGCCAAAGCACTCGTTATTTGTTCTAGTATGCTTCCCTTTGCCGCAGATGTTTGGTCACCGGTCATGATACACCTCAGTGATGTCGACAGTTGAATAGACGTATGATATTCCGGCTGCAAGCTTGCACCAACTCATAGGTATGCTCCATTGCATATTCCAATGACATTGGTCCAGAAGC
>CAZFLA010000024.1:0-30161 GCA_964519405.1 uncultured bacterium
CATCCACTGTTTTCGCAGCAGCGCATTAAGGCACTGCATGACCCACAATATCAACCCGAAGAACAGACTCCAGAACAACACGATGGGTGTCCACAGCCTTACAAGATGCACCGTGGGGAACTTGACCCCGCCTTGGAAGAAATCGGCGACGGCTTTGGGATCCGACATCATCACCTGCTTGGGCAGATACGGTATCCATCTGTTCCAATCGGGGTGCGATGCAGGCATATAGAACGGGTAGGTAAGCACTTGAATAAGGATCTGCATGATGTCGTGAGAGGCCATCACGGAGCTCAGCGCCATCATCATGTAGATAACTAATAACTCACCTTGGTTCATCGCCCACTTGGGCCTTATACGCGCAACCAGTGTATTCAACAAGCTAAGTGTTAGGATGATAAAAATCACATTGAAAAGAATGGATATGGTGGTGGGGTGAGCCGAATAGCGTACGAGTTCCATCTGCAGAACCCACCAGCAGTTGATGGGAACTAATAGAGTGCCAATAACAAGCGCACGCAAGGTTACAGCTTTTTGCATCTGTAAATTCTCCACATAGGCATCGCATAATTGGTTAATTACAAAAGTAACAAGTTACTACACATACAAAATACAGCAAATCTACCAGCCTAAAGCGGCTGTTCGACTTTCTGCATGAATGTCGTATGCTGCTGTATAGGCATAGACACACTTCGCGCCGTGACCCATCAGTGTGTCGGTGGCTTCATTTAGGGTAGCTCCGGTGGTCCACACATCGTCGATCAGTATGACCTTACGGTCGCGTATGCGTTCTGGCTGAGTCACCGAAAAGGCTCCCTGCACATTTAACGCACGCTGCCATGCACCGAATTTGGTTTGCGATGTGTCGAAGCTGCGGCGCCGCAGCACTCCATTAAGAAGCGGGATATTTAACGCTGGTGCTAAGACCTCGGCGATGAGCTCAGCTTGGTTAAATCCGCGATGGATTTTCCGCCATCGGCCTGTGGGCATAGGCAGTAGAAAATCTGCGTCGTGCAGCGGCTGCAGCGCGGGCCACTGCCATGCTTCAGTCATGATGTCGGCTAGAGCTACTGCGCAGCGATCGCGTTTGGCGAATTTCATTTGGATGATGGCCTGCCTAACCGGGCCCGAGTACAAGCAAGCGGAACGACGCAGTGCGCCTGAAGGGGGGCTGCTGAGGCATGGTAAGCACGGTACGCCTGCTGGTGCACCGCATCTCCAACAGATGGGGTTATTATTCCACGGCATATCCGACAGGCAATTCGTACACCAGTGGCCTTTGAAAAAGCTGCGGCAAGAAGCGCATCGCGGTGGGCAGAGTATGTCTAACGCGGCATCTGCCCACACGCTTAATTTCACAGCGCACGCTCTAGCTTCAGCAGCATTTTGGGGTCGAGTTTGCGCTTATCGGGTATATCGTAGCGATTACCTTCGATATCTGTGATGACAATGTGGTACACAGACAACCAGCGGATGTTCTGCGCGAAGTCTTTCACAAATATGGTCTCCACACCGCGATCTGTCACAACATCCAGTGCCAGAATGCCCGATGACACACTCACACTCTTCAGCTGTTCAATCATTGGCACGAAGTAGCGCTCTTCCAGGTAGACTTCGATGAGGTGACGTGATTCCTGGTTCATCTTGCGCATGGTCTCCATCAGGCAGACCTCTTTACCGTCACCGTCGCGGATACTAATCCATTCATCTGGGCGAGACTGTGGGTAGCACCGCATGATGACGGCGTCGAGTACACTCAATTCTTTGCCAATGGTTACACGCAAGGCGCCAGTTGGTGACTTATGCACCGTCACATGATCGCTGGGAACCACACAATAGCGTTCATACATCGGTAGATACCTCCGTTATTAATGCAGCATAGCCAGCAGCTTCTGGCTTAATGCGTGAGTACATCGCACGTCTTCTAGCCCATACAGGCTAAGCTTTTGCAAGTAGGCTGGGTCTCCGCTGGATAGCCATCGGCTCCATAATACCACGGCATCATCCCCATGGCTGTCGGCAACAAGCGGATGCCTTGGAATTTGCAGACAAGAAAGCAATGTTTTGAGTTTTAGATTGGGTACATTAAGATAAGGGCGCATCTGCATTGCCATGTCGCGGTACAGATCGGAATGCATCCAGTGGCTAAGATCGATAAGCGGCAGGGCATTTGCCGAACTCACCGTATCGTCCCCGAATAGGTTCAACTGTTGAGCGGACTGTCGGAGTTGATACCGCCTGATGAAAGATCGAATAAATGGCAAATCGAACCTCTCGCCGTTGTAAGTAACCACTACTCTATCCGAACTGGCCCAAGCGATGAACTCGTCAAACGGCTTAAGCACGATGCGGTCGTAACCGTAGAGTTCGGCGTTATCTGCAAGCGGAGACAAGGCTTCTAGTTCATCGCCGCGCTGCAGGTTCACATAGATTGCACCCTGCTTGCGCTGAGCCGTCTCTGTATACAGTGTTATGATAGTGATATCGTCTCCATCGCGGTCTAGTCCCGTGGTTTCGATATCTAATGTCACCTGGTTTGGATGGTTGAGAATGTCTAGTGTGGACTTACGCAGACTGCCAACAGATTGACGCATAACTACTCCGAAGCCTAAGTTTTAGGCAGTTTTGTATATTAAGTGTACCACCCTTGAGAGGTAGTGACTTGCCAAGACCATATACATTTGCAAACGGCAGTATGCTCGTTGCCGAAGATGCAAATTTAAATATTAGAGAGCTTACTTATCCATACATAGGGCAGTTAAATCACCTCGCGGGTAACCGCGTTCGCATGGGGATATGGGTAGAATCGCGCTTTAGCTGGCTAGATGACCCAGCATGGCGTATTACCGGTACAAATGAAATTGATGCGCCTATTAGCCGCGTGAAGGCGATACACAGCGATTTAGGTGTGGAGCTGCATATATCTGATACGCTCTGCCGCACAGAAAACATCTGGCTGCGCAAGGTGGAAGTGCAGAACCGTGTCGATGCTCCGCGTGAGGTACGCCTTTTCATGAGCTACGACTTCAACATCGCCGAAAGTGATATCGGCGACACGGTGTTCTACGACCCGAATACCCATGCGGTGGTTCATTATAAGCGCGATGTATGGTTGTTGTGCAGCGGGGTCTTCCACCACCATATACCGATTGGTTACAGCTGCGGGCTGAAGCGATGGGCCGGCAGTGAGGGAACCTGGCGCGACTGCGAGGATGGTGAACTTGGCGGCAACGCCATCGAGCAGGGCTCTGTCGACTCCTCGCTGGGATGGAGCAGCGAAATCGGCCCTCAGGACGAAGCCATTGCGCGGTTGTGGATCTGCGCCGGTGCGAATCATCAACAAGTGGAGGCGCTTCACCGCACGATTACGGAGCGCGGCTTCGACCATTTGGTGCGTGAAACAAGGGCTCAGTGGAATGCATGGCTGCATATGGCCAAGCTTCCTAAGGCTAGTTTCAGCAAACCGGTGACGGAACTGCTGCACCAGAGCATCTACCAACTGCGCTGCCAAGTAGATAACGGAGGCGCCATTTTAGCCGCCAATGACAGCGACATCATGGCTACCGCCAAGGCGCATTATAGCTATATGTGGCCACGTGACGGCGCCATCGTGGCTGATACCCTCAGCCAGTTGGGTTACGCTGAAGCTGCTGACTGGTTCTTCCAGTTCTGCGTGCGGATACTGCCGTCGTCACCGCATTTCCTTCTTCAGAAATACTGCTCTGATGGCAATATGGGCGCAAGCTGGCATCCGCTGATTGTTAATGGTCACAGCCAACTGCCAATACAGGAAGACGGCAGCGCGTTGGTGGTATGGGCGCTGTGCCGTCACCTGCGAAGATGGGGCGGGAATGAAAGCCGCTCGCTGCTGGTGCAGAGCTTACTGCTGCCTATTGCTAACGGCTTGCGAAGCTATGTGGACACCGCAAGCGGTCTGCCAAAACCCAGCTACGACCTTTGGGAGGAACGGCGCGGTGTGCACATCTGGACATGCTGCTGCATCACTGCCGCGCTTTCGGAAGTGGGGCAGATATTAGGCGAGCTACAGCAGCCTCACGCGGAACTCTTCCGGAAGTCAGCTGAACAGATGCGCCAGGCTGTGATTAAGCACTTTTGGATGGATGATGTTGGGGCATTTGCCAGAATGGTGAGTTTGAACCACGACGGCAGCCTATCGGTGGACCGCACATTGGACAGCTCTCAACTGGCAGCCGTGCTGTATGGATTAATAGAACCGGATGATCCCAAAGCGAGCTCCATGGTGGAGTGCCTTGAAAACAATCTGTTGGTTCACAGCCCTATCGGTGGGCTCGCGCGTTACCAAGATGATTACTACCATCGAGCGAGTGCAGAGCTGCCGGGAAATCCCTGGGTCATATGCAGTTTATGGCTGGGCAGAGTGAAGGCGATGATGAGCCGCTCTGAGGACGATATTGCAAGCAGTAAAGAGTGGTTGGAGTGGTGCTGCAAGAGGCAGCTAGAGGGCGGTGCTCTGCCCGAGCAGGTGCATCCATACACCGGTCTGCCGATCTATGTGGCTCCGTTAACCTGGAGTCACGCTGAATACATCCTGACTTATATCGAGGCCGCGAAACATGATGTATAATCGCAAAACATCCATGATGCCGCGGGCTTAGTCACTGCATTCCCAGAGCTGACGCATCTGCACGATACGCAGCAGCAATGAATTGTCATGGGCAGGCAGGTATCTGTTGAGGCAAATACTAATACTGGTGGTGTGTTTATCAGCTTGCTGCTGGTAAGGCCATCATCGGAGGCAGTATGAAAACAGAATTTACGGCACTTATCTTGTTACTAGCTCTTTTCATGAACTCTTGGGCGTCTGCTGATACACCATCATGGCGTTTTGATCGAAGTGGTGACCTTAAAGGTTGGAGCGTGGCACCCACTTTGCGGGCTTGCGTGGTTGGTGGTGCGATGCAGCTTCGTGTGAACTATCCCGCTGGCTACAACACGACGACCATCAGCTCACAGATGTTTGCTTACCCAATCGGTGAGATAGATTCACCGCATGGGTTGGGTGTCGCTCACGATGCCTATAACAAAGTTATTATCACCATGCTCAATCAATCTCCCGAAACCGATGGGCTGCTGTTTTGGCGGCATCCCGATAGCCCCCAGCAAGACGCTGGTGTCATCCGGTTTACCTTCAAGCCATACTGCAGCGAGTGGCAGCAAGTGGTTGTTCATGTTGATGGTATGTGGGGCAAGACGATTGACCAGATCCGTATCCGCCCGATTATGTTGGGGCGCGCCGGTGATATGTGGATAAAAGAAGTGCGATTTGCCAAGGGTGAACCGCGGCAAAAACTACCTCGTCCCGATGTGTGCAGTGCCGCAGTTGTGCCCAAAATCAACCTTCCGGTGGTTACCCAAGCAGATTTCACCGATGCTTTCAAGGTGCTTGACGAGTGCTTGATTACTAATGTGCCGGTTCAGGGCTTTCCTTCGCCAGTGATGGGGCCAGGCGGTGCCTATGGTGAAAACTGGTGGCAGCTAGACAGCGGCTTGAATATCATCGGCACAAAATGGGCTAATCCTCGCTTGGCGGAGCAGATGTGCCGCGGTTTTGCCGCCGTGCAGGCGTTGAATCCCGATGGCCGCATCGACCTGTGGGGCTCATCGCCGGTGAGAGGCACCGCTGCGGAACTCAGCAGCACACCGAGACTGTTTGAATCTGCGTATGATGTGGCTAAACGCAGCGGAGATATCAGCCTGCGTCAAGATGTATACCGGTGCTTGAAAGGCTATCTTGACTGGTGGCTGTCACCGGTCAAACGCGATCCAAAAACCAAGCTCATCACCGCCATCGCCGAGGAGAGCCTGGGTGCTGATATGCCCGCATCACAGATGGTGGCGCCGGTTGACCTGAATATGGCTGTGATCATGGGCTGCCGCAACACAGCACTGCTAGCCGCCGCGCTGAACCATACCGATGAAGCCGAATACTACAAGCAGCAGCAATCTGTGCTGCAGGCCGCGGTTCGTCGGTATTGCTGGAATGCCGATCGCGGGGTGTTCCTTAACGTCAATGTGCAAACACTGGAACAGCAGCCCGGTCTGTTCTGCACCACTTTTGACACGCTGCGATTGAATACGGCATCCCCATCTCAGCAGAAGGCGTTGATGCCCAAGCTTCTAGATCCAGCGCTATTCAACTGGGGCGGTGTGTGCGTCACCAGCCGAGTCAAAACAGACATGGGCTATGTGGAGGCCACGGGACCTTATGATGGTCGTGCCTGGCATGGAGATATCTGGACGATGCGCAACCTGCCTATCATCGATGGCCTCAAAGATGCCGGATATCATGAGCTGGCTGCGGAGCTTAACTGGATGACGATTAAGGAGTTCAATCGCCGATGGACGGAATATCTGCATCCCACCACTGGCAGCGGTGAGGGTGTCCAACGATATGGCTGGTCAGCTTCGCAGTGGATCCAATGCGTGGTAGAGAACCTATTTGGTGTGGATTACAACCAAATTAACAGCACGCTCAGGGTGTTTCCGCATATCCCCAAAGAGATGGCATCCGAAAAGATATCTATATCGCAGCTGCGGCTGCCCAACAGCATGGGAAGCCGTGTAAGCGTGACAGTAACCCCTGAAGCTGATGGTTCGCGGAGAATTGATGTGGAGTTTACCGGAAGAATCGGCGTGAAGTCGGTGGAGCTCGCTCAGCCTGCTGATTATCACCGCGCTGTTGACCTGCGCACAGGTAAAACTCTGACGATGACGACTGCCGATGGGCAAATGAATTCAAGTGCTGTCCGACTTGCTGCTGCCAAAAAGATAAGCGTGAGGTTCAGCAAGTAACGCTGATAGTGACAATGCAATCGAGGCATCCGGGTAGTTACCGGATGCCTCGCTTGCTAAGAAACCACGATGGAGAGTGTGCGTTATTTCAACTGATCGGTTGATGTGGGCAGGTCTCGCAGACGCAGCGGTTTCAGATTCCAAATGTCGTTGGTTAATGGGCTGAGACTGCTGCCTGGGTAGTAGAACGACAGTATCTGAGAATAACTCATGCCCGCTTTTGCCCGGCCCTCAGCGCCGCGTTGACACAGCCCTTGGCCATGGCCGCTGCCGACGCCGTCAATCACGATCGTATCGGCATCCAGCATCGACATAGTCGCCACGCTGCTAGGCAGCTTTAGCTTGTCTCGCAGCCGTTTACCGCTGACCTTCCACTGGCCCATAGGGCTTGTAAACAAAACCTCTTGGATGCGTTTTCGGCCAACACCATCATAAGTCACTTTCATGTCGCGCCCGCTGATGCTGCCGGTGCGGTCATCCATAGGGGTGCCCGTGCTGGCGGGAGAACCTACCGTCACCTGGTTCCATGTTAAGATCAGCTTCCAAATGTGTTTTGGGTTGCCGGCGCAGTAATGAACGCCATTAGCATCAGCGTCATTAACATCGGGCCTGTTGGCTGGCTCACCGCCGCAGTCGCTGCAATACATGGCATCCAGCACACGTCCGTTGACCGTGATGATCTGCCCCTGAGTGGCCTTCACAGCGGCTGATGTTCTGGCGTCTTCATTATTGACGCCGAGATACATTTGGCAGTCGGTGGTGTCGCACAGATCAGCGCCCTGCAGATTGTGCTTCCATCGGTTGCATACCGCCCAGCTTCTTGCCGCAATGGCTTGCGCCCTCAACGCCTCTGGTGGGAAGTTTGCCCACATCTCACTGGCGATTACGCCCAACAGATAGTCCTCTATGGGCAGCACATTCACCAACGACACGCTCGTGCTGTCGCTGCTGAGGTTGGCGATGATACGCCCTCTGTATATTCGTGATATCTTGCCAGACACAACTTTGATAGGGTTGTTGGAGGTAACAGTCCACTTTTTGCTGTAGTAGAGACGGCCTTTAGTTTCTACCTTAACCCCATCCTGGAACACTTCCACTGAGGCTGTGGTTTTGGGGTCGAACTTTAGAGTATCGTAGTCACCCACAATGGTTAACCCACCTTCAGAGCTAAGTGCCACTTTTTTGCTCTGAACTGAGCTGAGAAGTATCCGGATATCTGGGTTAGCAGCGTTATCCTGCGCCATGGCTGGTATGAGCGCCACAAATGTTGTAAGCATCCATATGGCTGATAACACGAATCGGGCGGTTTTCATTGCCGTTCTCCTTCTTAATACTGTGGTTTCTTAACAACTTCCTGGCTAAGCTGCAGATAACTTTGGTATCTGCGGATATCTACAAGCCCTTGCTCTACAGCTTCTCTTAAGGGACATCCCGGCTCGGTATCATGACGGCAATCATTGAAGCGGCATCCACCGAGATGCGTGACAATCTCTGGAAATGCGGCGTCTATTGCCTGAGGTTCCACCTGCCAAAACTCTAGGTTGCGTAAACCAGGAGTGTCGGCTATCCAGGTTCCCTCATTATCTATACGATATAACTGTGCTCGGGTGGTAGTGTGCCGTCCGAGCTTGCTGTTTTTGCCCACCTCGCCGGTGCTGGCTTCAATCTGCGGGCAGATGGCATTCAGTAAACTGCTTTTACCCACACCGGAGGGCCCGCTAAAAGCCGCAACTTTGCCGTGAATAAGCTCCATCACTTGCTGAACCCCGCTGCCTTCCTTCGCACTCAGCGTGATGACTTCATATCCTGCTGTGCGGTAAGCGGCGATTATTGGTTGGAGCTCGGGTTCGGCGTCTAGATCCATCTTATTAATCGCAATAACGGGGTCCAAACCGGCGCTCAGCGATGCTACCAAAAACCGGTCGAGTTTCCAGGGGTCGAGGCGTGGCTCTATTGCAGAAAATACAACTAAAAACAGATCGATGTTGGCGATGATCACTTGGCTTTCGCGTTCTCGAGGCACGTATCGAACCACTGCCGACCGACGCGGCTTCACCTGCTCAATAACTCCCACACCATCGGAAAGCTCTTGAAAGCTGACTTCATCACCCACAGCAACGGGATTGGTCACTCGGCGGCGCGCCGCACTAATGACTTTTGATGCTCTGCTTGCGCTCTCCGAGAACACGAGGTCTTTTTTGAGGTTACCTCGTACCGAGCAAACCCACTCTTGCTGATGAGAGTCCACAATATAGTTGCCGCGAACGGCCCTCACGATTAGTCCATCTATGAGATTAATAAAATCCCTCCTGGCATCTTGTCTCTGCCAATTAAAAGATAGATGAGCTTGATGGCTATGTCAAGCGGCTGCGCATATCTGTGTTCAGATGGAGCGCTAATTAGTTGACCATTGCGGAGGTCGTATTGTTACAGATTGCTTTATATTTTTACACATCTACAACATGTTGTAAGATAAAGGCTGCTGTTCATACACTTCAGGTATACAGCGATATGGTAACTCGGCGGATACCACTTCAAACACGGCTGCGAGCGCAGTACCCTCTTGATATGTGATATCATTTCGCCATAAAAACGCTTCACAAATGCATCTTAAGGCATATTTACCAATTTTTTGAACTTCACCGTATAATTACCAGGTAACCCCTATTATTGGTCACATAAATTCGGGTAAACTGCTTCAACGGAGTAAGAAATCCCACGCAGGAGAGTAGCACTATGCATGTTGGAATTACAACATTTGGTTGTGATAGTGGCTTATCAGGCATAAGTAGTTACACGATTAACCTACTTGAGCAATTTTGCGAAATCACCGAATCCGATACCTTTGAGGTGATTGTTGCCCAAGATGAAAAGGCAATATTCATGCCGAAATCTCATCGTGCCTCTCCATTAGTCGTAGTGGATACGCTCCGCTCGCCTTTGAAAGACATATTTTGGCATATCAACGGATTACCAAAGCTAGCTGTTGAGCGCAAGTACGATGTGATGTTTCTTCCTGCGGGCAATAGGCGTCTTCCTTGGCATATATCGTGCCCTACTGTGGGTACCGTACACGACATGTCTTGGCTGCACGTGCCTAATAAGTATAATAAGCCCAGGTTGTTCTATGTGAATAAAATCCTACCCAGCCTTATAAAGAAACTTGATACCGTCATTACCGTCAGCGAAAGCAGTAAAAAAGACATACTCGCCGTAACTGGATTACCTAGCAGTAAAGTGAAAGTGATATGGAATGGTGCGAACACTACGCTGTATTTCCCAAGGGATAAACAGCAGTGCACTGAGCTTGTGGGCCAGAAGTATGGCATCCACCGCCCATTCATAATGTATACCAGCCGGTTAGAGCATCCTGGCAAGAACCATGTAGGGCTTATACACGCTTATGAACACCTAAGAAATACTCAGAAGCTGAACCACATGCTGGTTCTGGCTGGTAATGACCGCGAAAACGCCGAAATGGTCCACGCGGCGGCCGATGCCAGTAAATACAAAAGCGACATCATGTTTTTGGGATTCACGCCAACTGAGGACCTTCCCTTGCTGTATGGAGCGGCCGATCTTTTCGTGTTTGCCTCACTGTATGAGGGCTTTGGCATTCCTTTGGCTGAGGCCATGCATTGCGGCACTCCTGTATGCTGTTCGAACGTATCTTCTATGCCGGAGGTGATAGGTGACGCAGGACGCACTTTTAACCCGTCAGACACCAATGAAATGGCGAAAGTGATGTCAGATATGCTGCAGGATAACAACCTGCGTCTACACTGTGTAGAAAAAGGGCTGGAACGCGCGAAGCTGTTCACCTGGAAAGAAGCGGCAACGCGTACCCTTCAAGCTATCAGAGAGGTGGCGAGAACATGAGCCTCACTGCAAAGGCACATCCCATTACGATAGCCATTGCCGGACCTTCTGGCAGCGGCAAAAGTGTTATTGCCAAACAGCTTGCTAAGCTGTTGGCTCCTATGAATCCGGTGGTAGTGGCGTTGGATCATTTTTATAATCCACTCACTGATTTAACATATGAACAACGTGCAGAAGTAAACTTTGATCATCCAGATGCGCTGGACTGGCCGCGTATTGTGGATGTCATCACGCAGCTATACAACCAAGAAGAGGTTGAGATCCCGGTCTACGATTTTACTGTGCACGACAGAAAGCCGGAAGGCATCAAGCTCTCTCCCGGTGGTGTTTTGATTATCGAGGGTATTTTTGCGCTCTACAACCATGACATCCGCGACCTACTCGATTTGGGCGTGTATGTGCAGGCTCCTGAAGGTGTGGCGTTGGCACGCAGAATTGGCCGCGATATGGCTGAACGCAAGCGTGAGCGTGCGGACATCATCAAGCACTACGAAACAACCGTGAAGCCGATGTATGTTCAGTATGTGGCGCCAACCCGTCACTATGCTGATGTGCTTCTTGATGGCACTCGGCCGGTTTCCACTTCGGTGGAGTGGATTCTTAGCAAACTGGAATCCGAGGCCACAATAGCATGAGCATAAAGTCCCGAAACGAGCAAGTTATGCGGGAAAAACTGGTAGAAGAGCTGTCACTGCGTTATGGTCATGCTAATACTTTGCGCAGCAGATGGGCTTTTGTACGAAAAAAATACGCATGGCTATTTTTCGTGGGGGGAGCCAGGTTCCTAAAACGCCTCATCGATGTGCTTGTATCGCTGACGGCCATCATCGTGCTGGCACCGTTGTGGATATTCGTGGCGCTGGCCATTAAGCTAACCGACCGCGGCCCCGTTTTGTTTTGGCAGTCGCGTGTTGGTCAGTATGGGCGTGAGTTTCTATTCCCTAAGTTCCGAAGTATGGTAACCAACGCCGAAGCGCTGAAGGATAAGCTGCTGCAGCAGAACCAACACGGCAGCAGTGGTGTTACCTTCAAAATGAAAAATGATCCGCGCATCACCTGGATTGGCCGCATCATTCGCAAGTTAAGTATCGATGAGGCGCCTCAGTTGTGGTGTGTTCTCGTGGGCGACATGTCGTTAGTAGGCCCGCGGCCCGCGCTTCCTCGCGAAGTTGCACTGTATTCATTGTCCGATCGCCGCCGTCTCGATGTGGTACCCGGGCTGACATGTATCTGGCAGGTCAGCGGCCGCGGCGATATCCCGTTTGATCAGCAAGTTAAGCTGGATGTTCAGTACATCGAAAGCCAAAGTTTATGGTTTGATATAGTTTTGCTGTTTAAGACCATTCCTGCTGTATTGTTCGGACGGGGGGCTTATTGAGAATTACCTTCAATCAGCGAGTAAGAGCATGACACGACACAAACAACAGTCACATATAGATTCACAAATTAGGGAAGAACTATATAAAAAGTTCAGCCCTAGTGGATTGTGGCGAATGAAGCTGCAGCGAAGCTTGGCTAGTGTTTCGTGGGTGTTCTTCGTCCAGCTCCTAACACAAATCAAACGGCTTGTGGATATTGTTGTTTCCGTACCGCTGTTCATTATTTTCCTGCCAATAGTGATTATTGCGGCATTGTTTGCCCGCATTAGCGGAGGCGGACTGAAGCGTATTCGTAAGGTGGGCCGGTATTGCGACCTGTTCAATATGTATGTCATTGCACCAGGCACAAACCCCATCAGCAAGATATTTCAGATGCTTGGTATCAACCGGCTGCCAGTTTTGTTCAACATCGTTCGGGGTGACCTTTCATTTGTAGGTCCCAGGGCAAAAGACCCTGCCGATATCAGTTTGCGTGAACGTGCCGTCATGCGCCGGCTGAATGTGCGGCCAGGCATCGTGGGCCCATGGTGGATACGCAAGCGTGCAAACATCGATTATGGCACCGAAATGGAATCCGATGTGGAATACAACGAAACCCAGACGCTTAAGGGTGATATCGGCATTGCACTTCGGGCTATTCCCGCTATTCTGTATGGCGAAGGTGTGGCCACCGCTCCAGAAGAGGTGACGATTCTGGATATCTCTATCAATAACCTCACCATGACCGATACGTTGGAACAGCTTTCCGATATGATGAACGACCCAAAGCCCAAGCAAGTGGTGTTTGTGAATGCGCACTGCGCTAATGTGGCATATAAAGACAATGTGTACCTTACTGCACTGCGTAAATCGAACCTTTGTTTGGCTGACGGCATCGGTATTAAACTGGCCGGAAAACTGCTGCGTAAAGACATCAAGCAGAATGTAAATGGCACTGACCTGTTCCCTCGCTTGGCGACCGAAATGGAAGGCACAGGCAAGAGCATTTTTTTATTGGGTGGTCGTGAGGGTGTTCCCGAGCATGTTGCTGATTGGCTCAGTAAGAATGCACCAGGCACGGTCGTATGTGGCTGTCAACATGGCTACTATCAGCCCGATGAGGAAGCCGAAGTTATTCGCCGAATCCGTGAATCCGGCGCCAGCCTGCTGCTGGTGGCGTTTGGTGTACCCAAGCAGGATGTGTGGATTAAGCAGCATCTGCAAGAGCTAAATGTGCCCGTGGCGATGGGCGTAGGCGGGCTGTTTGATTTCTACTCAGGGCGTATATCAAGAGCGCCCCAGTGGGTGCGAGAAATCGGTTTTGAGTGGGCCTATCGGCTGGCTATGGAACCAGGACGCATGTGGAAACGGTATGTAGTTGGAAATGTGGTATTTCTATATCATGTGATGTTAGAAAAGTGGAGCATACGTCGGAGGTACCCCATATCATGAGAGCAATTATTAACGCAATGGGCGATGCAGCAAGCATCAGCGCGTTTACCGAGCGGCTGCCTTCAGCGATGCTTCCCGTTATCGATCGACCGATGATCCAGCATGTATTGGAATACATCGTGGACCGCGGGGTCACTCACTTTGAGATCATCTTGGGTGATATGCCAGAGAAGATTGAAGAGTTGTTTGGGGATGGGTCACGCTGGGGTGTGCAGGTATCTTACCGGCTGCTGAGGCATGATGAATGCCCAACCATCTACATGCGTACCCTAGATATTCCAGATGACGAAATCGTGGTTTGGGGACAGGGAGACCGCTTACCAGAGCTGCCAACCCTTTCGGAACTAACAGGCTCTCATGTCATTTTAAAGCCAGATGACGGTTGGAGTGGCTGGAGTGTGATGCCGTGGGGGCAGCTGCGCCGTTTTGTTGACATGAACCCCAACCAATTAGCCGAAGCCATGTGTGAACAACAGGCAGGTGTTGATCACATAAAGTGCGATCAGATCCTAAGCAATCGCACCTATAGTTTAGTGCTCGATTCGCATCGTACTGTGCTTGATAAGCAGTTCCCTGGGCTTATGCTGAGCGGACGCGAAGTGGAACCTGGCGTTTGGATCTGCCGTAATGTGGTGATGCCCAGTAACGTGGTGTTAACCCCTCCGGTATTTATCGGCGAAAGCACGCGTATCGGCAGTTCCGTTCATCTGGGACCTCATGCTGTAATAGGGCGTGGATGTGTATTGGACAGCAAGTGCAGCGTATGCAACAGCGTAATCTTCCCTAACAGCTTTATTGGTGAGGGATTGGAACTTCAAGATACACTGATTGATAGAAACCTTCTAGTCAATGCTCGTGACGGCGGCTCCATTGTAGTGCGTGATAACTTTATTTTGGGCAGCCTGAACACCGTGTCTGTTGGCATCACGCTGGACCGAGTGCTGTCTCAGTTAGTTGCGGCTGTGCTGTGGGTGGTTACCCTGCCCATATTCGTGCTTGTCTGGTTATTACTGTTTATAATACGAGGGCATAACCCCATACACAAGTTTAAGTACGTGCAATTGCCAGCTACCGATGATGATTTTGAGTGGAAGAGCTACAATTTAGTGACTTTCCTGCGCAGCCCAGAGAGTTCAGAAGGTAACGGCCAGTCATTCCATCAACCATTAGCCGGACGGGGCTGGAGTGCCATGTTCCTTCGTGTGCTGCCAGGGTTATGGAACGTAGCCATGGGGCACTGTCGGTTCGTGGGTGTAGCTCCCCGAAGTGCTGAGCAAATCAAACAACTGCCTAAAGATTGGCGCAGTTTGTACCTAAAGGCTAAAGGCGGATTGATGAACGAGGCTGATGTGCGCTTTGGCAACAAAGCTACCGAAGATGAGGTGTATGCAGCAGAGGCGTTTTATGCCGTCAGTGCTGGTATTAAACATGACCTTAATATCGGCTGGCATTTTTTACTAAGCTGCCTTTCGGGTAAACGCAGCTAGAACGCAGCTTACATATGCAGGTCCCGGTATCGCCTGTTAGTTTGAAAGGAGTCGGGGTTGCCAAAACAATCGAGTGTATCTCTATCACAAGCTGATGAATCTGTAGTTACGATTGCTGAGGAGACATTACGCGGGAATTCCAAAAGGGGTTTGCTGGCGCGAGTCTTGCCGTTCTTGGGCCCCGCATTTATTGCCTCCATCGCCTATGTAGATCCTGGTAACTTTGCCACCAATATCCAAGCTGGTGCTCAATACGGATACCTGCTGGTGTGGGTGATTGTCGCCAGCAACCTGATGGCGATGCTTATTCAAACACTCTCGGCAAAACTGGGTATAGCGACGGGTAAGAACCTAGCGGAATGCTGCCGCGACCGGTATCCAAGAGGTGTAGTCATCGCCTTGTGGCTGCTGATGGAGGCGGTGGCTATGGCCACCGACCTGGCGGAGTTCCTAGGTGCTGCATTAGGGATGAACCTATTGTTTGGCATACCTATGGTATGGGCCGGAATCCTAACCGGTATCGCCACTTTCGTTATTTTGGCTATGGAACGCCACGGATTTCGACCTTTGGAAGCTGTCATCAGCGCCTTTGTCGGGCTGATTGCTGTGTGCTATCTGATCGAAATGTGGATAGGCAAACCCGATGGTGCTCAGATCCTTCATTCTATTGTGCAGCCTCGATTTGCCGGCACAGAGAGCGTGCTTTTAGCCTGCGGGATTTTAGGCGCCACAGTGATGCCCCACGTCATATTCCTGCATTCCGCGTTAACCGCAGGGCGGATCGTCGTTAAAGAACCTGCAATGCGCCGCAAACTGATGCGTTTTCAGATTATGGATGTGGTGATTGCCATGAGCATTGCCGGTTTGGTCAATATGGCCATGCTTGTGACGGCTGCTGCGGCTTTTCATACCACGGGACACCAGAATGTGGGAAGCATCGAGAAGGCATACGAGGCATTGAGGCCACTGCTTGGTTCAGCTGCAAGTTGGGTGTTTGGCGGTGCACTTTTGGCTGCTGGGCTAAGCTCCAGCGCGGTGGGCACTATGAGCGGGCAGGTTATTATGCAGGGATTTATGAAGAGGCATATTACGCCTTGGCTGCGCAGGCTGATAACCATGGCTCCAGCTCTGCTGGTCATCATCATCGGCGCCGATCCAACCCGAACTCTGGTCATCAGCCAAGTGCTGCTGAGCTTCGGCCTGCCATTCGCTATCATCCCGTTGGTGGTGTTTACCGCCAACAAAGAGTTAATGGGTGACTTGGTGAACCGTCCGTTCGTAACGGTGTTAGCTGGTGCTGTCTCGGCGCTGATTGTGCTGCTGAACATGTTCCTTCTGGTCGAATCGGTAAAGGGGATATTCGGATGAAAACAGACGTAAAGCGTATACTCATCCCACTAAATGGCTCGAAGCAGGCCGAATTGGCCGTTATGGCTGCAGTGCATCTCGCGAAAAAGATGCAAGCCGCATGTGTGCTGTTTCACGCTATCGAAGCACATGCCAAGAGTGAGGTGCACGGCCACTCTCACCTGCTGGACTGCAACCAGGCAAAAGCCTACCTCAGCGATATCGCAGCGCAAATGTCTGAGCAAGGGGTGACAGTGGAGGTAGATATCCACGAACTGCCTCAGGAACGTATACCGGCCAGCATCGCCGATCATGTGAATGAGCTGAATATCGACCTCGTAGTGCTCGCGCTGCACGAAGGCCACGGCCTGCACGAGACGCTGCATGGCAGCGCGGTTCAGCAGTTGATTGCGCTATCGGATGCTCCCGTATTAATGTTGAAGGCGAACCATGCGGAGATGATGCCGCTTCTCCGCGGCCGCATATTGGTGGCTCTGGACGGCTCACCGTCGCATGAGGCTGGTATCGAGTGGGCGGTTCGATTTGCACGCACCTGTCAGCTTGGTGTGCATCTGTTGCAAGTGGTACCTACTAGCCATGACCTCACCGGCAACCGTGCAGCAACGCGAAATCTGCTGCCAAACGCCACCGAGGCGGCACTTGAAGCCGCAACGCAGTCGGCTGCGGAATACCTGCGCGGCTTGTGTTTAGCGTATAAACAGCAGGATGTAGATATCCGCGGTGAAGTGCGGCGCGGCGATGTCGTGGAACAGATTAGTCATTCGGCTAACGAAAAAGATACCGGCTTGTTGGTGTTGGCAACCCATGGGCGATCAGCATGGGATGCGTTTTGGAGCCGAAGCAAGAGCCCGCAACTGATAGCCAATGCCGCCTGTGCGGCGTTATTAGTGCGAGTGCATGGAGAAGAAGACGACCGGTAAACCTGCTATCATGGTTAGTGACAGCGCATGGGTTGACAATGCCTTGCAGAGGGGCATTTGTTGAGATGTGAGGTGAACGATGTTCAAGTTTTTCGCCAGATGGATAGCCTCCGCGGCTTCTCTGGTATTAACCGTTAAGCTTGGGATATTACTGCATCTAGGCATGTCGTTGTCCGACAACGTATGGGGTATCTTGGTGGCGGCCGGCCTTTTTTCATTGGTGAACTGTACAGTTGGACCTATTATTAAGTTTCTGGCTTTGCCGTTAAGCTGCCTTTCATTCGGGCTCATCAATTTACCGATAAATGCGCTGTTGTTCTGGCTTACAGGGTGGTTGTCTCCGGATTTTGAAGTTCACGGGTTTTTAGCAGCGCTGATAGGCTCGGTAATCATGAGCTGCGTGAATGGTTTGCTGCAGAGCGTGGTGTCAAATGCGACAAGCAATAAGGACTAAATAGACATGGATAGCGAAAAATGGGTGTTGATAACGGGCGCTTCCGGCGCTGGTAAGCAGCTGGTGCAGCAGATTTTTGAGGATCTTGGCTACACCTGTGTTGACAACCTGCCTCCTGGTTTGCTTCCTGGCTTAGTGAGTTTGGTTCATAGCCCCCATTGGAGCAACGAGAAACGCGTGACGGTGGTCATCGACACTCGCAGCGGCGACATGTTTAATCAAACGCTGAGCTATCTACGGCAGGCACAGGGGCTAGGTGCCGACATTAAAGTGCTTTATTTAGATGCCAGCGATGAGGTGCTTGTCCAGCGCTTTAAGGAGACACGGCGTAAACACCCGCTATTTCAGCAGTATTCCACCATCTTAGAGGCTATTCGCGCAGAAAAGAAGGTGATGGAACCCATCCGAGAGATGGCACACCACATCATCGATACCTCGCAGTATACGCCTGCTGAGCTGCGAATGCGCCTCAAATCGGATTATGGTCAGGAAGGGCACCAATCGGGACTGTGCATCACTGTCTGTTCTTTTGGCTTTAAGCATGGTGTGCCGATCGATGCCGACCTCATTTTCGATGTGCGCTTCCTGCGCAACCCGCATTATCAGCCCGAACTACGCGAGCTGACCGGTATCAGCCGTCCGATACGGGAATATGTGTTCGAAGATGAACTTGCCGAACCTTTTATGAACAAACTGATGGATTTGGTGTCATTTACCCTGCCTCAATACATCAAAGAGGGCAAAGCTTACCTCACAATAGGCATTGGCTGTACTGGCGGGCGACACCGCAGCGTGGTGATGGCTGAGGAACTGGCTGCCCGTTTGGAGGCCGTTGGATACCGCGTAGGAGTGCAGCATAGGGATATTGGCACTCCGCCAATGAAGGCGGACTAGAGATATGACACGTTCCCCAAATCAAGCACCGCGCCTATCTTGGCTGCGTTTGGGTATCGGCATCAAACGCTGGTTCGCGGGTGCATTTATCGGCGTCGTCATCTCGTTTGTTGGCTTGCTTATACTCATGCAGTTCGTGCTGCCCCGCAGTACACGGGTGATGCAGTCGCTTCACGAGCATCTTTCTCATCATGCTGGCATCACACTCGGGGCGATATTGCTTGTCGGTGGGATGGTCACCTGTTTACTGATGATGCGTGCGTTGGTGCGCACGGTGGCGACGGCTATCGACCCCGCCGCTGCGAAAAACCTGGCCCTCACGATCAACCGACGCAGCCGACTGCAAGCCGGCGCGCGTGTGGTTGTGGTGGGCGGCGGCACTGGACTGAGCACCATGCTGCGGGGGTTGAAGCAATACACAAGTAATATCACCGCGATTGTTACCGTGACTGATGACGGCGGAAGCTCTGGGCGTTTGGTGAAGGAGTTTCATGTACCGCCGCCTGGTGATATCCGCAACTGCCTTGTGGCTTTGGCTGACGCGGAACCGACAATGCAGGATCTGTTTCAATACCGGTTTACCTCGCACCCGGGTTTAGAGGGCCACTCTTTTGGCAATCTGCTCATCGTCGCAATGACGGCTATCACCGGCGATTTTGAGAACGCCATCCAGAAAACCAGCAAGGTTCTGGCCATCAAGGGCCGTGTTCTGCCATCAACTGTTCATCAGGTGAGGCTGCTGGCGCAGATGTCTGACGGCGCCGAAGTCGAGGGCGAAACCGAGATCGTGCATTATCCTGCTGCTATTGAACGGCTGGAGCTGAAGCCGCGCGACGTGCTGCCTCCAGAGGAAGCGATACAAGCCATTCAGGAAGCCGATGTGGTGGTGCTTGGCCCTGGCAGTGTGTATACTTCGGTCTTGCCCAACCTGTTGGTTGACTCCATTGCACGAGCCATACATCGCAGTCATGCGCTTAAGGTCTATGTATGCAACGTGATGACTCAGCCAGGGGAGACCGACCACTTTGCAGCCAGCGACCACGTTCGGGTGTTCAAGAACCATACCGACCTAGATATCATCGACTATGCTCTGGTGAATACCATGAGGCCTGCAGCTAATGTGCTGAACCGCTATGCGTCTACAGGGGCTGAATTTGTGGAACCCGATGTTGACCGCATCCGAGAGATGGGTGTGAAAGTTGTTTTGGGTGACTTCATCAACGAAGACACCATCATCAGGCATGATGCTGACAAGCTCTCTGCGGCCATTGCTCGTTTAGCGCGTGAGAGGCATTCATGACGAATCATCAAATCGCCGAATCTTTTCGGTTTGTGGCGAATGCGCTGGAATATCTTGGTGATAGTCCATTTAAAGTGCGCGCGTATCGTGCGGCTGCGGATGCCATCGATAAACTAGATATTCCACTAGCGGAAGCCATCCAGACGGGCATATTCGATCGGATGCCAGGCGTAGGCAAGGCGATTTACGACAAAGCAAAGTCCATTGCAGAAACAGGCAGTTTTGCGCTGCTGGATAGGCTGAAGCAGCAGATCCCTGCAGGGGTTCAGGATGTGCTGAAACTTCCTGGTATGACAGGGCGGGCAGTGGCTGCGATTATGCAGAAGTTTCCCATACAGAACGCAGAGCAGCTTCGGGCACTTTACGAAAGCGGTAAAATCCAAGCGGAGCGCTTTACCCCGGCAGTGACGGCTGTCATCAATAGGCTGAATAAGTGGAGATAGATCGTTTATCTGTGCTTCCAGAGAGTTTTTACCTGCAGCCCACGGTTGATGCCGCTAAGGCATTGCTGGGGCAGATACTGGTGCATAGAACCGAACACGAGTTGCTGGTTGGCATCATCGTGGAGACCGAAGCATACTGTCAGAACGATCCAGCATGTCATGCCAGCCGAGGGCTTACGCCCCGCAACGCGGCGATGTTTGGGCCACCAGCGCATGCGTATGTTTACCAAGTGCATACACACCTTATGTTAAATGCGGTCACACAGCCCGAGGGTGTGGGGGAAGGGGTTCTCATCCGTGCGCTTGAGCCAATAGAAGGGCTAGAGTATATGTATGCCAGCCGGAATACCACCAACATCAAAGCGCTGTGCAGTGGTCCAGGGAAACTAACGAAAGCCTTGGCGGTCACAAAACAGCATAACCATACTAACTTGCGTGATGGCACATTGCTCATCATGGGCAGCGAAGCGCCGGCGGCTGCGCGTGTTTGCAGCGGTAGCCGGATAGGCATCAGTGTGGGGCAGCATCTGCCCTGGCGTTTCTGGCTTCAAGACAGCCCATTTGTTTCTCGGCCAAATACGAAAAGGCAGCACGGCAGGTATGCGGAGAGTCATTAGCCTCTGTTTATCAGTTTGGTTAGCTTTGGGGATGTGCCTCATCGCGGCTGCTCAGCAGCTGTCATCGCCGGAATGGTACAAACATGCCGAAGATGCCTACCGGTTTCAAATTCCTGTAGGGTGGCGTGTTCAGCCGATACTCAACGAACGCCATATGGATATCATCGCCCCATCCGCAGACTCGCCGGAGATGTTGATTTGCGACCGGCAATCCACAAACCTCGCAAGCCTGACCACCGAGCAGGCGCTCCTCGCTTTCGAACTGTCGCTCAAGCAGGAAACAGATCAGCAGAAGATCAAACGCAGCTCCCTTGGCGGGATGCCCGCAGTCATGGCTGCAGGCTTTGACCGCACGACACATATGGCCTCTTTTACCGTGGTGGTACTAGCGAACCACAGGTCATATCAGTTGTCTGCGATGGTACCTTCCAACGTGATGCTGGACGAACCGCCGTCTGTGATTCGCACTGCCTGGGACAGCATCGAGTGGCTGCAGCTGCCCCCAGATACCGCCAACGGACAACCACAAAAAGAGACCCCAACGGAGGTTGATGTGTGTGTCGCGCAGCAGACACCAGTCTCTGCAGTGCCCTCACCACCCGATACCCTCTGGTCAGATACTTCGATTAGGCCGAATCCGTTGAACCAGCCCGCTTTCCGTGTGGATGAAGCCAGTTTGGCTTGGAGCTCAGTGAACATGCTTCCTGGTATCCGCTCGCAGTTGACATCGCTGAAAGAGGCGATGCGGCTGTTATACGGCCCGATGAATACGAAGCAAGCAGAGCAGTTTGAGGCGAAATGGTCGCCATACTACGGCACCATCTCAGACGATATCGAGCAACAGATCAGGAAGTTGAGCCCGATTTACGGGCAGATGGTGGTCGCAAGAGCCGGTTTCGCGCAATCCGCACGTGAGTATTTCCGCCAGCTGACCGCGGCAAACATCGGCAGGATATCGGGCTACCCTCGTCAGGAAGCCGATTCGCTGCGGTTGTGCCAGTACGCTCAGACGATGATGATTGCATACCAGGCGTGCATAGAATCTTTGCAGAATAAGGCGCTGCTGATAGGTGATCTGGCTCAACCGCAGCCTCAGCAGGATCCGCGTGCCCAGTATCAAGCCGCGATATCAGCGATATACAAATTTGCATCTTTATCAAATGCTGGTGACAACAAGCAGCAGATCAGCGACGCCCAGCAGCTTCATGTGGACTATCTGATGAACATGCAGCAGTGTTTTAAGGATGCCCGCAGCGAGTTGACATCGCAGCCTATACCGTTAGCTAGCGTGCAATCGGAAAACTGGCGCCGTATTGTGTGGGTTGATTTCATCCTGCACAGCATAACGGATGAGTTAGGAGACGGATCATCCAGCCGCCCTATGATCAGCCGCACATTATTTGATGATCTCTGCGCTCAGTCATTGATGGTTCAGTGCTCTGCAGAAGCCAACAAAACCAAACGGGTGATGGACTTGCTGCAGATCGCCGTCGAGCTGCAGCGGTTGATGCCGTTGTCGCTGTTTGGCGATGTGGAGCTTGAGTGGCGGAAGCACATCACACCTGAGGTTTTAGCTGCCAGAAATCCTGAGCCGATCATGAGCTGGATAAACCAACTGGCAGGGCAGGTCACCGCATACTGGCAGAAGAACCAGGGATTCGCGGAAGCACCGGTTCAGCTCAACCGAGTGCAGCAACTGCTTCAGCGTGCTCAGAACAATGAGCCGTTGTTCGGTTTGGGGTTGTCGGATGTGCCCATCAGCGGCCTTGGCACTGCAGGCACAGTCTGCTGGGGTGCTGATGACACCACAATGGCTGCGTTTTATGGGGCTCAAGGGTATGAACCCGGTGGTTTAGCTGCGCTTGGTCAAACCGCCGTGGAGTGGAGCTCAGCATGCTGCCGTCAGGCTCAGTTCGGCTTGGAGAGCTGGTCGGCGCTGCCTGGCGCTGCTCCGAGCCTCAAAACGGCGTCTGAGCTGCTGACACTGTCGAAATGCTTCGATTTCGCAAGCACTTACGTGGGCAAAACGGGGAAGCCGAAGGATCTTGAAGCTGACAGCGCGCGCTTTAAGGCGGACCTTCAGCAGGGAAAAAGCCTTGCTGACGCTTATTCTGATGCGGAGCAGCAGCTA
This sequence comes from uncultured bacterium, assembly GCA_964519405.1. Classification (GTDB taxonomy): domain Bacteria; phylum Armatimonadota; class HRBIN16; order HRBIN16; family HRBIN16. The sequence continues at coordinate 23,138 of CAZFLA010000024.1, forward strand.
ACAAAAGCGCAGCAGTTGGGTCTGCCAGCTCAACAGCAGCAAACACGGCGTTCCGCCGCGCAGCAGTTAGCGGCCTCTGTAATGTTAAGCACTGCGGCGAAGGTAATATTGCAAAATGATTCGCCCGATACCTATTACAACCTGCTGGAGCGAATACAGCAGATGAACGCCGAATTGATGCCTCAAGTCACCCAATCGCTGAGTAAGCTGGGATACCAAGCAGATCAAGTTCAATTTCGCGCGAGCGGTACACCGGAGGGCAGCATCAACTGGCAGATGAGCGACCCCATCACGGCCTGTATGTGCGGCAAGCAGCCTGTGAGTTTGTATCGGGTGCTGCAGGACGCTCGTGAGAGCTATTATCAAAGCTTCGAGGCGACCTCGCAGTATGGCGGAGAACATGGCAGTTCTGCGAAAAGCGGCAGCTTGCCGCCCGAATCGCTGCTGTTTGCTGCCGCATTGACGCAAAACATCGTGAAACAATCAGCAGTAAACAACCGCCCGATGCCCATTAAGCTGATGGACGACGATGACTTGTCACGCCCTGTTGAGGTAGCCAGCTACAAGATGGCTTTATCCGCCGACACCTCCATAAGCACCACGCAGGAGCAGTGCCGGCAGTTGAACCGCGATATCAGCCTGAAGCTGATCCCATGGTTGGAGCAGCATGCGCCGCAGGATCCGCAGACTCTGCAGTATTTCCGCAAACTCCAGGTGATACTGGAGCGTGCTTCGCGAAAGACACTCAACCCCGGTCTGCTGTATCAGTCTACGCAGGAACTCGGCAAGTATACCGGCGGGATCGGCGTGGAGCAGCTATCGGTTGACCTCAACCCCGTTTGGGATACGCTCGCCAAGTAAGCGGCCTCTCACTGTATTACCGGCGGCTTGATGGGCATGGAGTGACCGTGCTCCACATGGTAGATCGCGGTGAGCTCGTTGAAGGCACTGCGAAGCACATCACCCTCTAGCTTCCCTTGGCGCGTGTATAACTCACGGTCGATGACAGCACGCAGGTAGACGATGCGCCATCGCCAAGAGGCTTGAACACGGGATGGCAGTTTCGCGTTTGCATCGGAGATGATGCCGTATGTCTCAAGGCATCTATCGTCCAGACTGCCCAACAGCCAGTTCGCTTCCAGCATCTTCATCGCTTTAACCATCTGAGGAACGATGACGGGTGAATACTCATAGGCTACGTATTGCTTGAGAGACTCCTCAGCCGATGTGCGTTTATCCCAATAGAATCCAAGGCAAATCACTTTGTTAATGTCTTCATAGATGCCTTCAGAATAAGGCAAGCCGCCGGACAGCTTGCCGCGCGTTTGGTTCCATAACCGCTGCAGTCGACTAGGCAGCGGGTTTGCGCCGTATCCGCCCCAGATATTGCGGCCCCACATGCTGATTTCTGGAAAGTTCAGCAGCGGCAGTTTTCCTGGAACCCCTTTCACCAGCGGGTAGGTTGGGTAGTCTTCATGGGCGTCCGCCATGATATAGTTGAACCAATTGGGATTTGCGGAAAGCAGTGATGATAACCCCTCCCACTCACCTGCTGGCGGCGTATCGTAGGTCCAGGTAGACAATATGCTCTTGATATTCGGGAAAACACGCTGAGCGGCCTTGATGATGTGGTGCGAGAGGTTGGGAAACCCCTTAGCACCCCACGGCCAGCAGTTCGGGCATCCGCATCCGCCTTCATCGTAAGGCCAGAAGATGATGTAGTCTAGATCGATATCGCTGAGCGAGCGGAATAGCTCGGTATACACCTGAGTGAGGTAGCTCAAGCCTTGAGCACTGCCGGGACAGCAGTTGACGCCGTGAGTTCCGCGCCGACCCAGATCATCGGGATATTTGGCGGCCCTTAATGGCTGTGGTGCGGAGGTGTAGGCTTGGTTAGGGCACTGTATGAGCCCGGCTTGAAGTCCCACCTTCTTACAGGCACTGAGCACTCGGTGGATGCGCCGCAGAGTGTTTTGAGCCGCTGGGTCGTTAATATCCGTGAACTGCCAGGTCGGGAAGGTCAACACCACGGTATTCGCGCCCCATAGGGCGAGTTCTTCAAGATACTCCAATACCTCTTGTTCTGGAGCCGCTTCGTAGTAGTTCATGAAGTGGGTAGCCGCGTAGATGGCTCGGAAGGAGCATTCCGGCTTGCTGCTTCCGCGCCAGTCGCCGGGTGTAAACCCATCGCGGTCGTATTGCGAGGTATGAAGCAGCTTTCCTACACCGTAGAGCAAGCCGCGTTCATCACTGGCTGTGATCCGAACCCCTTGCGGGGCAGTATCGATGATATAGCCCTCCGGCCCGATGGCGGGCTTACGCCGCAGCTCAACGATGTATTCACAGCTTGATGCTGTTTCCACTTTTGCACTGCATCGGTTGGTGATGATTCGCGTGAAAAGCGCCGCGATATTCTGCTCCGCGAGGGTGGGGTGCTCGGGCATCACGATGCGGATTGTTTGCACGGTGTGTGTGTCACTTTCTGAGTGCGATGCGTGCTTAGGCATAGTTATGCCTCCATGTCAGCGGTAGTGTTTATGCTTGAGCCAATTACAAAATTGCCATGATGCCTGTGGTAACAGTGCCGCGGGTATCAGCCCTTGATGCCGTGGGTTTAGTCACCCACACGGCTAATCATTAGCGGCCGGCATCGCTTCACTCTGGCCGGCGTATGAATGCTATTTTGCGATTAGCTCGCTTGGTAGATTCATCAGAACAGATGTGATATCCTGCGAAGCCAGCACCAACACGCCAGAGCAGTGCTATGTTGAAGGAAATTGGTACACCTGCATCGAACCATATGCATATCGAAGCCACTTTACACCTGCTTAAGGAGAGATGCAAATGGATGATCGCGTGTTGATCGGCAAAGGCCAATGGGATCAAAATCTCATCTTGCGGATGGCAAATCGCCATGGATTGATAGCCGGTGCCACCGGAACAGGCAAGACCATCACCCTGCAGGTGATCGCAGAGAGTTTCAGCAAGCAGGGCATCCCCGTATTTGCTGCCGATGTGAAAGGCGACCTCGCAGGTATAAGCCTTCCGGCAAAGAACAGCCCCAAACTTCAGCAGCGTATAGACAAGCTGGGACTCACGGAGTTTGAGTGCAGCGGCTGCCCTGCGGTATTTTGGGATCTGTATGGTGAAAAAGGGCATCCCATCCGCACCACTGTTTCGGAGATGGGCCCGCTTCTGCTTGGGCGTATACTGGGCTTGAATGATACCCAGAACGGCGTGTTGTCACTGGTATTCAAGATTGCTGATGATAATGGCATGCTTCTGCTTGACCTCAAAGACATCCAGGCCATGCTGAGGCATGTGGGTGATAATGCCTCGGAATACACGACGGAGTATGGCAATATCTCAGCGGCAAGCGTTGGGGCCATTCAAAGAGGGCTGCTTCAGCTAGAACAGCAGGGCGGTGACCGTCTGTTTGGTGAGCCAGGATTGAACATAGATGACTTCATCCAAACCGACGGTAATGGGCATGGTATAGTGAACATCCTCGCCGCGGAATCTCTTATTCAAACGCCTAAACTCTACTCCACGTTCCTGTTATGGCTGCTGTCGGAGTTGTTTGAGGTTCTGCCTGAGGTCGGCGATCCAGATAAGCCTAAACTGGCGTTCTTCTTCGATGAAGCACATCTGCTTTTCGCCGACACACCGCGCAGCCTGCTGGAGAAGATTGAGCAGGTCGTGAGGTTGGTGCGCTCCAAAGGAGTGGGCGTATACTTCATCACGCAGAATCCACTGGACATACCAGATGCCGTTTTGGGTCAGCTTGGCAATCGCGTGCAGCATGCGCTGCGTGCCTTCACGCCGAGGGATCAAAAAGCAGTCAAAGCGGCCGCGCAGACTTTTCGAGCCAACCCGGATCTTAATGTTGAGGCCGTCATCGGCGAGTTAGCAGTTGGTGAGGCGTTAATCTCCTTCCTGGATGAGCGCGGAATACCAGGCATGGTGGATCGCACATATATCTGCCCTCCGCAAAGCCAGATCGGGGCGATTACCGATGAGCAGCGTCAGCAGATGATAGCGAGCTCTTCACTGGCGGGGTTCTACGAGAAGCAGATCGATAGGGAGTCAGCCTACGAGCTGTTAAAACAGCGTGCTGACAAGAGAGCTGCTGAAGAGGCCACAGAACGGCAGCAAGAGGAGCAGCGGAAAGAGCAGATCGCCTGGGAAAAAGAGCAAGCGGAGTTGGCCCGTGAGCAGGAATCGCGTGAACGCACCAGTCGCCGAACAACACGCAGCAGTCGTGAGCGTGAAACGCCGATTGAGGCGTTTGCCAAGAGTGCAGCTCGCTCAATTGGCAGCCAGGTGGGGCGGCAGATCATCCGCGGAGTGCTCGGCTCGATGTTTGGCGGAAGGCGGTAAGATACCCCCGCAGTCCGTAACCGCGGTAGAGGTAAGCACGCGGTTTATGGTGTATCAGCGGGGAATGAGAACATGGAAGCTAAGCAGAACACATCATCACAAAAGCAGCCGCCGCTAAAACTGCGCGGCACCGCAGGGGCGCTGCCCTTCTGGTTTGGCACCAGTATGTATAACAACAACTGGAAGGGGTATCAAAACAACGACCATGCGTCCGATTGGTGGTGGTTTGATAAAGACCACTGGATGCGTGAGTTTACGCGCTTCGAATCGGTGGGGCTTAACACCATGGTGTTCTGGCATCCGCATCCATTCGTGGGATTTGTGCATAATCCGGGGTTTCCTGAAGCGCAGTATCTGACCGATGATGAGATCGATCGGCAGATTGCCATGTTTCGCTGGATCACGGCAGAAGGCAAACGGCATGGTGTGAGTATCTATTTCCTAACCTGGAATATCTGCCTGCCGATAGGCATGCAGAAGGCTCACAATTTAGATGAGTACGGAGTCGATTCACAGCTAACAAGGCGATACACGCGTCAGGCCGTAGCTCGGATGTACAGCACTTATCCTGACTTAGGCGGTCTGATTACCATGGCGGCCGAAACGCCGCCCGGATGCACGGATTTCGTGCAGAATGCGGTTGCAGCCGGGCTTCGGGATTCCGTGAAATCGGGTGAACGGCGCGCGTTGCCGGATTTCGTGTTTTGGACGTGGTGCACCAATCCTGAACCCGCTAAAAAGCTGCTGGACAGTTATCCTGGCCCTAAAATGGCGCTGCATTATCTGCAATATGAAAACTTCTTCCGAGCCGAGGCCGATCCCCGCATCAAGATGACGAGTGATTCGTTGGGCGGTGTGAAGGTGGTGACCATGGGTGGGCCTGTGGGCATTCCGTTCTTTGGTGACCCCTTCTGGATACGCACCATGATGCAGGATTTGGTCAAAAAGAACGGCGGGGGCATATTCTTCCAGGGTACCGACTACCTAGCCGGATTCGCGGAGCGTTGGGTGGCTCGTGAGGCGTTTGAACGCTATTCAAAAGATCCGTATTTGCCCGACAACAAAGGGTATTGGCAAGCTCGCATCGCCGCGCGTTATGGGTGTGAGGCTATCGCTAAGCCGTTGCTTCAAGCGATGGTGGACAGCAGTAATATCATGCCCCGTTTTGAACACCTCGTGCATAGCCAAACTGACCACTATATGCCTCAGATGGGTATGCTTCTGGTGAACATACTGGAGATGCCATCGATATCTACCTATGTGTTTGAAAATCATAGCTATGTCGATTCCAAAGGCCGTCTGGCACCGAATATGGGCCTAACCTGGCCCAACCCAAGTTGGGGTGAAGAGGTGCTGACGATCAAGCAGTATATGGCGGGTAAGCGTGACGTCAAAGGCAAAAAGGCGACCACTCCGGTGCAGATAGCCGACCAAATGTCTTCGCTGTGCCAATCCAGCTTGGCTGCCGTGGCGGCAGTGAAACCGCTGGCGGCTTCCTGCTCACTCCGCGCACAGGAGCTGAAGAACTCGCTGGTGTTGATGGAATACAACTGCTTGATGGGGCTTCACTACATGGAGCGTGTACGCTGCGGGCTGGCTTGGGAGGCCTGGCGGCTTGGAAAAGCATCGGCAAACGAGTCTGATATCCTCAAACACCTCGATGCCTCCAACAGTTATTGGAAGAAGATGAGCGAGCTGGCAGAGTCGGTGTTTCATGGACCCGCTGGCGGCTTCCAAAGTCGGGTGAGCGTGGAACCGCCATGGAATCACATGGAGTTGTGGCAGGGCTACACAAACGTGCTGATGAAGCCGAGTGATATGCTGCCCATATTCCAGCGTGAACGGGAGCTCATCGCCGATGTGCTGAAGCGGCCGCGTCAGCAAGCGCGTTTGCCGCTGTTTCCAGAGGTGGATCTGCCTTCAGGCAACATGGAGTTAGTTGCTCAGTTCGATTTTGAGAAGGCATGGCCCAAGCAGCTGCAGATGCATCCCACTAAGGATGTCACCGTGAAGCTGACATCAGATGCCAACCGGAGAGTGACTCAACGTCAGTCGGTATACTGTGATACCAGCCGAAGTTCACAAGAGTGGAACACCGTGCTCTCCAGCATATCGCAGTATCTGCCATTAAAGCAGGGTGAAACCTATGTTGTGGACTTTCAATATCGCGTCATCAGCAACGGTCAGCAGGATATGCCGTTTGCCATCGCTGCTCGTACCGATATCGGCGGGTGGCAGAAGGATGTGGGCACGTATCGGCAGTGGCGCGGGATACCCGGCCAGGTTGGGCACAAGACGGTTGTTATCAACCCCGTAGACTATGCCGACTACCGTCTGTTTATCTCCATCCATGGCAAAGCTGCTATAGTGATTGACAATTTGCAGATCAGGCGCGTGCGGAACTGATACGCTGCTGCATACCAGTGAGTAATGGCCGTAAAGGTGACCGGAGAGACTATCTCGCCAACAGCCCGCGGTGACAATCGCAGGGTATTAGTCCATGCTGCCGCGGGTTTAGTCACCCACACGACTTCGTTCCGGGAGCTTGCGCTCCGGGAACTGCTCGATGATATCCATTCGCGTATATCGGCGTTCATCCGCGGTTTGGATTCCCGAGGATACTAACGCAGATAGACACAAATGA
>CAZFLA010000025.1:0-18954 GCA_964519405.1 uncultured bacterium
AGGCCGCTTCTCGGGCGCGGGTTTCAAAGGCTGCTGCATGGCGCTTGTCGACCCGGCATACCAGCAGAGTATCAGCCAGAAAGTGACCGCGGAATACCTAAAAGTATATCCGCAACTAAAAGACAGCTTTTCGGTGCACTTTTGTCACAGTGCTGATGGTGTGAGGTTTTAGGGGGTTACGATGATCTGTGTTGTTCTCGCCGCAGGATACGCCACGCGCTTGTATCCCCTAACCGAAAACTTCCCAAAACCCCTTCTGCCGGTCGGTGGTAAACCCATCATCGATTGGTTGATAGATGATATCCGCAGATCTGGGGTTGAGTCGCAGTTTGTGGTGGTATCTAACCACCGGTTTATCAGCCATTTCCAAACATGGGCTGACGTGAAGACGTATGATGTGCTTCTGGCAGATGACGGTACCGAAACCAACGACACGCGTCTAGGCGCGGTAAAAGACATCCAGTTTGCCGTGGATACGCTGCATCTTGATGATGATCTGTTGGTCATCGCCGGGGATAATGTTCTGGATTTCAGCCTTTCACAGTTTATAAAGTATGCGCAGCAGAAGCAGACTTCGTGCGTGATGCGCTATTACGAGCACGACCCTAATAGGCTTCGAAAGAGCGGGGTCTGTGAGATTGATGCTGAGGACAGAATCATCAGCATGGTTGAAAAACCCGACGACCCCAAGGCGCATTGGTGCTGTCCGCCTTTCTATTACTACACAGCCGCTGACGTGAAGATGATTAATAAAGGAATCGCCGAAGGCTGTGCGACCGATGCTCCTGGCAGCTATGCAGCTTGGTTAAGCGCAAAAAGCACCATTCATGCCATGCTGATGCCCGGCAGCCGTTACGACATCGGCAATCTAGAGAGTTACCAGTTCGTGTGCAGCGACTATCGCGGCATCGTGTTGTAGCAGAACCGCACAAACCCATCGCCAAAGGCCTGTGGCGCATCTCGTATGTATGTTTTATTTGCCGTGATGCCGCGGGTTTAGTCACCCACACGACTTCGTTCCGGGAGCTGGCGCTCCAAGAACTGCGTTTCGTGCGGGTTCCTGCACCGCACGGCTCATCATCAACGGCCGGCGTCGCTTCACTCCGGCCGGCGCATGGATGCCACTTCAACATCGGTTAGCTAGATACACACGCATTAGGCAATGCACCTGTGTTTTGGACCACCAATGTTGCCATGTATAGCTATTCGTTGACATTTACCCCAAATCCGCTGCACTGCAGTCAGCATGTGAATGCTATTTCGCAATTGGCCCAATGGTTATGAATCTCCCACCAATCTCATATGAATCGTAACGAGCATGTTACAATTAACTATCATTTAGCTCGGAGGCGGTAGGTATGAGACCACTTCACCGATGGAAATTCTGGCAGTACATTGCGGTTGTTCTCATTGCTCTTTCTGCCGTAGCTTGCCAGTCTCTCGCCGTGCCAACCGGCACATCAAGTGATGCTGGCAGCAAGTCCGTTGTCAATGCTGTCTTTAGCCCCGAAACACGCGTGATGCTGTTCACTCGCGATATGGGCCAGTGGGTTATCGCCAGACGTCGCGATGCAAAACCCGGCAGCGAGTTCCTTTACGACAACAAGATGTTTCGTGTGAGTGATGCGAACAAAACGGAGCTGGCAGCGGGTATCGACATCGCGAAGCTATATGAAGCTGATCGCGCTGAAGACAAAACTAGCCGAGTGCCTACGGCCAATGATGTTGTGCTTCGGTTGGACAAACAAAAAGACCCCGTCAATCATGATTTTCTGAAGTCATTACCTGTGGGCACACTGGTCTGTTTTCAAGGCCGTGTCTATAGTGTGGGCGCAGGCGCGAAAGCTGTGGTCACCAATACACAGCCCTCTGTGTTGAGTTATTTGCAGAAGATAGAGATTACCAATAGTTCATGGCAGCATGTTACCAGCCGGCATACTCCGTCCGGTTCCAAGAACTCAGGGGCAAGCATCTTCTACCAAGGTGAAAACATAAAAGCTCTGGTTAAGTTCTCCGAAATTGTAACTCCCGAGCAGGAGCAAAACGGCTATTACAGCCGCGATTATGATGCTGGCCATATCGTGGGTTACGATCCATATCGGAATGGTATGCAGACATCAACCGTCAAAGTAATCAGCACAGCTAAAGGGCAGCTGGTGACGGTGTATCCGGTGGTGCTGAAGTAATATGAGCTTATCTATTATTTTGCGAGACGAGTTTGGCAATGAAATCAGCGACATGGTGGTCGATACAGCGAATGCGATCACCCAAACCATTGCGAAAGCAGCGGCACTGCATCTTTGTTGTGCTCGCTTCATCGACCCATACGATGACACCGTGTTCAACTCACTGCAGGCGCTGTCTATGGTGGATGAATGGGATATGCTTCATCCACACTTTACCGAAAATGAGTGCGATGCCATCTGGGGTGATATCCGCAAGCTGATTGCCGAATGTGCGAATCACCCACATACTTACCTTGTATTTATCGGCGACTAGCCGGCGGCGGCTGCATGACATCGCACGACGTTGTGCGATGTGGAAACCTGCTGGATAGCATCCAAACTGACAACGTCCGCCTGTGGTAAAATATAGGTTGCCGGGAGGGCCGAATGTCACAAGACCCACAATCTCACATCCGTAATTTTTGTATTGTTGCCCATATCGACCATGGGAAATCCACACTTGCAGACCGCATTCTGGAAGCCACAGGTGCTATCGACCCCAGACACATGCAGGAACAGATTCTTGACCAGATGGATCTGGAGCGCGAGCGTGGTATCACTATCAAGATGGCTACCGTCAGGCTGCACTACACCGCCAAAGACGGCAATCTGTATCAGATCAACCTCATTGATACCCCCGGACACGTCGATTTTGCATACGAGGTCTCACGCAGCCTGGCGGCTTGCGAAGGCGCTATATTGGTGGTCGACAGCACACAAGGTGTTGAGGCTCAGACCATCGCCAACGTGAACCTCGCAATGAATGCGAATCTGGAGATTATTCCGGTTATCAACAAAATCGACCTTCCTGCCGCTGATGTCGATCGTGCCGCGGAAGAGATCGAAGACGTGCTGATGATCGACGCCACCGAGGCGATCCCATGCAGCGCGAAAACAGGTGTGGGTATCCCCGATATCCTGGAAGCCATCGTGCAGCGCGTGCCGTCACCAACCGGACGGCCAGAAGCACCGTTGAGAGCTTTGGTGTTTGACAGCCATTTTGACGCTTACCTTGGTGTGGTTACGTATCTGCGCGTGGTAGACGGCAGCGTGAAACCTGGCGATGTGGTGCGCTGTATGAACACAGGAAAAGAGTTTGAAGTCACCGGTGTCGGCACATTCCAGCCCAAAATGCTGCAGAGTGATGAACTATCCTGCGGCGAAGTGGGTTATCTTGTGGCCAGCATGAAGACGGTGGGCGATGTGAATGTGGGTGACACACTGACAAACGCCGAACAGCCTGCTAAGAACCCACTGCCTGGATACAAACCTGTTTTGCCGATGGTGTTCTGCGGCTTGTTCCCGATGGATGGCGAAAACTTCAATGAACTCCGCGATGCCTTGGAGAAGCTTCAGCTTAACGATGCCTCGTTGACCTTTGAAGCTGAAAGCTCCGCGGCATTAGGTTTTGGTTTCCGATGCGGCTTCTTAGGCCTTCTTCATATGGATATCGTGCAGGAGCGGCTAGAGCGCGAGTTTGGCATCAGCCTTATTGCTACCGCACCGTCGGTTAGTTATCGCGTGATGAAGACCGATGGCATGTATGAAACCATCGATAACCCAGCTCACTGGCCAGCCTCAACACTGATTGATTTTGTGGAAGAGCCGTTCATCAAAGCGAACATCTATATACCAAAAGAGTATGTAGGGCCGATGATGGATCTGGCAATAGAACGTCGCGGTGAGTTTGTAAAGATGGAATATCCCACCCCTAACCGTGTGATGCTCACATACAATCTGCCGTTGTCGGAGATTCTGCTGGACTTCTACGATCAGTTGAAGAGCCGCAGCAAGGGCTACGCCTCGTTTGACTATGATCCAATTGGCTATTTGAAGAGCGACCTGGTGAAGCTCGATATCATGATCAACGGCGATACTGTAGATGCGCTTAGCTTTATTACCCACAAAGAACGCTCGTATAATCGCGGTCGTGCTTTGGTGGAGCGGCTTCGCAAGGTTGTGCCCAAACAGCAGTTTGAAGTGCGCCTGCAGGCTTCTATTGGCGCTAAGGTCATTGCCGCAGAGAAAGTATCTGCGTTACGCAAGAATGTTATCGCCAAGTGTTACGGTGGAGATATCTCCCGTAAACGCAAACTGCTGGAGAAGCAAAAAGAGGGTAAGAAGCGTATGAAGCAGGTGGGCTCCGTGGAGCTGCCGCAAGAGGCCTTCCTAAGCGTGCTTAAGGTGGCTGAAAGCTAACGATGCTTGAGCTGATTACCGAGCAGAAAAACCCCATTTTCGCTGCAGCAAGTCGACTAAACCAGCATGCACCACGGCAGGCAGATCATAAGTATCTGCTTGAGGGTGCACAACAGGTGTTAAAGACACTGCACGCACGCATTCAGCCAACGAGGGTGCTGCTTCGCGAGGACATCGACCCGCATATTATCGAGCAGATAACCCATGCGGGCATCCCTGCGGTGATGGTCAAGAAGGGGCTGTTTCCCAAATTGATGGGCACTGGATATGACACAAGCTGCACAGCGGTGGCGGTGATGCCCATGCAGCTAGAGTCGCTTGATGCTTTAGCAGAAGCTCCAGAAGGTGTCGTGCTCGTTGCAGAATGCCTGCAAGACCCGCGCAACTGCGGCATGCTCGTACGCACCGCTGATGCTGCCGGTGTGAAGGCGGTTGTGTTTATCCAGCCATGTGGTGATCTCTACAGCCGGGCGGGAGTTCGGGCGACCACAGGGAGCATCGCACAAGTGCCGATTTGCCTTGCTGACAACTCTCAAAGTGTCATCTCGATGTTCCGGCAGTTCGGTTGGCGGCAGGTGGGCAGCACAAGCCGTGCCCATTACGCCCACTGGGACATTAACATGAAGGCTCCTCTGTGCATGTGGGTTGGCACAGAAGACAGTGGCTTGACATCCGACACCCGCGCCTCACTTGATGACATGACTACCATCCCTATGGATGGCAGCGCCCATTCACTGAATGTGGTCGTGGCCAGCGGAATACTGCTCTTCGAAGCGAAGCGACAGAACCGCTAGCCAGATCCGGCAATCTCCTGCACCATTCACTAGTGCCTTTTACAGCGATACTCCCAACAAATCCCCCACGTTAGGAACTGGTATATCCAGCTGTTGCAGCTTTTCCGTAATAGGAGAGGCGATGTCTTGCAGGTTGGGTAAATCCAGCGTTGGCAGTTGCGGCAGCTCTGGAATGCGCAGCATCTGCGAAATGTTGGGCAGACTTATCATGTTCAGTATCTTCGTTGGATCGCTGATATTCACCGACTTAAGGATATCTGGTGTGTAGAACAGGTTGGGCGTATCGGTGCCGACCGTTGGAGCGACGGTACCTGCTGCACCCAAGCTGAAGCTAACGCTCCATGTGTTGTCCGAAGGGTAGAAGTCCTTCTCTTTCATGCGCAGTGCAGCATGGATTCGCGGCGTTGTTTTGGGGTTGAACTCAAAAGTGTAGCTAGCATCCACGCTCTCGCCTGGAGTTATGGGCTTCAATTCCAGTGATTTCAGCGGTTTTTGGCCTGCCGACAGGTCAACTTTATCGCCTCCATAGATATCAAGAACCACCTCGTTAGCAGTGGCTTCGCCTACGTTCACTACTTGAAACACCAAAGGTATTTTCAATCCGGGTGTTAGTTTTGCCGGGAGTTTCGGCATCTTGTTAGCGATCAACGCTAGGTCGGGTGATGTATGGTTTCGGTCTACACCGGTGGATAGAGCGATTTGATCGGCCTCTTTTTGGCTTGCTGCAGCCACTGCGATTTGCGTGTATGCCCAGTTGGCAATCAGCCGATGGTGGGAAGCATAGATAAAGTGACCATCCATGGCATTCTCAACCTTGGTCTCCACATTGTTGTTCATCAGTTTACCCATGTAGCCCCTGATAGCTTCGGCCGGAACTGGGAACAGATAGCACCCCTCAAGAACGCTCTTTTTCATCAAACCGACTTCGGTGTTGTTCACTTTAAAGCGCATGTCAAACGGCGGGTAATCCTCGCGGCTGTTTTCCAGGTTGAATGTGGTCTCCAGCCAAGCTTTCTTTACTGCACCCTGAAGGCTAGGCTGCATCACTGGTTGTGACCAGCTTTTGCCGCCATCAGTGCTTGATATTCGGTATTGCAGGTCGGTGACTCCGCTGATATCACTATGATAGACAACATGAATCGTCTTCTGGCTGTAGGATATCGCTGGATACTCGCTGTATGCCGAATCCTGTGTGAGCCGCAGGGGCTGGTTGGGGGTGTCAGACACTTTGGAAAACCAGATTTCGCTCTCCGCTCCGTCACCTTCGCGCCAAACGGCGTATACTTGGTTATCTCCGCTGACGCATATACTCGGTTCTCCGCATTCCGCTTTACCAACCGACAGCACTTGAGGTTTTCCGATATCCTTACCGCTTAGGTCAATGCGGCGATAGTTGATGCTGGTTCGCCCAGAAACTGACGAGGTATAACACAGCCCTATCCCATTGCTGAGTGCCACTAGCTGCGGCCACCGCTGGCTTTCACCAGCAGAGGCTGACAGAGCCACTTCTGGGCCGAATTGCTTACCACCATCTTTGCTGACACGCATATAGATTCGGCTGGATCCTGACCGTAGGTCTTCCCAGGCTACAATGAGGTTGCCTTGTTTGTCACTAATGATGAATGGGTCATCAACACCCTTACCATGGGTAGTCAGGTATGTTATTGGCTGCCAGGTCAGATAGTCATCGGTCTTGCTGATGCGCACTGCTGCATTGCTCTTGGCGTTCGGCACGGCATCAACCCATGTCACTGCAGCCATATTGGGGTCAAGATAACATGCATGTGGCCACATTGCCGAGTGTCCCTTGTCATTAAGCTGTGACACATTCATCATTTTGTCCGTCTGTGTGGCATTTATACCAAAGATGACAGTGGGGGTGCCGTCTGGAGCTGGTGTGTGCAGAAAGATGCCCATACCATCATTACAGTTTACTAGTCCTGGATACAACGAGTTCTTGACAGCTAGTTCGGGTAACCGGCTAAGCAGTGATTTCCTGATGGTTCCGCCGCGAACTCCATTCACGGCGTTCCAATCGGGTGGCACATATCCCACGTTGCTCAAAGCTGCCCATATTGACCCCAAGAGATAACCCATATTGGCCGAAAAAGAACCGTTGGACCAGTCGTGGCCCAGTCCCGTGCAATACTGGTTGCCATTGGGATCCTGAGAGTAATCCCCACCCTCGTTGATGCAATATCCTTGGAAGCTTCCGCCGGAACTTGATGTGTGTGCCAACCCATAATAGACACTCTGACCAGCTGGAACCGCAAAGTGCAGATTCACTGTGGCGGGGTTCTGGTCAGACATTCCACTGACGCTGATAGGCACATCAAATGCAGGCATACCTGGGCAGAGATTTGGTATCACACTAAACTCCACCGAACCGTTAGCGGGTACAAAGACGTTCTGCGATACATTCGGCTCAAAACGGATGAGATGACTAAACTCAATGTTCTCAGCAGTGACACCGATTCCCCAAACAGCAGCTCCTGCGTTGCTCAGTCGGCAGGAATAGGCAAGTGTCGCTGGGTCCTGACGAAGCACTTCTAGCTTCAGGCGTGCATCGGGAGTTTTTGTTGTTAGTTGAATAACGGCTGTATCATGCGGCTTGGATTTTATGTCGATTTGCTCAGGCTCTTCGGCTGTGAATAGCCCCACTTTAAGTTGTTCATCTTTAAGCAGCCTGTCGGTATTTAGGATGAATCGCACAAACTTGCTTTGACCTGGCTTAAGAATGCATGCCTTGTCGATGGAACCTTCACCGACGAAACCTGCGGTAACATCCTTAATCTTAGATATTGGCAAAAGTTTAAATGCTTTGGCTGTGTCGCTGTTATTAAGCACAGTGATGGTGCCGCGGCGATCATAACCTGTAAATGTAGAAAAAGGTGTGGCGTCCAGCTCAAACCGAAGACCGCTAGGGGCATTCGTACGGGCTGCTTTCACCGCAGATTGTGAGGTAATTTTGATGAGGCTCTTTTGAACATCCTGGCCGATCTGCTGACATGCGGCAATCAGTGCTTGGCCTAGAACAGAGTTCTTCATCTCCTTATCGTCAAGCCCTTTTCCTTGAAGATCGCCAGGCTCCGGACCCTTCATGGGCTGCTGCGATTTCTTCGCGGTGGCCCGAAGGGGCGCAACTCCCACTGCCGTCGCAACATCGATGAGCCCGCCGCATAGTGTCACCTCTGCATCCGCTTTTACGGTGGAGCCAAGTAAGGGAACGTCAACGTCTTTTGTGTCAGCGCGAATACTATCTATGCGCACAAACACCACACCATTACAGTTGCTGTTTCGCGCTTGCTGCACTAAGGTCTCAAAGTTGGGTGTATCTGTTTCGTCCATGAACTCTGGCCATGGCAAAACAACCACATCACAGCTCTTTGTTTGAGTAATGTTTTGGGCAATGGTTTGTTGGATACTGGAGCGGAGCTCATCCGATGACAACGCGGATTCATCGGATTGGGATTCAGGTATTGGCAAAATACCGATACGCGGCACCGCGTAAATGGGCATAGCACATATCAGCATTATTACCAGGCATGACAATACACGACGCATGATACACCTCACTCGTCTATGAAACGATATGTATCATATGGTACCTAGATCAGTGAGTTTGTGTCAAGCCTTTATCTGACCCAGTTTATACTGTGAGGGCGAGCCTGGTTTATCATATTGCACAAACAATGCTTTACGGGAGTGGTGTTTAAGCTGCACCACACCCGCAAAGTAGATGGGTTGGCGATCATCGATAATGGCAGGTGTCTTCTGCCAACTCGCGCCATTATCAAAACTCAGCACACATTTAAGGCTCATCTCTAGCCGTCCTGTGGAGATGATGCCCGGTGCAGGTCTGTCTTCATCGGTTGTGAAGACACACAACAGGGTACCGTTTGTCAGCTTGATCATCCATGGAGCTGTGACATTAAAATCGGGGTTTCGAGGTACGTATAAAGTGCTGCGTTCGTGAGAGCTCCAACTCCAGGTTCGTCCGCCATCGGATGAGGTGGTGTATCGCAGCAAACCGCGATATGGCCGATATGTCTGCACACCTTCAAAGGCGCAGATGAGGTGACGATCATCGAGTTCTACCACGCTGCACATACCATCACGTGATAGGTGCGCTGGGTTCTTGGCGCGACTGACAACGACCGGGTTGCACCATATGCACGCTACAGGATCCCAACTGCGCATTGATGTCCACTGGTGATGGGGTAACTGCTGCGTATATGGTGTCCATTCGTCATCGTAATAACACTGAAGGCTGCCGTCCCGTTTTTGCAGCAGGAATGTTGACCATAGCCCGACATCGGTGCCGCTGCACTCGGTGACAGTGGAATGATGCTGCCAATGAACACCTCGGTCGGTGCTTTTCACCACGCGAAGGGCATATCGGCGATCAGCCGCCTGCGGCGTCAGATTGTTGTCGCGATACGAATACAGGAGGGTGCCATCGCGCAGTTGAATCATATGGCCATCGCCGATATCGGCTTGAGGGTGTGCAGAGGCGGCACACTGGCCGATTTTCTGCCAGTTCTGACCACCGTCTGTGCTGCGGATGCACTGAACCTCGGCGCCTCCGCCACTTAACGGTGCCGTATGGGCAGCCAGAATGTGGCCGTTATCTAGCTCCAGAGGAGCCTTAAACCCTCCGCTGGGGTGCGATTGAGCTTCCCATGTGATGCTGCAGCGCCGGTTCATACAATGCCTGCCAATAGTTTGATCCATGCCTGAGTTATATAGGTGTGTGTATACTTCATTATAGACCTATATACACAGCAGTGAGGATTTGTCATCTTGAACGTTCCTATTATGTTAGTGCTCATGTTGGGTGCGGTGGTTGCAGTGCCATGTATGGCACAAAACACCCAAGATAACCAAGCATCGGGCTGCCAGATCAATGTCACCGTGGCTGATGGCAAATGGGTGGAGTTGCCGATCAGCCGCAACAATCGAACCAAGGCAGACGAAAACACGCAGCGCATACAGCAGATCATGCAAAAAGCTCCTGCAGGGGCAGCGATCTACTTTCCTGCTGGTGACTACTATTTTCATGGATCGGCACTGCCGAACAGGGGCACTGTAGAAACCACGCAAGCAGGACAGATCATCTATGGTGATGGCGCTGATGTAACGAACTTCATTCAGACCGACGCCCGCCAGGATTACGGCTTTGTTTGTGATGCTGCGCGGAAGCGTGTTCCTACGGCTGTCATTCGCATCAGAAACAAGGGCTGTCGGGTAAGGAGCCTAAGTGTGCTGGTTGATGACAAGTTGGCTTCAGGCATCATCATTCCGTCTGCAGCGATCCAGCTGGCGCACATTAAGTATATGCCCGACAACAACATCGGTATTATCGAGACCACAGGCAAGGGCGATGATTTCCTGCTGGACTACGTGAATGTAGACAACGTGAATGTAGGCCGAAATCTGAAAAGCGGGATACAATCTGAGCGGTTCTTTGAGGTGGGTGTTGACATCATAGGTTCTGGTGGTGAGGTTAAGGTATACGATATGGACCGCCTCGATGCCAAGATTGGTGTACGTCTAGATAACGGAAACCACTGCGGTCAAGGTGGATACTATTTCGAGAACCTAGAATCGACAGGGCGGCATGGTGTCACCAATGGCGGAGTATTCTTTGACTGGGTTGGCGGGCAGGCTCCTATGCTTCGCAACTGCAATGTGGGATTCACTAATGGTCTGCATGTAGGGCCATTGGGTGTATATGGCGATCGATTTGAGCCGTTTGCTGAAGGTGAAGTGGTGCGAAGAGCTGGCAAAGACTGGGACTGGCTGACGCTTCATGGTCACGCTGTTGCAGACGAACCTAATGATGGGCAGCGCATGGAATGGTATGGTCTGCCGCGTTGTGTGGAGCGCATCGTGCATGTCGGCTCTGAGCCGCGCACCGGCGGACGTGAGTGGGTTGAGGGACGTGACTTCACTGTGGAGCTGGTAACAGCAGAGGGCAGTCTGCATCAAGCCACAAAGATCCATTGGCTTAAGAATGCACCAGATGCCAATACTGTGTATTATGTGACCTATCAGCAACCGAAGGAATACCGGGTTCATGATATAGAGTGGGGATATCTCATCAACAGTCAGCTGGGTGAGGCGCTTCAAGCCGGTCCCGATGGTTACGCCGTAAAGTTTGAAGATCAAGGATATGGCTACAAAAACCCAGACTTTGGGTTTAAAGTGGGTTATGGCTTCCAGATCAATAACACGATGGTGCTTAACGGCCCCATGATATTCCGCGGATATGTGGACTATATAAGTGTAGTAAACAACACAACTGGGGTCTGCAACTACATCATTGAAGGACTCGATAAGCAGCGCACAGCCAGCCGGCTGACATTTACAGGCAACAAAATGAACGGCATCCTGATGGGTGACTATGTGGCGCAGATTAACATCGAGGGCAATGAAACTTGCGGAATTGTAAGGCTGCAGGCGCCGAATAGTGCCGACTGCATAAACATCAACCGCAATACGTTGGTGTCCGGCGATGTCGCAGCGGTGGATTTGTCGGGTAGTATCCGCAACCTGCGGATAGACGGCAACGATCTGCGCATGACAGGCGGCTTCGGCATAAAGCTGAAGGGGGTTACCGACGGCATAATCAGCCACAATAACCTCAGCGGAGCCTCACAAGATGGTTTGGTCGTTGAAGACTGCAAACAGCTCATCGTGACGGACAATATCCTGAATCGCAACCGCTGCGGCTTGGTTGTAGATGCCGAAGACGGCTGCGCGATATCTGTGCGGGGCAACATCATCAGCGAAAACAAACAGGCTGGTATTACCCTTCAGAGCCGTAACGGCAAACAGCCTAAAGGGCTAACGCTGAAAGATAACCAACTCATCAACAACCCCAAGCCGCAGGTTACCAAGAAGAGGTAATGGAACCACTCTGGTAACCGAGATTGGCTTGTGCCAAAAAATGTTGGGGTGCAGCTTGCTGCACCCTTTCGTTTAGCGCACTACATGCGTTTGAACTTGCGATTAATCCAGCGATGAAGGTTATGCGGAAACCCGCCGTTAGCGATGTGCAGGCAGGGGCAGATACCTACCACAGCATCGATGCCAGAGGCCGCCACAAGCTCATTTAGTTGAGGGGTTACGCCGTCGGGGTATATCCATACTTTCGCGATGCCATTCTGCTGGCATACTGCCAACGCCTGCCTGGTGAAATCTGCTGCGGAATTGGACCAGGGTGACGGCGGCAATATCACCGCGCCATCAACGGCCTGTTCGGGCGTCAGCTCTTTAACGCACTCCGTACCGCGAACTTTGGTGCCATCGGGTTGAACGGCAACGGCTGTTTTACTGGCTTTGTGCAGCGCAGCGATGAGGATGCTGCCATGTGCTCGGCCCGCAGCAGCGGCACCAAATATCGCGTATCTGCTGCCAGAAAAGAACCCATCTGTTGCTTCCATGCTGCCTCCAATTCATCACGCCGACATACGAACATGCACCTTACGGCAAATGCTGGCCGGCATAACTACCATATGTTTAAAGCCCCATAGATGCAGCTATGGGGCTTTGAGATGCGAAATCGCGGATGGCTCTACTTCTTACCTTGCAGGAATGGCGGGATGACGTAATCGCTGTCATCATCCTGCACCGGCTTTGTCTGCTTTGGCTGTACAGGCTGAGGAGCAGGACGCGGCTGAGGCACTGGCTGCTGCACAGGCTGTGGTTGTGGCTGCGGTGCGGTATGAGCTGCAGGTGCTGCTGCAGGAGCTGGTGCAGGCTGCGCTGTATACTGAACAGCCGGGCGGGCATTAAACTGCGGCATAGATGCTTCATGTGCAGATTTCTGCTGCACGGGGTCATCTGGCCTGCCAGGCAGTCCAGCCGCCAACACAGTGATCTTGACTTCGTCTTCCATGGTGTTGTCAAACACATGACCATAGATGATGAGGCTGTCTGGATCGGCTAATGCTGCGATCACTCCAGTGGCTTCCATCAACTCCTGAAGTGCAAAGTCTGGGCTGGATGTGATGTTGATAAGAATTCGCTGTGCACCTTCGATTGGTGTTTCCATCAACGGGCTGCGGGTAGCCAACTCGGCAGCTTCTCGGGCACGGTGGTCGCCGGAGCTTCGGCCGATACCCATCAATGCTGGGCCAGCGTTGCTCATCACTTGTTCAACGTCGCAGAAGTCCACGTTGACCAAACCAGTGACTGTAATGATATCGGAGATACCCTGAACGCCCTGCAGCAGGATATTATCAGCCATGCGGAAGGCGTCGAGAAGCGTGGTGCGCTTTTCGGTATTGGCTAGTAATCTTTCGTTAGGAATGACGATGATGGCATCAACCTGCTGGCGCAGAGCTTCGATACCTTCCAGAGCCAACCTCATACGGCGGGCGCCTTCGAAGGCGAATGGCTTGGTGACAACGGCGACAGTCAATGCTTTTGCCTGTCGAGCGATGTTCGCCACAAGCGGTGCAGCACCTGTTCCAGTGCCTCCACCCATTCCAGCGCTGATGAAGACAAGCTGCGAGCCTTCCAGCATCTTGCCGATTTCTGAACGGCTCTCTTCGGCTGCGCGGGCGCCGGTTTCAGGATTGCCTCCTGCACCCAGCCCACGTGTGGTTTCTGGCCCAAGCTGCAGTTTTTTATCTGCAGGGCTGTTTTCTAGGGCCTGCAGCTCCGAGTTCATCACGCAGAACTCCACTCCTGTCAGGCCTGCTTCGATCATGCGATTGACAGCGTTGGTTCCGCCGCCTCCTACGCCGACCACAGTAATTCTTGCATCTTTGTTCATGGTAATCTCCAGTTCTCCGACATTTCGAAGTGATTTCGCATCTCGTTAACGCGTGGGAGGAGTTATCTGCTCCATCTCACGTTGCTGCTTGGCCATAGAACGCTGTGTCAACCAGAAACGCCGGATGAGCGACAGGTTCAAGAACATTCGTCCACCTAAGGCGACAACGGCCGCTAGGAAAAGATCAACACCAATTTGGTCACCGATATAGGCCAATAGGGCGGCCAGTAAGGTGTTTGCTAGAAACCCGCTGGCAAATACATCAGCTTGGAACTTGCCCTCCATGCTGCTTCGGATACCACCCAGCATGGTATCCATGGCAGATAGTGTTGCCAGGCTGATATATGCCGCTATGCCGCCTGGTACACCAATTGGCAACGCATATACTACTGCGAAGCCGAATATTAAACCAACTACAGGCAACCAGTTCATGGTGTCACCTCCGACTTACCTGAGAGCTTAACCGGTTTTGCAAATCGGAATACACTGCTGCCGTTGTATGCCGGTACTGTAAGGCTCTGTTTTTTCTCTACCTGCATCATAGCAGAATCAACGGCTTGAACGTCCTTCATAAGCCCGCCAAGCATATCCAGCGCTGTATACATTCCCGCAGGATCACCAATTGCTTTTATGATATAAGGAGGTGATAGGGCAATTCCATTAACCTGGATGCTAGGACCAACACACCGGATAGCTGTGTTCGCCACGACCCTCTGCTCGTTTACCGAAACAGCTTCACATCCTGCCGCGTGCAGTTCATTAACAACCCGCTGTATGTCCACATCGTGTATGATGAAGTTTTCAAGAGCTAGCCCTGTCATGGTTGTGTTACGTTTGGTACTGTCTTGAAGTGTAATTTGCACTCCCGGACCTTGAACCTCAGTAAAACCTGACATAAACTTGGCTTCTTGCAGCGATTGGTTAATCAACTCTACTCGGCCTGATGCACTGCTCATTTCATTCTCGTATTTTGTGATGCGCGTACGCAGCCGCTCAATCTCCTTGTTGGCATCACCTAATCGATCTTGCTGATCGAGGTAAGCGCTGGCCAATCCTGGAAATCGGTTGCTGGGTAAACTCTGCTGGCGGATGTTAAGCTGCGTTTTTAGCGACAATCCGATTAGGCCCCCCAAAACAACCGCAAAGGCTGTAAGGGGTACTACGTATTTATTGCCATTTCTTGTCGATAAAAAGATGTTCATAATAGTATTTTACGGCACATCTGGAGGATTAGTGGGTTTCTTTGGATCCCAGTAATATCCTACTTTCCCCTTTCTTACAAGATCATTGGTAATATGACTGACTGTAACCGAGCGGGCATCAGCAATGACACTGCGGTCCTGTAAAGCATCGTTAAGCACTCGAAGCTTGGCATCGAGGGCTGTGCCATCACCTAAGTGTACAATCATCCCAGTTTCCATATTAAAGCATAATTGGCCAGAAGGGTCAACTACGATGCTTTTAACCTTAAAATGGTATTTTGGCAACACTTCTGTAATCGTTCGTATGGCCGCTTTCATCGAATCTCCAGGTGCCCGAACAGTCATCAGCTGCCCAGGGAAGGCGAATTCAATTAAGCTTCTATTAAGTAATGCCAGCTCATCACCTTCCAGCATCAACAGGGCATCATTCCTCAGATTTTGCGGAACTTCCGTGTATCGCTGAATGCCATCTTTAGTGATTAAGCCTTTTTGAACGATCTTGTTGAGGTCGTTAGTTAAGCTGATGGTGGCATCCATACTATTGGGTCGGCCTTTTACAGCATCGAACAGCTTACGTGTCTCTTTGCTGACATGTTGACCGATGCTGCGCCTTAGGTCTCTTTTTTTCAGTGTTTTGTCTGTTAGGGCTGCGAATAAGTCGTTCGGCTTTAACACATCCGTACGGTTGAAGCTTACACCATCAAACATATTGCGGCCGAGGTACAACTCAAGCGGTGTTTGGATCTCTATGCGCGGCAGTCCACCAGGATTAATAAGCTTAGCAAACAGAATACCGTCAGGATCCATCATATACATCTGGTAGTGCTTGCCTTGAGGCGTGATTATTGGGGCTATCACGGCTGCGATGGGCTTTCGCTCTGAAATCCTCACGATAACATTACCTACCCAGCCCCATGATACCGAAACATCGTAAACTGGAGCGAAGCACTTGAGCCTGTTCTCTTTAACAGATGGACGCCACATAAGCCAGTTCTGCCCTTTGCGAAACCGCAGGCTGCGCTCGATTTGGTTAGGCTGGATTATATGGTTGCCAACAACTTTGATGTTTTTGATGACCATACCCGGACTTGTCAACAACGCGGCGATTACTTCAATCCATAATACAGTCATGCCCAATTTGTTATAGACACGGCAGTCAAACGGCTTCTTCTTCCGGCGTTTTTTCTGGGAAGCGTCGTAATATTTGCGGTTTCCTCCTCGCGGGTAAATAATTTCAGCCATGGTTAAACACTACGCCTCGTAGGCAGCCATTGTAAGTAGATTTTGCACCAAAGCTTCCATATTCATACCAACATGTTGGGCAGCTCGTGGTACCAGCGATGTTGAGGTCATGCCTGGTATCGTGTTGATCTCCAAAAACACAATGTCATTACTCTCAGGAATCCAGAAAAAGTCGCTGCGCGTTACTCCTGTGCATCCAAGCGTGCTGTGCACTAATGCTGATAGCCTTTGGCACTCTGCCTCCACCTCTGCCGGAATG
The DNA here is from genome assembly GCA_964519405.1 of uncultured bacterium. Lineage (GTDB taxonomy): Bacteria > Armatimonadota > HRBIN16 > HRBIN16 > HRBIN16. The sequence continues at coordinate 16,707 of CAZFLA010000025.1, forward strand.
CGTGCCGGTATAATTTCATTTGTGGCGCCTGGAGTGTATTTCCGTTCAAAATCGTAGAAACCACCCTCTGGAACTATCTCCACAGACGGAAGCCTATCAGGGTCTACTCCGCCTATCACGGGGGTGCTCAGTTCGATACCAGTAACTAGTGGTTCAATGATGAGCGTATCGCCTGTCGCCAGCGACTCTTTGATGGCGGGTATGAGCTCCTGCTGGTTTTTCGCCCGTGTGACACCTAGTGAGCTTCCGCTGAGTACAGGCTTTATGATAACCGGATAGCCCAACTCTTCTGTCTTGCTGATGACATCATCCCAGTTGAGATGAGCGGCATTTACGACGACATCGGGATTCATGGGCACGCCAAATGGTGCCATCAACCGTTTTGTAGTCAGTTTGTTCATGCCCGCTGCGCTTGCGGCGACACCCGAGCCTGTGTATGGAATGCACATTAAGTTCAGCACGGCTTGAATCTGTCCGTCTTCACCTGGTGAGCCATGAAAAGCGAGGTAGACTACATCAGGCTTGTTCTCTTTCAGTCGATTGACCAGTTCACATAATCCCACGACATGTTCGGCATCGCTTGTGATTCCCCATTCGGCGGCTTTTGCTTCATCGAACACAACATCCAACGCTGTGGTGTTGTGCCCTAAATTGTGCAGCGCTTGCAGAACATTAGCACCGCTTTTCAGCGAAATGCTGCGTTCGCCGGAATTACCGCCCATAAGAAGCCAAACATTCATTACTTACTGATCTCCTCGTCGTTCTTCGATAACATTTCATATACCCACTGTGCGGTTTGATTTAACTCGCCGGCACCAACAGTCACTAGGGTATCTCCGGGTTTTAATAGATTTACTAAGATATCAACTGCACTCTTCGGTGTATCTGCAACCGTCACCTGCAAGTTGGGGTTGTATTTGCCTACGGCTTCTGCAAGACTCTGGCTGGTTATGCCAGGGAAGTCCTCTGCGCGTTCCCTCGCCGGATAGATGTTCACCAGCACCAACTCATCGCAGCCTGTTGCCAGTGTTTGCGCAAACTGATCGAAGAAATCCGATGTTCGGCTGAAAAGATGCGGTTGAAAGGCGGCGACTAAACGCCCCGTGACGACCTCGCGAAAACTCTGAAGCATTGCATTCACTTCGGTGGGGTGGTGTGCATAGTCATCATATATGTCGACGCCTGCGGCGCTGCCAATGAATTGTTGACGGCGATCCACTCCATGGAACAGCGCCAATCCGCTGGTGACTTGCTCAGGGGTGAAGCCTAACTGCAGCCCTAATGCGGCTGCTAGTGCGGCATCGGCTTTGTTTTGCATTCCGAATGTGTAAAGGCGGATATCATACCATTTGGCATCGGCACCGCATATGCTGATGCCATTTTGAATGGGCTTCCAGCGGATATCGGCATTCTCTGCCATACCTACGGTTACCAGTTTAGCGGGTTGATTTGAACCAACAGACATCGCTTTCGCGTCGTCTGCAGGCACTACGATAACGCCTTCCGGGCTAACCTGCGACAAGAACTGCCGGTATGCATCTACCATGTTTTGTTCAGTGTGGTAATAATCCAAATGATCTGCTTCTACGTTAGTGACGATGGCTGCATATGGATGCAGATCGAGGAATGAGCCGTATGCTTCACAGGCTTCTACCGCTACGAAGTCACCGGAACCCAGCCGCCAGTTTCCGCCGTATCGCTGAACATCGCCGCCGATGACAACCGATGGGTCGGTGTTCGCAGCTTCTAAAATAGCTGAAAGCATACCGGTTGTGGTGGTCTTACCATGTGTTCCGGTTACCGCCAGCCCCTTTTGAGCGTGCATTAACAGATTAAGGGCTTCGGATCTTCGCAGTATTTGAATTCCTGCTTGTTGTGCCGCAACCAGCTCAGGATTGTCTGGCTTAATAGCCGCGGTGATCACCAAGGCGTCAATGTTTTCTACATGGGCAGCATCATGGCCAACAGCTACTTCAATTCCTACAGACTGAAGACGACGCACCATAGGGGTGTCGTAGGCGTCGCAGCCTGAAATGTGCCATCCTTGACGGTGCAGTATCTGGGCGATCCCGCTCATTCCGATACCGCCGATACCCATGAAATGCACTCTGCTGTTGATATCCATTAGCCAACGACCTCCTTGATGACTTCTATAATACGCTCGCAGGCGTTGGGTTTTGACCACAGCTTAACAGCGGCCCCCATGGCATCCAGCATTTCGATGTCCTGGGTGACTGCGACCTGGCCG
>CAZFLA010000025.1:18964-30001 GCA_964519405.1 uncultured bacterium
TGGATTGTTCAGCAGCTGCGATAGGGTATCGTATAAAGACTCTGCAGTTAGTTTATCCTGCGGTGTAACAATAACCCCGCCGGAATACTGCATCTGTACCGCGTTTGCATGTTGATGGTTAGCATAGGCATACGGATAGGGCACCAACACGGCTGGCGTGCCTGAGATAGCAGCTTCCGTACAGCTGCCAGCCCCGCTCCTGCCTAGAAGCAGATCGGCACACACATAAGCCGCGGCCATTTGTTCTGCTGACAAGTATTCTATGGGGTGGTATGCAGGATGCTTCAATGTATCGTCTGACTTGTTCGTGCCTGTCTGATGCACTATCTGAAATCCCTGCTCAAGAAGTCCAGGCGCAGCAGCGACCATGAGTTGGTTCAATGCCAAGGCACCCTGACTTCCACCTTGAACGAAGAGTGTGCGCTTATCTGGATCGAGCGATAGTGTCTTCATTGCCTCGGTTTTAGCTGGTAAGCTGAGGAACTGCCGCCGCAGCGGAAAACCGGTGCACACCACTTTGGGAGCGTGAAACTCGTCTGCGGTATTCTCAAATGTTAAGCAAACGGCTTGGCTGTATTTGCTGAGCAGTTTATTGGTGCGCCCAGGTACGGCGTTGCCTTCGTGTATGATGAGTTTACCTTTGGCTAACCCTTGGGCCAAGGCTGCTGAAGCCGCTGAAAAGCCGCCAAAGCAAACCACAGCGTCTGGTTGATATTTCGATATAACCCTGCGAGCGTCAACGAGTGATTTCACCACCCATGGAAAGTTGCGTCCGCTCCAAGCCCGTGACTTCACTGCGAAGAACTGGTAACCCAGTTTTGGAATTTCCCGTCCTTCGATACGGCTTGGATCACCTACAAAGGCGACCTCATGACCTAACGCCATCAGCGTTTCACCCACACTTAACGCCGGGCTTAAATGTCCTCCGGTGCCACCCCCAGCCATCAATAACTTCATTAAAATCTTCGGCCTTTCCGCGGCTGTCTTACCGCCGTTGCTCCATAATCATTGGCATTTCTTGTTGACTTATTCTTCGGCTTTCCGTCTCCGTAGATCACAGCACATGCAATGCCGATGGCTATAATATTCATCATGATTGCTGTGCCTCCGCTGCTTGCAAAAGGCAACGGGAATCCTGTAGGAGGCAGAAAATTGAGCACTACCAACATATTCAAACCAGACTGCATAAGAAACCACATACCAATGCCCACACCAATGAGCATCGTGTATCGGCTTTTTGCATAACGGGCCGCACCAATGATGCAGTGATAAGCCAATGTGAACAACAATAATGCAAAGATAATAGCGCCGATGAAACCTAGCTCTTCAGCGATAGTCGCGAAGGCATAATCCGTGTTCGCAGCAGGAATGTTCCATTTGAGGCGGCCTTGGCCCCATCCTACACCTAGGAAACCGGCCTTGCCCAGACCCATCAAGGTCTCTGCCGTCTGCATACCGGAACCGTCGAGATACTTCATGGGGTTGAACCATACCAGAATTCGTTCCATGCGATACGAGCCATGAACAAAAAGGGAACCTATTAACAGGATAATCGCAAAAGCGAGACAAATAAGAGCATGCAGCGGTTCAGCACCAGCAATAATCCACAAAAGATACCCTATAACACCAATCACAACAGCGGTTCCGAGATCTTTTTGGAGAAACATGATAAATAAGAAGGCAATGCCGATTGTAACCAAAGCAATGATGTAGCATTTGGGTCGTAGAGTGACCTTGTTTTTGCCAATGTTCACTCTGTTTGCTGGTTCTAATATTGCTGCAAGAACCATGATAAGGATGAGCTTCAAAAATTCTGATGGCTGTATAGAAACTGGACCAACATTAATCCACCGAAAGGCATGGTTTCGTTCTGTGCCAAGACCTGGGATGCGCGGTCCAACCATACATAATAGCCCTATCAACATAAACGCAATTTGCCATGCTGCCGATTTCGTGTTTTCTATGCGTATGCGAAACACCCCAAACATCAACCATAATATGAGCAAACCAAATACGCCGGCGCCAAGCTGCATGCCGACTTCTTTCCATTCGCTATGGGTGCCACGCGAAAAGGAGGTGTTGAAAATGAAATAAATGCCAACTATGAACAAAATGAACGCTAGTATGACGATTCTAGACGCCCATGCAACGCGGTCACTGTATTTTCGAGCTGTCGCTGTTCTACTGTCAGCTGGCATCAAAGCCCTCCAACGCCGAGACAATTTCCCTAAAGACCCGTCCACGATGTTCGAAGTTGGTGAACATACCAAAGCTTGCACATCCTGGCGCCAGAACCAGAGCATCGCCAGATACTAAATGCGAAAGTGCCATGTCAACAGCTTGCTCCATACTGTCGGCCTGTTGAATCTGGCTCCATCCCGCTTGCATCAGTTTATTGGCGATGGCAGGACCATCCTGACCGATTGTAACCACACCCTTGCACCGCTGCTGCAGAACGGGCACCAACTGCTCAAACGGACTATCACACTTATCCAGACCGCCTAGTATGGCAGTGAACGGCCATTCTAGACCTCGCAAGCTTTCGATGACAGCTTCTAGGTTGCTGCACATGCTGTTGTTTATCATGCGAATACCATTCACACTGCCCACCAACTCCATGCGATGGGGTAGTGCGCGTATGGCGCTGATGCCTGACGACAACCGCAGCGGTTCGTCTATAAATGGCAGGCAAGCTGCCGCAGCGGCTGCTAGGTTGCGGCGGTTGTGAGCACCGATGAGCTGGAAGTCAGCCACATCACAGATATGTTGTTGCTTCTTATCTAGGCGAAGATACAGACCTTGAGGTGTACACCAAACCGCATCGCAATCACCTGGTACCGGCTGGTCGTCGAACAGCACCACGCGTGCATTGGTCTTCACGTAGTCGCGGATCTCGGGCTGCGCATAGGGTAGGATAGCGAAGTCGCTGGGCTGCATCTGCGCAAACAGACGCGCTTTTGCGCGTGCATAAGCTTCCATATTAGGGTGCCTATTCAAGTGGTCGGGCGACAGGGTCGTCCACACACCCGCTCGCGGACGAAAAGTGACAGTTTGTTCGAGTTGAAAACTGCTAATTTCAGCCACCAGCACATCGGCCGGACCGGCCTGCAGTGCGGCCTTGGTGAGCGTAAGCGCGATATGGTCCGCCGCGATATTGCCGCACAGCAGCGCTCTGCGTCCGGCTGCGTTCAAAAGCTCGGCTGCGATCATTGCCGTTGTGCTTTTGCCGTTAGTGCCTGTGATGCCGATAAGCGGTGCTTCGCGAATTTGGTAGGCAAACTCCACTTCACCCCACACCGCAACCCCAGCGCTTTTGGCTTCTAGGATCATGGGGTGGTCTTCGGGAATGACCGGGCTGGTGATCAACAATCCGCAATCGTCTGGCAGGCTGCCAGTGTATTTCAGAAGCAGACGAACGCCTGCGTTCTTCAGCTCTGACATAAACGCTGGGTCGCTGGATAATGGGTCACTCTGATCAATGCCTATGGTACGGGCTCCTGCCCCCAATGCGACCAGAGCACGCATGATATCACTACCACTGCGTGCTAGACCGAGTACCGTAATGTTGTTCTGGGGTAATATCATGAAAGCCTCATCCAAAATCCCAATGCTATGGCAATGCCCGCAAAAACCACACCCCATATCCAAAACACGGGCACGATCTTTGTCTCCGCCCATCCGCTGAGCTCAAAATGATGGTGCAGCGGTGCCATGCGGAATATGCGTTTACCGCGCAGCTTGAAGGAACCCACTTGAAGCATCACAGACAGCGCCTCGGCAACAAACACGCCGCAGACGATAAGTCCGAGCAGCTCTTGTTTCATCATGATGGAGATGCCTGCAAGCACGCCGCCTAATCCTAGTGAGCCCGTGTCACCCATAAACACTTTGGCGGGATGGCTGTTGTGTACCAAAAAACCTAGGCAGCTTCCTGCAACCGCTCCGCAGAATGTGGTGAGCCAAGGTCGGAAGTCGTTCATGGGGTAGAGGGTGAACATCAAAGCGCCAAAAGCGGCGGCAGCGATGGCTGTTAACCCTGTGCATAAACCGTCAAGCCCATCCGCAAGGTTCACCGCGTTGGACATGCCTACTATGAGCAGCACTGCCAGCGGGTAATAAGCCCAACCGAGGTTAATTGCTTTATCTGGGCTGATATTGACAATCGTCAGCGCCGGTCCGGCAGTCACGCCAAGATACACTACAAAAGCAGTCGCCACAGCAATCTGCAGTGCCAATTTTTGGCGAGCTTTAAGGCCTAGATTTTTACCGCGTTTGACGATCAGAAAGTCATCGGCGAAGCCTATCGCACAACAGAGCACTGTTAGCAGTGCTAAGGCTGCTCTGTGGCTGTTCTCGAACTTACCGCCCATCACAATATTCGGAAACCCTACGCATGTTGCCAGCAGACCAATCACAAAACCCGTGATGATAATGATGCCGCCCATAGTTGGCGTGCCAGCTTTTTTCATGTGCTGCTGAGGCGCGTCGGTGCTTATTGTCTGCTTGGCTTTAAGTCTGCGCAGCAAGCGAAGAATTGGTATCCCCAGGGCTGCGGAGGTTATCGTTGAGGCGATAAGCGCAACATAGAAGGCTGTCATTATATCGCCTCCACAATGGCTTCCATGTGGATTCCACGTGAACCTTTTACCAGTATGATGTCGCCTGGCATAATCCATTCGCCAATATGTGCTGCGGCACTGTTGCTATTGGTGTAGTACATGCATAGAGGCGGTCGAGAGTGCTCCTTTGCCCCTGCGATCATGTCGCGCGCGCGTTGACCCACGGCGATGAAGAGATGGGCTCCCGCTTGACCAACATGCCGTCCAATTTCACGGTGCATATTACTGCTGTTTTCACCCAGCTCCAGCATATCGCCAAGAACCACAACCTTGCGCGCCGTGTCGCTCATGCTTACCAGTGTGTCCAGTGCGGCCATTGTGCTTGCTGGGTTGGCATTGTAAGTATCATCAAGAACAGTAACTCGGTTTTGAAGTGTTTTGATATTCATGCGCATATCCAACGGCTGCACCGTAGTGAGTTTTTGTATTGCTGCTTCCAGTTCGATACCTGCCGCTTGAGCGACCGCTAAGGCCGATAAGGCGTTCATGACATTGTGTGTACCGGCTAAGGGCACTGTGACAGGGTATTCCTTGAGCCCAGAATGCAAGATGAACTCAACATGACCATCCACGAATGCCTTGATGTTCACGGCTCGTAAGCCTGCCCAGTCACTGCATCCAAAACTGATCACTCGGCAAGGGGCCAATTCACGCAGTTGTGGGTAGTATTGATCGTCGGCGTTGAGCACGGCGATGCCATTCTCGGGCAACCGATTGAGCAATTCCGACTTTGCCAGCATGATCTCATCTCGCGTGCCCAGCAGCTCTTGATGGGCATCACCGATATTGGTGATGATGCCGATATTGGGCTGAGCAACATTGGCTAGTAAGTCAATTTGCCCACGGCCGCGCATACCCATTTCAAGTACGGCGGCAGTGTGTGTTTTGTGGAGCGTCAGCAGAGTTAATGGTAAGCCAATTTCGGTGTTGAAGTTACGAGGTGTTCTCAGCACGTTGTATTTAGCGCTGAGCACAGCGGCGACCATCTCACGAGTTGTGGATTTACCCACACTGCCTGTCACACCGACGATGGGAATCTTTGCACTGCGATCTTGGGATTTTCGGTATGCCTGCCAGGCAAGACGGCACGATTTTGCGATGTTGCCCAGTCCCCACACTGTGTCGCCGATGAGTATGGCAGGAAACCCATCGGGAACAAACGCGGCGTTGCTGGCCATAACGGCTGCGGCACCAGCTTTGATAGCTGCTGCGATGAACTGGTGACCATCTGCACGCTCACCTGGTGTGGCAATAAAGAGGTCGCCTGGTTTTACATCACGGCTGTCAACAGCTGCGCCGTGTATCTCAACATCGCCGCCGTTCCAAAGAACGCCTCCCGATGCTTTTGCTATATCTTGAAGTTTATTTATAAACATGGTGTTGTCTTCTATTTATCTATCCTGAAACCATTCTGACGCCACAATGCGGTCATCAAATGGATGTTTTTGGGTGCCGATGATCTGGTAGTCTTCATGTCCTTTACCGGCTATGACGAGTAAATCACCGGGTTTGAGGCTGCTTAATGCAGCGATAATTGCTGATCGGCGATCTGGGTCTACCGTAACGCGCTCCATCTCACAAGATGGTATCCCATTCATTATTTGATCGATGATGGTATTGGGATTTTCAGTGCGCGGATTGTCACTGGTAACATATATCCGATCGGCTGCTTTGGCAGCTATGCTGCCCATGATAGGTCGTTTGGCGCCATCTCGGTCGCCTCCACAACCAAAAACTACGACAAGTTCGCGAGGTTTTAGTGCACGAGCACTGCTCAGCACATTTTTCAGCCCGTCTGGTGTGTGCGCGTAATCAACCAACACGGTGACGCCGGCGTTGTTCGGGATCATCTCGAACCTGCCGGGTGAGTTGGGACTGCACCGAAGAGCATCTGCCGCGGTCTGCGGGTTGATGCCCATCGCAACGCAGCAGCACCACGCGGCTGCGCTGTTCCAAACCTGGAATGCGCCGCCTAGCGGAACTGTGATGTGATATTGGTTCTGTTGATAACACAGTGTGTAGCTTACAGAGTTTACCGATAGGTCGATATTGCTAACGATGGCATTTGCACCGCTGCCCTCTGGTCCGAAATTCAACTGGGTTGTGTGTATCTGTGAGGCCCACCCGTTTGCTGTGGAATCTGCTAGATTTAGTATGCTGTGAAAAGTTTTGGCGGTATAACTGGGGTATTCATCGAACAGTTGTTTTTTCGCAGCCGTATAGTGTTCCATATCGCCATAATAGTCTAGGTGATCTTGGGTGAGGTTTAACATGGCGGCTGCATCAAGCTCAAGGCCATATGTGCGCTTTTGGCTGATAGCGTGAGAGCTGACTTCCATCACCACATCGGTAATACCCTGGTCACGCAGCTCAGCCAGAATGCGCTGCACTTCAGGTGCCTGTGGGGTGGTATGCCCTGTGTCTGTCCAGTTCTTGCTGTCGGTAGAAACTCCCAAAGTGCCCATTACAGCCGTTTTGCGGCCTGCGCAGCGCAAAATGTGAGCAGCTAATATGGCTGTGGTGGTTTTACCATTGGTGCCAGTAATTCCTACAACGCGAAGCGATTGTGATGGGTAGTCATAAAACCTGCATGAAACCTGCGCAGAGGCTAATTCCGTGTCAGCAACTATGACCACCGGAAGGTCGGTGTCTTTTTTAGCGGCATCTACATAGTCGCGACCATCTACATGCTCACCCTTTACAGCGATGAACAGATATCCCGGTTTCACCGCACGAGAGTCAAACGCGATACCTGTTATCAGGGGATCTGCATCTGATGGTATCTGTGCTTGCGATACCGAAGCGAATAAATTATGTAGATTATGTACTGTCATTTGACTTTTTTGTCCGTTTTAATACCAAATAGATTCTATCAGAGCGGCCTAGTCTGTAAGTGCCTTACGCTTATGATACTGAGGATGCAATTTCATGACTGGGTCGGCAGCTACCGAACGTATCGCAAGTGTTTCTCCCATGATCTTGGCAAAAGCGGGTCCAGATATCGTCCCTCCATAGTGCCCATTCTGTGTGGGACGATCTGCTGTTACAAGGATTGCGACATCAGGATTATTTACAGGAGCAAAACCTATGAAGGAGGCTACATAGGCGCCCGATTCGTAACCCGTTTTTGCCCGCTCTTGCCCTGGTACCTTCACATACACATATTTAGGTGCGGCTGGTTTACCCCCTACAAGCTTTCCAGCGATCTGCGCTAGTGGTCCGGTACCCTTACCCACAAACTCCTTCAGGAGGTTGTTGAGCAAATCAGATTGGAGTTCATCAACCCATTGAGACGATAGCAACGGTGTTGATGGCAGCTCAATCTTTTGAAATGATGATGGATTTTCGTATACACGCTGCGCCGTTCCTGTTTTTCCGCCAACTAGATATCCCGATACTTGAGCCTGAGGCCCTGTACCTTCGTCAACTGTTGCTTTTAGGAAGCCGCGCATGATCATTGATTCTTGCTCAGTTAACATGCGATGGCTAGCTCTTTTCTTACCTTGCAAGATTTCAGCAGGTATAAAATTGCCGCCATTGATAATACAGGAGAATGCATTCAGCAGGCCGATAGGAGTCACCGTCACACCTTGACCAAAGCCGATATTCGCGTTTGCTATCAAGCCCCAACGTGTTCGCTTGACGTTTGGGTTCGCTAAGCCGCCTTTGTTAATGGACGGCAGGTCGGGGCAAGCTTTACTTGTTAACCCCATATCAACAATCCATTTATACAGGCGCTTTGGCCCGATACGCAGAGCGATCTGTCCTGTGCATACATTGCAGCTTTGAGCGATTATCTCACGCGGAGTTACCGCGCCATGTTTTGCACCATGGGTGCAGTGAATAACTTTATGCGGAAGCACTAAACTGCCGTTACAAAAGAACTGCGATCCCTCGGTGATGGCATTGGTGTGCAACCCGCATGAGACTGTGATTGGCTTGAAAATAGATCCTGGCTCAAATGAGTGCGAAGCAGCCATATTACGTGTCTTTTCGATGTCTGCTTTGGTGCGGATCTCTTTAGAGCGTTCATTAAGGTTGTATCCTGGCACATTCGCCATGGCGAGTATTTCACTGGTTTTGGGATCCATCACGATAGCACAGGCGCGTTTCGGTTTGTGTTTCGCGGCTAATTCCGCCAAAGCCTTTTCTGCTGCGCTTTGGATATTGCTGTCGATGGTCAGCCTGTAATCAGCACCAGGCACCATCTTGTCGATTTCTATCTCTGTGCCAGGCACGATGTGCCCATCGCGAGAGAATTCGGCTTCTTTCTTGCCATCTTTGCCCTGAAGGCCATATCTAACCACTTTGCCATTTTCAATAATGGTGTTGTTGAACTTAGCTTCTAACCCATCGATACCTACGCCTTCGCGGTTGGTGTAGCCAACTAGCTGGCATGCAAGGCTGTTCAGCGGATATCTGCGGATGGTGCTGGGCTCAACGATGACTCCAGCCGTCCAGGTGATGGCTTCGTCACGGGTAAACTTGTCTTTTCCTCTGATGATCTGCACAAGCTGTTCGGCTTCCATGCCTTTAAAGCTGGAGTAAATCGCAGCGGTTCTGTCTTTTTCATTGCTGTAGTTCATTACTCTGCTCATAGCTTGCAGTCGATCCATGTCACGGCCGATGATGTTGGTCTCTAGATAGAAACTTTTCTTTTTCGTGGCGAACATTTCGAGCAGCTTTGTTCTGTCAATTTTGGTGACAACAGAGATCACATCTGCAGCCATGACAGGGGCTAAGATCCGTTTAGGTTGAATGAGCAGGTGGACACATCCCATATTCATAGCTAGCTCAACGCCATTACGATCGAGGATGCGGCCTCTGGGAGCGTGGTATGTAACTTGCCTTACGTGGTGGTCTTGATAATCTTGATTCAGCTCCGCGCGCTTGATGACCTGCCACCAGAACAACCTGCATATTATGATAGCCAGCATTAGTCTACCGACAATTTGTACTGTGATTTCTGCCGATCGACCGGTGATTGTTATAAGTTGCTCGTCAGACGGTATTCCTTCCCGCCTGGATGGTTCGGTCATTACTGTGCACCTTACTGTGTGATCGCTGATGCTTGGTTGTGACCATTAACATCGGATTTTTCCGGTGCGATTTCGCGCACCATATTATGTGCCTCTGCCCAACGACCAATAACCTCGGGAGAGGATGCGAAGATGTATTGGCTTTTCATCTGCTGGTTTTCAGAGAGGAGGCGGGCATTACGTTCTTGTAGGGTGGTTTGCTGTACGCTGAGGCGGTTAAGCTGAGCCACAAACCACGACCTTAAGCAAATCCATACGAACAGCAGCACAACTGCGGCCACTGTAACAATAGTAATGGTTTGCTTGATTGAACGCGCGGGTTTACGCGATTTTTGAGCAGACGCAGATCTGCTTCTTGGGTAATCCGACGAATATGCAGCTGAAGTCATGATAGCATCTCCCTGGCAAATAAAAAGGCACCCCTTTTTATCTTTAAATAGTAAAAATTCTATTTATAAGTGATATTACAGTTTGCGAGCTGCCCGGCACTGAGCACTTCGTGCTCTGGGGTTTTGCTCGATTTCCTGCGCACTGGGCTTCATTGAGCCCTTTGTGATGTAGTCAATTTGTTTCACGGCACCACATACACAGATAGGGTAGGAAGGGGGGCACTGGCATTTGCCACTGAATGTGAGGAATGCTTGTTTGACAGCTCTGGCTTCTAATGAATGATAAGTCAAAGTAACAATTCGCCCGCCAGGCTTAAGCAGCCGGATGGCATCTTCGATGATGAGCTGTAGTCCCTCTAATTCTCGGTTAACAACAATTCGTATAGCCTGCATGGTTTTTGCGGCAGGGTGATGCTCGCCTTTATGTCTGCCCACTGCTCTGCTGACGACCTCACCAAGTTGTTTCGTGCTGGTGATGGGTCGGTTGCGAACAATCTCGCGGGCGATACGCCGGCTTGCTCTTTCCTCACCGAATTGCCAGATAGCATTTGCTAACTGCGTTTCGTCCCACAGGTTAACAACCTGTTCGGCTGTAAGCTGTTGTTGTTGGTCCATGCGCATATCTAGCGGCGCATCAAACCGAAAACTGAACCCTCTATCTGCGTTGTCAAGTTGCATTGATGAAACACCGAGATCAAACAAAACAGCATCAATCTGTTCGATGTTTCTATCAGCTAGCTGTTTTCGCATTTCGCGATAGTCGCTGTGCACTAAAATAAACTCTGCCTGAGCTCCGATGGCATCTAGGCGCTGTTGTGCGAGTGTTATCGCACTAGCATCACGGTCAAATGCTACTAACAGCCCTCCTGGCTGCAGGGCTTGAAGCATTTTGGCACTGTGTCCGCCGGCCCCTAACGTGGCATCTACGGCTGTTTCACCTGGCTGCAGGGCAAGCAGTTGAGTGCATTGCTCCAGCATCACAGGAACATG
>CAZFLA010000026.1:0-29724 GCA_964519405.1 uncultured bacterium
ACAACTGTTGTCACTGGGACACCAAACCTCTATTTATACCACCATGGCACTTGCTGACAGCAATGATGACGTCATCGAGGGCATTCCTGTTCGCCGGTTCAACTATGTATATCCCTGGTTTGGCTTGAGTGAAGCGGCTCGCACACAGATGGACCATAAAGGCGGCAATATGATTTCTTTGCCGCTGATGAATGCACTGCGTAATGAACCAGATGTAGATGTGTTCCATCTGCATACATTCAAGCGACTTGGCGGTTCCGCCAGGGTCATTGCCCGTCGGCGCGGTATCCCCTATGTGGTGTCGCTTCATGGCGGTTTATACGACGTGCCAAATGCAGAGTTTGATTCGGTTGTGTCGCCCTTCAAAGGCTCCTTCGAGTGGGGTAAGCCGCTGGGCGTTTTATTGGGATCACGGCGGGTGGTAGATGATGCCGATGCTGTGATTTGTGTGGGACAGGCTGAGTGCGAACAAATTCGCCAGCGTTACCCAAACCACCGAGTAGAGCATTTGCCTAACGGTGTTAATGTTGATCGCTTTACCAACGGTGACAGGAACGCCTTCCGATTGGCCCATGGTATCCCCGAACATGCCCAGGTTGTGCTGGTGGTGGGGCGGATAGATCACCAGAAGAACCAGTTGGGTGCAGTGCAGGCACTCGTGGAGATCCGTAAGCGCCTGCCCGATGTGTATTTGGTGTTGATTGGGCATGTCACCAATAGCAGTTATATGACAAGTGTTGTTCGATTAGCTCAGGAATTGGGTATGGCTGACCGTGTGGTGGTAATCCCCGGCATAGATTCCAGCTCACAGGATCTTGTTAATGCCTACCATGCGGCTGATGTGTTTTTGCTGCCGTCGCTGCATGAGCCCTTTGGTATTGTGATTCTAGAAGCGTGGGCAGCCGGTCTGCCTGTGGCTGCCGCTCGCGTGGGCGGCGTTCCTGGTTTTGTAAAGCATGAGCACGAGGGCCTTCTTTTTAATCCAGAAGACTCCGGTGCGATGGCTCAAGCGGTTGTGGACATTTTGGTGCACGAGAGCCTAGGGCAGGCTTTGGCAGAGGCAGGTCACAACAAAGCCGTAAAGCAGTATAGCTGGGAGACGATAACCAAACAGCTTATCGGCATCTATACTGATGTGTTAGAAGCCCGCAAACGCAAAGGCAGTAAATAGTTGCATATAGTTTGGGTGAATGAGAATGCCTGCCCTATGGGCGGTGCTGAGAGCTATATTCATAACACGGCGCGTCTGTTGGCAGACGCCGGACACCAGAACACGCTGCTGTATGATGTGAAGTCAAGAGCTGATGCCGATTATCTGGCCCCCTTTGCACAGGCGTATCCCATGGTCGATATACCGCTTCAGTTGTCGGAGTTAGGTGCTGACGTCATCTACGTACACCGCCTGGAAAACCTGGATTTATTGAAGCAATTCGCCGATAGCCCAACACCGACTTACCGGTTTGTGCATGACCACAAGCTGTTTTGTCTGCGTGAACATAAGTATACAGCGATTGGTTGGCATACCTGTTCGCGAACAATCGGTGCCTATTGCTGGTTCCCTTGCCTTGGATTTGTTAACAGGCGTGATGGCTTTCCGCCATTGGGCATCACCACTTGCGGGGAGCTGCGCAAGCATCATGCGGTCATGAAACATATGAATGGTGTTGTCACCGGATCGCAGTATATGGCAGACCATATCGCCGCACACGGTTTTGATAAGAAAAAAGTGCATGGGATTCCGCTCTACGCCACGCCTGTTGATACTGTGAATGCATCACGTCAAATGAACCTATTTGTGCTTGCTGCTCAGCTAGTCAGTGGGAAAGGCGTGGATACAACCCTTCAAGCCGCCAAGATGTTGGAAGGCCGTGTGGAAGTTGTTATCTTTGGCAGCGGGCGTAAAGAACCAGATCACAAAGCGCTGTGGAACGGACTCGGTTTGCAAAACACAGTGCGCTTCATGGGGCGGGTTGCATCGGATGAGCTTAATGGCTGGCTTGGACGTGCCGCTGCCTCTTTGATGCCTAGCCGAACACCTGAGACTTTTGGTCTAGGCGGCCCAGAGTCATTTCGCTTAGCTACTCCGGTCATCGCCAGCAACATTGGCGGCGTGACGGAATGGATGCGCGACGGACATAACGGGCTAGCCATTCAACCGAATAACCCGAAGCAGCTAGCCGAAAAGATGGCCTATATAATCGATCATCCCACTGAGTGTCGGAAGATGGGCGAAAACGCCCTAGCTGATTACCAGAGATATTTCACGCCAGATAAACATATTGAGAGGCTGACAGCGCTGTTTGAATCTGGCCGGAGGATTGTATGACAGAGAACGCTTTACCTTTTGGACGCTTCACAGCGAAGGGCGGCGACGCTGTTGAAAACCTCGTTACGAAAGCTGCTCAGGAAGTGGGTATACTAGTCGCTGCCGAGGTTCAAACTTCCGAGATGTGCTGCCTCATCATGTTGGGGGGATATGGTCGCGGCGAAGGCGGTGTGGAAACTCGGCCTGACGGCACGGAAGTGCCGCATAACAATCTTGATTTTCTGCTGATATGCAATAACCTTACTGACCAGCGCTTGCAAGAGATCAAGAACCGCATCGACCAACTGCTTCAGCCATTGATTACTCAGTACGGGCTTGGTATGGACTTGAGCACCATCAACAAGCGGAAACTAGAGAGCAGCGAGTGTCTTGTGATGTGGTACGATATGCGGTTTGGACACAAGACCATTCTGGGTGATGCCGCTTACCTTCCATCACTCACCCAATTTAGCCTTGATAAGGTAGTGCCGACCGATGCTCGGAATTTGCTGACAAACCGCGGGACTTTGCTGATTATCAATGATGCCATCTTGGAGCGCGGCGACTTAACTGAAGACGACCGCAGAACCATCATCAAACATGTGGTGAAAGGTGTTATCGGCTATGGCGACGCTCTGCTGTTTTTCCTTGGCGACTACGATTGGAGTTACCTGGAAAAGCAAAAGCGCATGAAAGCGCGTACTGATGTGGACGCCAGTTTTAAGCAGCTCTATGATGAATGCATGGAGTTTCGGTTCCGGCCGAACTACGCCTTGTATCTGCAGCGCGACTTAACTGAGTGGATGAATGGCATTCGCACCGCTTTGGCTATCGTGCACCTTCAGGTGGAGCAGAAACGCCTGGGCTTGCCTGAGGTGGGCTGGGATGATTATGCCGAATATGCTATTGCGCATACACTATTTGAGCTTCAAGGGCTTAAGGGCTTAGCAAAGAAGTGTCTCTATGTGCTCAAGGGCAAGTCGCTGACGTTTGGCAGCTTGAAGGCCCAGCTGGGTTTCCGTTCTGCGGGCACGCACAACATCATGCCCATCATCTACCCAGCAGTAGCCTACCAAATTCAATCTCCGTATCTATCGAAAGCTGCCAAGATCGCATTGAATGCGGCCAGCACTAGTCAGGTTGACTTGCGGCATGCATACCTACGCGCATGGGGAACATACGGCGACACCAACTTCGCCGCCGTGCTGAAGAAACTCCGCCTGCAGATTTAGTCAGTATCGTAAACTAGCTCATATAACAAAGCGGGCCACCCTAACGGGCGGCCCCGGTCGCACAATAACTTAACACAATTTCTTACTTTCGCACACAGACGTCCAAGCATACGTCTGCATGCGAAACTAATCGATCTAATCAATCCATGTACCACAGCGAGGGATGCGCGGCAATGCGTGCCACTTCGCGTGGATTAGCAAACTCAAGCCTTTGAGCCAACTCATGTATTCGTGCATAATCGGATCGGCTGAACCGATGCCAATCGAAATGATGCAGACCAAGCCATAGTGTCCGCACAGCCGTTGCTACATACTCCTCAGCCTCATCCGATGCCCAGTCCTCAAATGCTTCACCAGTAAGGTCCTCTTCAGAACCGAGTTCAGCAGGGAGGTAAGCATGGCGTTTGTCAGAGGGGTTGTCGAAACAGAGGCACATTCCAAGGTAAGCGTAAGCAAGCGCTTCATAGTCGTCAAGATTTGAGGGGTCGCAGTGAATAGCCCACCGCAGTTCACGGATGTGATCTCGGAGCTCTTCGCGTTGGGCACGCAAACGCTCCCGAACCTCTAAGAGGCCTTGAGGGGTCAGTTGATCCTCATAGGGAGGATCGAAGTTCTTATTTTGAAACATGATAAATCCCTCCGCAACAAATGGTTGAAGCCGCTTCACACACGGTCAGGAATCACGTAACAACATACTATTATGGGTGCATGCCTTGTATTCCTTCTTATTTATTGAGCACATGGTAAAACCAAGCATAAATACTGGGAAATCGGGTAAAAGGCAGGGAATCCATTGTGTGGTATAGAATACACAGTAACTACAGAATGTCAGGGGGACAACTTGGCTAAACCTAATATTTTATACATCATGTGTGATCAGCTTCGGGCGGATGTAATTGGCGCCTTAGGAAATTCGCGAATATCCACTCCGAATATCGATCGGCTAGTGAAACGCGGGGTCGCATTCACCAACGCATATTCCAGCTGCCCTGTTTGTGTGCCGGCACGCTACACTGTTCGAACAGGCTGTGAACCGAAAACTACCGGTATATATAACAACGGCGGTCCCAGCTTGACGGCTGACCAGCCGAAACAAATGGAGAAACGCTGCGGGGATTACCTCGCGCGCACTCTTGGCAAGCTGGGATACCGCACATTTGGTGTCGGCAAGTTCCACTGCCATCCCGATCAGTGGGAAGATATCGGTTATGATAAGCAACTGTGGACAGAGGAGATCATGGGTGATGCCGAAAACCGCCGGCGCGATAGCTACTCCCATTGGATTGATGCGGAACACCCGCAGTTTTCATATATAGAGCAGCTTCACGGCGAACGCAGCGACATGTATTACATTCCGCAGTGCAGCCCGCTGCCTAAGGAACTGACCGTTGAGAGTTACGTGGCTGACAGAGCGGTGGAGTTTATCAACGAGCAGCAGCAGCTTCCTTGGTTTGCTTTTGTCAGTTTTGTAGGCCCGCATCCGCCTTTAGCTCCACCTGTGCCGTTTAACCGCATGTATAATCCACTCAATATGCCGGCATCTATACTAGGTGATGTGGCAGTAGACCACATGGATGAGCAGATACCATGTATGAATTATGCTGTTTGGGCTGACCAGATTAGTCCGGTTCTGAACCAGCAGCTATGGGCTCGCTATTATGGCGAGATCAGCTATATCGACTGGTGTATGGGGCGCATTCTGGATGCTGTGGAAAAACGGCCAGATGCCGATAACACCCTAATCGCCTTTTTTGCTGACCATGGAGATCATATGGGTGATCACCATGCGTGGCAAAAGGAGAGTTTCTTTGAGCAGGCATGTCATGTGCCGTTTCTTGTGAGCTGGCCTGCCAAGCTGGATGCTAAGCAGAAGGACGACCAGCTAGTGTGTTTAGCGGATCTATTTGGCATCGCCACTACAGCGGCGGGTAGTCAGGAGCTTCGGGACGGATGGGATGTTCTTGGTGCACACAAGGGCACGGCTCCTAAGCGTGAGGCCTATTACGGCACCTATGGCATCCCAGGTACATCGGCATTTAAGGCGATGATCCGTTGGCATGAGTGGAAGTTAATATACCTCAGCAATGGCGGTCGAGTTCAGCTCTTCAACATTCAGGAAGATGCGGAGGAGCTTCATAATCAGGCAGAAGCCAATCCGAAGATCAAGCAGCGCCTGCTTGGCTGGTTGATCGAAGAGATGATGAAACATCCCAGCACGAAACGTGCAGTTAAAGATAATGCACTCATCGATTTTGAGTTTGTCGGTATGCCGCGGTCGCGGATGTGTCAATTTGCATATCCCGGGCCAGTCGGCAAGTTCTATCCTGACGATCCTAAGAGCATATACAAAGAGCTGTAGTGCCTCACTATTGCTTTGCAGTGAATCCTCAACTGTTCTAGCAGCCTCTAACATTACGAAGAACAAAAATGCTGACACTGGAGAGAAATATGAAGCTGAAAATAAAACTTGCATTTGGCATCGTTGCTGTCATGTTAACCGCGGCTGGCTGCGGGCATAAATCATCATCGGAGAAAAGCGCAGCCCCGTTGAAGCCGGCGGACGTGACGGTGATGAAGCTGCAGCCGCAAAGTGTGACTGAGACCATCACCATGAGCGGCCAGGTGAAGTCGGAGTTCCAAGCCGATCTCGCCACTCGTGTTATGGGACGAGTGGCAGCCGTATATGTTCGCGAAGGCGATATTGTGCATCAGGGGCAGGTGCTGGCACGATTGGAAGCTTCAGACCTTCAGGCTGGTGTATCCCAAGCTGATGCGAATTTGAACGCGGCCAGGGCTGGGTATCAAAACTCACTCACTGCAGCAACCATGGAAAAGCGGATGAGTGATGCCCGCATCGAAGTGGCGAAAAGCCGTGTAGAGCAGGCACAGTCCGGTGTTGAAGCCGCGAAATCACGGCTTCAACTGGTTCAAAATGGCCCGCGGAAACAAGAACGGATGCAGGCCAACCTCGCCGTGGATCAAGCAAAAGCGGCGTATGAGCTGGCGGCTTCCAACCTTCGGCGCTACAAGGCTCTGCTAGACAGCGGAGCTATCAGCAAGCAGATGTTCGACCAATATCAGATGCAGTATGATGTGGCGAATGCTCAGCTTCGCAGTGCACAGCAGTCGCAGAATATGGCTGAAGAAGGCAGCCGTCAAGAAGACATCAAGACGGCAAAAGAGGGGCTTCGCCAGGCAGAAGCGGAGTTTTACGCGGCAAAACAAGGACTAACCCAGACTCAGGCTTCTGCAGGTCAGGTCGCTGTTAAGCAGCAAGAAGTGAAGGTGGCTTCAAGCAGCATCATGCAGATGCGTGCGGCTAAGCAGATAGCCATGGTCAATCGCAGTTACGCTGAGATTCGCGCTCCTTTCAGCGGTGTTATTACCAACAGAGCGATAGATGCCGGTGACCTGGCTAACCCGGGCGTACCCCTGCTGCAAATTGAAGGCGGAAAACTGCGATTTGCTGCTGCCGTGCCAGAAAGCAAACTAAAATCCGCGAAACTGGGCCAGTTGCTTGATGTGATGATCCAGGCTGCCGGTCGCACGGTCACCGGCAAAGTGTCGGAGATTCCACCGTCAGCCGACCCCTCAACGCATACTGCCATCTTGAAGATAGACATCCCTCGCACGGGAACCAAAAGCGGGATGTTCGGTAGAGCAGAGCTGCCTATTGGGCAGGCTCAGCGTATCATGGTGCCGAAAAACGCGGTATGGAGCCGGGATGGATTGTCATACTGCTATGTTGTCTCAGATGGTGATAAGCCTTCACTGTCTCTTCGAATCATCACCACTAGCGACGCGATCGGCGATATGCTGCCTGTGCTAAGTGGTATCGAAAGCGGAGAGCAGGTGGTTTTGGAGGGTCGTTCTGCCGGCCAAGATGGTCAGCCTGTTAACGTAACGGTGAGGAGGTAACGACCATGAAACTCGGAATTGCCGGCCGTTTGGCCTCGCTGTTTGTCAACAGTAAACTGACACCGCTGGTTATCATAGCCTCCTTGCTGTTAGGCGGTTTCGCGGTGATGAAAACCCCGCGCGAAGAAGAACCGCAGATCATTGTGCCTATGGCTGATGTGATTGTTAGTATGCCAGGTGCCACAGCACAAGATATCGAACGCCGAGTGACCACTCCCATGGAACAGCTTGTGTGGGAGATTCCTGGCGTGGAGTATGTCTACAGCACCTCATCACCCGGAAGCAGTATGCTGGTGGTTCGGTTCTATGTGGGGCAAGATCAAGAAGCCGCGTATGTAAGGCTTCGCGATAAACTCCATGCGAACTTCGACATCATCCCGCCCGGCTGCAGCGAACCAATCATAAAACCTCGCAGCATAGATGATGTGCCGATTTTGGCGCTTACTCTGCACAGCAACAAATATAACGACATGACGCTGCGCCAGATTGCCGCCGCGCTGCAGGTGCAAATCAAGCAGCTGCCGAATGTCAGCGAGACAAGCATTATCGGCGGACGCCGGAGGGAACTGAGCGTAAAGATCGATCGTGCCGCGTTAGCCGCGTATGGGCTTACTCTCGATGGCGTATCGGCTGCGCTGCAAACCGCTAACCAAAGGCTGCAAAGCGGAAGTTTCGCGAAAGACGACCGCAACCTGCCCGTTGCTTCAGGACAGCTTGTTCGGACGAAGCAATCGATCAGCGATATCATGGTTGGCCAGAAGAACGGGCAGCCTGTACTGCTGAAAGATGTGGCGAACATCGGTGATGGGCCTGAAGAGGCCAAAAACTATGTGCTGTTCGGCCATGGCGGAGAGCAGGCCGGCAGTGTACTGGAAAATGCGGTGACGTTGAGCGTTGCCAAACGTCAAGGCAAAAACGCCATTGAGATCGCCGAAGAGGTGCTGAAAAAGACCGAATCACTTAAGGGCAGCCTTATCCCCAACGATGTGCAAGTTACAGTGACACGCAATTACGGCGAAACCGCCAATGAAAAGAGCGGCGAGCTGTTGCTTCACATGATGATCGCCGTTGTCAGCGTAACTGTGTTGATTGCCATTGCACTAGGCCGCAAAGAATCTTTGGTGGTGTTGATAGCCATTCCTGTAACCCTAGGGTTAACGCTGTTGATGTTCTATCTGCATGGATATACGCTGAACAGAATCACGTTGTTCGCGTTGATATTCAGCATCGGTATTCTGGTAGACGATGCCATCGTGGTGGTGGAAAACATCGTTCGGCATTATCGCATGCCCGAGGAACAACGGCTTCCACCGCTTCAAGCCGCCATTCATGCGGTGGATGAAGTGGGAAACCCAACGATTTTGGCTACTTTTGCGGTCATCGCTGCCATCTTGCCGATGGCTTTTGTCGGCGGCCTCATGGGACCGTATATGCGTCCGATACCTGTCGGCGCCAGTGCGGCCATGCTCTTCTCGCTGATTGTGGCTTTCATCGTTACGCCTTGGGCAGCGGTGCGGTTATTGAAAAGTGAACATGGCAAAGCGGCTCATGCCCAAGGAGAGCAGGAAGACTGGAGTGCCAAACTCTACAAAAAAGTGATGCTTCCCCTGCTGGACAACCGTGTGAAGCGGAACGGCTTTTTGGTCGGTGTGCTGGTGCTGCTGCTGTTAGCCTGCAGCCTGGTTGGATTCAAACTTGTTGTGGTGAAGATGCTGCCGTTTGACAACAAGAACGAGTTCCAGATCATCGTCGATATGCCGCAAGATACCACACTGGAGCGCACATTGGCTGCCAGCAAAGCAATCGCCGAATCGGTGAGTACTGCCCCTGAGGTGGAGAATTACCAGATATATGCTGGCACGGCTAGCCCGTATAACTTCAACGGGTTGGTTAGACACTATTTCGCGCGCAGCGGAGCTTATCAAGCTGATGTTCAGGTGAATCTGCTGCCGAAGAACCAGCGCAAAGCACAGAGCCACCAGATTGCAAAGCGCCTTCGACCCGTTATTGAGCGCGTTGCCAAACAATGGGGCGTGAGGGTGAAGATATCTGAAGTGCCGCCAGGGCCTCCTGTATTGCAGACTCTGGTTGCCGAAATCTTCGGTCCTACCCAGGCTCGTCGAACCGAGGTCGCGGCTAGCATCAAGAAGATCTTCCGCGAAAACCCGAATGTGGTGGATGTGGATTGGTATCAGGACGACCCTGTACCGGTAGTCAGCATGCAGGTTGACCGCGAGAAGGCTGCTATGTTGGGTGTGGATACGTCCGCAGTAAACCGCACCATCTCCACAGCGTTAAGCGGAGCTCAAGTGGGGCTGATGGCCGTTGCGGATTCGCGCCAGGATATCCCCATCCGTGTAATGGTGCCCAAACCGGAGCGAGCGGGTGCTGATCAGCTAGCACAGCTGACGGTGGCAGCACGCGACGGTCGTGCTGTGCCCCTTCAAGAGTTAGTGATGGCTAGTATGGATAAGCCTGATCAGTCGATATACCACAAAAACCTGATGCCGGTTTTATATGTAACTGGTGATGTGGGAGGCCACTTTGAAAGCCCAGTTTATGCCATACTTGGTATGAACGAGAAGATATCGCAGCTTTCTGAACCAGAGGGTAAGCTGCCGATATTGACCACCAGTCAGCCCACGGGAGATGATAAGCCCTCCGTTAAGTGGGATGGGGAATGGTACATCACCTACGAGGTCTTCCGCGACCTAGGCATCGCATTTGCTGTGGTGCTTGTGCTGATCTATATTTTGGTGGTGGCTTGGTTCCAGGACTACAGAATCCCGTTTGTGATTATGGCGCCCATACCACTTACGCTAGTTGGCATCTTGCCGGGACACGCACTGATGGGAGCCTTCTTCACTGCGACGAGTATGATTGGTTTCATAGCCGGAGCGGGCATCATCGTTCGCAACAGCATCATCTTGGTGGACTTTATAGAACTGCGGTTAAAGCAGGGTCTGCCGCTTCGAGAAGCTGTAATTGATGCGGGAACGACGCGCTTCCGACCGATGCTGCTTACGGCAGCCGCGGTGATCGTTGGGTCATCTGTGATCCTGTTTGATCCGATTTTCCAGGGATTAGCCATTGCATTGATGGCTGGTGAAATTGCTTCAACGCTGCTGTCACGCTTTGCTGTTCCGGTGCTGTACTACATACTGCGATCTCACGAAAAGCAGCCGAAACAGCTTAAGCCGAAAGAACAAGGAGCATAAACATGACTGTAGATCGTTACATCCGTTTGATCGCAGGTGTGTTGATCCTGGTGAGTGTTGCACTTGGACACTGGGTCAACCCCTGGTGGTTTGCTTTCACCGCATTTGTAGGTGCAAATCTACTGCAAAGTGCCTTTACGAACTGGTGCCCGATGATGAGTATTCTGCGCAAAATGGGTGTTCCAGATCAGGCCTTGCCGCCGTGCTGCGGCGAGCCTGAGCAACCGTAATCCAAAGAATTACCCCTGCCGCGTGCCATAATAACAGCGGCAGGGGTATAGTGGTTTGTTAATCTTTGCCGTCGATCACAGTGCGGACAGATTGCGAAAGGTCACGTAATGTGAATGGCTTTTGAATGAAATGTACATCATCACTAAGTTTTCCATCGTGAGTAATGACATCGGCGGTATATCCCGACATATACAGAAACCGCAGCTGAGTACAGGCCTGCCGAAGTTTATCAGCGAGGTCGCCCCCACTCATCTCTGGCATCACCACATCGGTTAGCACTAGGCTAATTTCATCACTGTGTTCTTGTGCCAGCCGAACCGCCTCAGTTGGTGAATCCGTGGCTAATACCGAGTATCCTAACCGCTGCAGCATTGTTGTTGTCATCTTCAAAATCGACCGTTCGTCTTCAACGAGCAGGATTGTTTCATGGCCATGCATGGGGTTATTCCTCGATTGGCCAACTGTTGGGGAATGATTTTCGTCAAGGCATCGCGGCAGGTAGATGGTCATTGTGGTGCCTTCACCGACTTTGCTCTCTGCATAAATGAGCCCATTGTTTTGATGCACGGCTCCATATACAGTAGAGAGACCCAAACCAGTGCCTGCTCCCATATTTTTGGTGGTGTAAAATGGATCGAATATCTTGGTGAGAGCGTCTTCATCCATGCCGCAGCCATTATCTGTGACTGTAAGTTTCACATATTCACCCGGCACAGCACCTGCAAGTAAAGAACACATTGGTTGGGTGATTACAACATTGTCTGCTGTTATGGAGATATAACCAACGTCTGCAATAGCGTCTCTTGAGTTTACGCATAAATTAACAAGAATCTGGTCCACTTGCGAGGAATCAACCAGAACAGACCACAGGTCCGCTTTAGGAGACCAGATGAGGTCAATGCCTTCACCTATCAAACGCTGCAGCATGCTTAAGGTTGTGACAATCACTTCACTAAGGTTAATCACTTTTGGTGTGATGGTTTGTTTACGGGCGAATGCCAGCAGTTGGCGTGTAAGGTTAGCAGACTTTTCTGCGGCCTTCAGAGCTTCGGAGAGATTTTCGATGACGGTTGAACCATTGTCAGGCGCCTCCAAAGCTAACTGAATGTTGCCCATAATAACCCCAAGCATGTTGTTGAAATCATGAGCAACACCACCAGCCAGTCGACCGATGGTCTCCATTTTCTGGGCCTGGATGAACTGGTTTTGAAGTGCAGCTTTCTCTTCTTCTACTTTTTTGCGTTCGGTGATGTCTTCCATTACGCACACAATGTAGTCGGGAGTATCCTGTGCATTTCGCACACAACCCACAGATATGGTCGTCCATACAATGGATCCGTCACCAGCTATAAATCTCTTGTCTATCTTGTAATTTTCAATTTCACCGGAAACTAACTTGCGGAACTGAAGAAAATCGGCTTCGAGGTCGTCAGGATAAGTCATGTCAACCCATGAAAGCTTTGTTAGCTCCTCTCGGCTGTGCTTAAGTATAGTACAAGCTTGATCGTTGACTTCAACCCAGTGATAATCGGTAGACGAGGTGATAGTGATACCATGCAGTGGAAGGTTGAAGTAGCTCATGAATCGTGAGTTACTTGCTCGCAGTGCTTCTTCCGCGTGTTTTCGTGTGAGCACCGAGCCTATATGGGCGCCTATAGCCTCCAGAAAATTAACTGACTTCGACGATATCTGCCCTGGCTGCCGATCGCATAGTTGTATAAGCCCCACGACCTTGTCATCACCATAAATAGGCACAATAGCCATCGATGTGTATCTATCGTTCAGGCATGCATATTGGTGCAGTCCCATGTCGGTATATGCACCGAGTGAGTTTAGGTCGTTATATAGATCATTGGAAAAGAAGCTGCCATGGGGTGTGAACCGCGGATCCAGAGGGTCAAAGTCACCGTTTATAATTTTCGCGCAGATACAATCCTGATGTGGGGTCTGTTCTGTACAGTGATACTGGCCAGAATGACTATCTAGACCGATAGACGGGTTGGATTCTGTATTCCGAAATCCGTATTGAATATAATAAGGAAACTCATCGCCATCCTGCAGCCTGATACTAACGGCTTCAACATTAGCTGTTTGTTTAAGGTATGGTATGAGCTTGTATACGGTATCGCGATAAGAACATGGCTCTGTAAGCACCTGCATGAGCTTGGCATTCATCTCTTGCAGCATAGATGAAGACACGATGTCTGTGATGTTTCTAGCGATACCAAGATAACTTGTCATCGTGCCTTTTTCATCCGCTAATAATGTGCCATTAGTGGAATACCATAGCCAATCGCCCTTTTTATTGCGCGTGCGAAATTCGAATGAAGTAGAGGCGCTTGGGTTCGTGAGCATCGCTGTCATAAACCTGTAACTATTGTCCAGATCGTCAGGATGGATGTATTTACTGACAGGCTGACCGATGACATCAGCTGCATCATAGCCTATCTGTTCGGTCCAGTTAGGTGATACATATGTCAGTAGTCCGTTTGCGTCAAATGTGAAGATGATGTCATTCGCTTTTTCCACAAAAGTGCGGAACTTCGCCTCACTTTGTTGAAGTGCGTAGTCTGCTTCCAGTCGCTCAATTTCACCAGCAACACGAATAGCGGCAAACTGCAGTGCATCGGAAATCATTTGAATGTTGTCTGCAGGTTTGATGTTTGCTACAGACACAAAGCCTATCGGTTTGCCTTTGTGTCCCCATATGGCTGCACCTGCGTATGCTTCAGCGTGTAGGCGCGCTAATAAGCTGTCACCTGGGTAGATATCACTTACTCCGTTGGTGTAGCAGCAGGCGCCATGGAGTATGATGTCGTGATATGGGGTGCCATCAAGATCAAATATGTCACCAGCATTTTGGTTTCCGAGACCATATGACGCAACAACATGCGCCTGTTTGCCATTAGGTTCCAGTCTGCAGATAGACACATTGTCTATTTGCAGCTTTTCCGCTAGATATTCAACGAGTTGATTGAGGAATGAGGGTGACCCCGCTCTGCTGCTGCTGATAGCCATGAAGTTTTGCACAGCTTCGAGCTGCTTGCGCAGATAGATGTGTGCAGTTTGATCGACACTGCTGTTTGGGGCCTTGGCAGACTGCTGCTCAATGTCATGCTGGACAAACTCCTTCATCACGCGTTCAAGATGCTTGATTTCATCGCTCTGCAGATTGATAAGCTCATACATCCGCGCGATATCATCCGCCGCTAAATCAACCTTACCCTCTTCACTGCGCTGCAGGAGGTGATTTCGTGCGATCTCGACTTCATTACGCAATTGTTTAATGCGTTGGTGTACGTTGAGTTCACCCACATCTACACCCCCTGTGCAATTATTAGAATCTGAAACCTTTAACATGCTAAATTCTATAATAAACATATTAAGCATACCCGCTAAGGGGCCTAAAACACAAAGAAAGTGTTCAGCGACAATTAAAACTCCCTAAACGACAATTAGAAATCCCTTATAGGTGTCTAGGCTGTAGACACACCTAAGCAGGGAGGGGCAGATGGTCGCAGACAAGCAATTGAGGGTCTTGCAGAGACTAGCACATTACCCAAATCGCGCCACAAGCGGATACTAAACTGGAATATATCCGCCTGCATGTGCCGTTTACTTTTGAGTGCTAGGCCATGACCGTCTGGGATATGAAGAACGCGGTGGGATACTGCGTGAAGCGGGATGTAAACAGATGATGCTCACCGAGCGCGGTTCCTGCCGCCGCAGCAGCGGGCATGGATGCCCTATATCCCAACTCCTGTAAGGGTTTGAGCGACGCCAGCATGATGCATCAGCTTGAGCAAATGCCCAAACTGCTGAAGCAGGTGCTGGCCAACCGCAACGCATTGAAATAGCGGGCTTTAGTTTGAGCAAGTGCGCGATCCACAGACCGCGAACGATGCACATTGCTGTGTTGAAGTTGAAACTGATTATGCCTTTTTTCTGACCATTATCATATCAGCAACTTAAAGTGGATAGTAGTTGGATTAACGATAGGCCTAAAGTTGTCTGGCGTTTTACCTTGTTCCTTAGTGACTTCAGGTTGGCAAACTGTGGGTAACGCCTGTGTATGCATCAAAATGAAGCTGGAAACATACTGGCAACTAACCTCATCGACACCAAAAACATCTATCAAAGCATGGGAGATGTAACAAAATGCGCAGTGAGATGACCTGAGTTGATCCCTGATTGATTCTCGATTTATCGTGGAGGATTTTAGTTCAATATAACTAACATGCCTCATCGAAGGAATAACTAATGCATAGTCACACTGCTTCAGCAAGCCTGTCGATGGTTGAATACCTGAGCTCATTTTACACTTATCCATCTTCAACAGAATGCTTCCTTCAGGAACTTCAGTGATTCTAACCTTTGTCAATAGCTTCCGCTGATACTGATCTCCGCTAGGACTCTGGTTTCTGCTAACGTTAGAGCGTTCAATCAATTCGAACGTATAACGCTCTGATGTGGCGATTCCAATCAGTGCAGATCCCTGATAAAGCAGTTTACTAATGGCCTCATTTAGCTCCATCTGTAGGTTCTCCAGCAACTCCAAACATAATATCTCGCTGTATCTCCATCATTTCATTCAGCTCATTGTCGAATGTTTCGGCTTCAATTCCCATATCTGCTGAGATCACAGCACGCTGAAGATAGCAATTCTGGGAGTTGGCACGCGTCTGTTTGGCCATGTACACAATTACCTGCTTACGGTCCAACAGCTCAGGCTCTATATATCCTTTGCTCCTTGCATATTCGGCTGAACTTGGCAGCCGATGTTTTAATAGGATCAGAGTATTCAGTTCGCGTACCAAGGTATCACTGTGAGTTGTAACATAAATGCGTATCCCCAAATTAACCAATCGGGCTAATAATCGAGCCAGTTTCCGCTGGTTGCTGATATGAAGGTTCATTTCGGGCTCATCTATCATTAATAAGTCGCCAGGCTTAGCTTTATGACGAAGGTAGAATGCGAAATCCACAAGGCTACGTACCCCACTGGAGCTTTCCACCAGGCTCAAACGAGTTTTGCTTTTAAACGGCACGAAATATATCGCTTCTTTATTCGTAAGATAGTCGCCGCCAGTTACCTCACCCAAAAGGTCCAAGATATCTTGGTGACTTTTGGCAATAAAGCTATCTTCTTTCACAATCGAATCAACATTCCTGTTGAATTCGATATTGTCCGTTACAGGTAGTGGGTAATCCTGGTAGCTGTTACGTAAAATCTTCATTGGTGATTCGCTAGTGTTTGCCGCTAACTGTTGTATCAACCGGCTACGAGTGATATCTAGTTCCTTACGGAAGATCGCCACGCCTGTTCTTTCAGCACTTACAATAAAGGCTTCGGGAAAAGGAGCAAATGCAAATGCGTCTTTAATGCACGTATTTAGCATGAACGATAATATGACGTCAATCACTTCTTCTTTATCAGGATTAATTAGAACAAGATCGATGCACGAAGCATCTTCAGATAACTTCACTGACAATAGATCACGATCTGCCAAGCGGTAGTTTTGTTCGAAACCTGGGCGTGGTTGAATATCATCAGTATTAACTTCTACTTCAAAAATGACACCTTCGAATTTGCGTTCAGCCGCAGCGTATATCCTCGGCAGAATTTTCACATACTCGGCAGTCGCCTTGTCAACTCCACGCTTAATAATATCACGCACATCATCTAGAACTATCCGAACGTGTCCTTGGGTCTTCAGGGTATTGATGATCTGTTCAGGGATATCCATCCGAAATCCGTTATGCCAATAACCCAAGAACCCATATAGCGCATAAGTAGCATATGTTTTTCCTGTGTTGTTTTTACCACAAACCACCGTAAGTTGCGCGAGTTCAAGTTCTGATTTACGCAATACGCCCAACTTATCCATTACGAGTTTCATATGCATACCTCCGATGACCAAGGTTTTAGGCCTGTATATAGTTTACCTGCATCGGATATCTACAAAACGTCACGACTACTCATCAGATTTCTCAGCTGGCTCACTGCAACACCAAGTTGACCTGGTCAGGTATGGCCCATCAGCATGCAGTGCAACTTATTATTTCCCCCATAAAAACATGCCTGGGCGGTCGGATGACCGCCCAGGCAGATAGCAGATCTCGCTTTAGAAGCGAGTGATGTTCGTCACTGCACCTTCCGGCAGGCGCAGTTCCAGCTCCAAGTCTGCGGGCACTTTCGCCGTGAGGCGCATAGGCTTACCCGGCTCGTTCACCCAGTTCAGGTTGACCACACCATACGGCGTGGGCACGGTGCCGCGGCTCCACAACAGATCACCAGCATGCGGCTCGATAACCATCTTCTTGAAGCCTGGCTCCAGCGGACGAACGCCTAACACCCAGCTCGTTAAGAAGAACGTAGGAGCAGCCGACCATCCGTGGCAGAAAGAGCGTGTCACGCGTGATGTGTCGTTGTTGATCCAACCTGATCCGCTGAACATCTCCCAGAATGTGGTGGCACCAGCGTCAATCATGAAGCCCCAGTCGGTGCGGATTCGGTCGATGAAAGCCTGATCTTTACCCTCAGACTGCAGCGCTTCCAGCAGGAAGAACTCGTAGAATGGGCTGCCGCTAACCACAAAACCTTCCGGCGGAGTGTGGATGATGCTCAGACAGCGAGCAGCACGCTCACCTTCTGCCACGCCTGATGACGCAGCCACCGTTTGAGTCTGCTGACTAAACACCTTGCTCTGACCTTCGGGGCGCAGCGCATCGGTGTATGCTTGCTTTTCGTCATTCCACAGGTACTTGTTGACTGCGAACTTGATGCGGTCAGCCAGTTTGGTGCACTGGTCGGCAAATGCGGCATCACCAACCTGAGCGGCAAACTTCGCCACATCACGCAGTGCCAGCACGAAGAAACAGCAGATATGTGTAACCACAGCACCCGTGCTTGGGGTATCCATGGGAGCCCAGTCGAACATATTCCAACCGGTGATCTCAATCAACCCATCTTCACGCACGAAGCTCTCCAGGCCTTCGTGGTTTTTCTTCAAACTGACCAGCAGCTCTTTCGCGCCTGCTTCGTCACCCGTAAACTGGTAATACTCGGTGCACATGCGCATCCAGAGTGCGGTCCAAGCCGGTAGGATGTTCCACCAGTCACTCGGCACATGGGACTCCACGATTGGCGAACGATGCAGACTTCCGGCGATCTGTTTGGCACAGTGCAGCCACAAGCGAGGATCGCCATTCACGGTGTAGTCGACCAATGCCTCGTTGCGAGCATCGCCCACCCAGTGCACACGTTCAAAAGTGGGGCAGTCGGTATAGGTGTCTTCAGCGCAGCAGCGAAGGCTGTGCGCTCCCACTTCCCAAATGGCGTTGAGCTTACCATCGGAGCACTGGAAACTGCCTTGTCGGCTCTGTGGATATCCCTGGAAGAGCATTTTCACACCGCGCAGCAGCACATCAGTCGACGCGTTGCGGATGGTGATTGCGGCGTAACGCATACCCTTGCGATGGGTGGCAGTGTAGCTCTGGCGGCCATCCACGCACACATATCGCAGTGCATGGCTGCACCAGTCACACCAGTCACGGCGTCCGTCTGGAGCAATGTATTCGAAGAACATCACATCCAGTTCGGTGCCAGCAGAGGCAATCACTTCAAACTCAAGCAGACCCAGCATCTCTTTGCCGAAGTCCAGCGTAATCCGTGTGTCGGTACCAGCGGGAACGGTGACCCATTGATTTCCGCTGAGGAAGCCTTCAGGTTTTCCGACTTCAGTATCGCCGACCACCTCATCCATATAGAACTGAGCGGAAGGATCGATTTTGGTCTTCAGATGGTCAGGAATGCACTTCGCATATGGACTCTTCGCTGCGGCAAGAGCATCACCGGATTCCCAAATGGCTTCGCCTTCCTCTACACTCGGCAGATCGGTGGGCTTCGGTGCAAAGTCGTGGAACCCTGGGCCAACCATCTCTTCGGGTTTGCCAAAGAAGTTGCCCACCAGCACCATCTCATCGCCGCCCTCTTCACCATAGGCCGCAAACTTCAGGCCATCGGGGCCAGTGAAGGTAATCTGGTGTGTTGGGTGGTGCATCATATTGCGGTATTTCATCATCAAGCTGTTCCAGCCAGCTTTGAGGGGAGCCGTGTTGTTCTCCATCAACTGTCCATTGAGCTTGATGGCGTGTGGGAAGTAACTCACAGGAGCCAGATTCAACTCACCGGCGACAGGACTATAGAGCTGCGTGCACAGGTAGAAATGCTGCCAGTACCCGTTCGCCGTTTCGTCCTCAGGGAACAGCATGGGGCGTGGGTTCAAGCTCCAGCGATAGCCTTGGCTTTTCACCGCTTCCACCGCCTCCACCTTCACAGGCAGATAAGGCTGCAGAGTTAACAAAGGAATGTCGCGAAGTCCGAAGTTAGTGTGGTGACCATCTTCTGAAGAGCGCAGCTCAACGGCAGGCTTCCAAGAAGAACGGTCATGGTTAGGGCAAGTCCACTTTTGCTCGCTCAACCGTGCGTCGAATACCTCTTCGTAGCCTTGCTGAATGCCATGGCGGGAGCTATTCTGCAGCATACCCAGTTCTGGTGATGCCAGCCAGCTGCTGTCGGTGGGCAGACTTTTGCCATTTAGTTCAATCTGAGCCAGCAGCCCTTCTGGCCCATGGATATACTGCATGGTGCCTGTACCGTAGTGTTGAACCAGCACGGCGACTAGGTTCCCCTTGCTCTTTAGGTATGGCTGGATGTCATAACTATCGTATCGCCATTCCCAAGGCCAGCATCGGGATGGCCCTTCACCCACATAGGTGCCATTGACCCACAAAATATATCGGCTGTCAGCGGTGATGTTCAGCACAGCATCGCCGCCATCATAATCGAACTGTTTTGCGAAGCGTGCCCACCGGTTTACCGACGGACGGTCATCTTCGCACCATATCCATGATCCTATGAATGGGTTCATGTTGATTTCTCCTCGTGTTTGATACAGTGACTAATTCGCACAGTGTTTGGCAATCTGCGAAACTATCAGTTCAGTGATTTCAATTCCTATTTAGCAACAGGAAGATTCGGATGCAAGGAACCTGATCTACGGATACTGTCAGTACCACTGACAATACTATTGACTATACTTCGGGTAGCTTTCATAGATTCATACGTCACACCTGGCAAATGCTGCTCACATCGCTTGTTGAGAGCTTGTAATGCCAGTTTATCAATATATGAATGAATGGCTGGTGATAAACATTTATCTACAGTAATCTCTGCAAGGCATTGCGCAACGTTCATTCGATCCATCTGGTGGGTCTGACTGGTATATTGTTGCCCACTTGCTGCCTCGATCTGCTTTCCGATTGAACTACCAGCATACCAACCTGATATTGTCGCCAGCAAATTCGCTGTACCTGATATAGGTTCTGCAATAACATGAAGTATCGTGGCACCTATCAGCGCAGGTACAATGCCAAAACTATACTTTACAGCATTATGACGTTCTGTCACTACATTTAGCTGTTGTTGAAGATAGGTCATTGTTTCATTATCGACTGTATTTTCTTCAAGCAAATGGGTGATTTGGACGCTAAGGTCTTTTTGTCGACCCTCAAATTGGGCTTTCCATGTGTCCATTGCTTTTCTATGAATCATCGTTACGATTGTCTCCGTGAGTGCTGGCAGTCGATTATGGAGGAAGCTATTACACATTTTTACCATGACATCTCTAGTATCTCCAGATGATGCAGACAACTGGGCACTATGTTCACCCGTATAACTGATCGCCTCTGTTTTCACGAATATACACACGTCGTCTTCAACAGATGAAATTACGATGTTTGATTCCTCTTGCAGAACTAGTGCTTCATTGGCAATCCAAATTTCCTCTGCGCGAAGTTGCTCATCAATCAACCTAACTACGCGGAAAAACTCATCAAGTATTTCAGTTTCTTTTGCGGCTTCGGCAGCCTTTTTTATATGCTGAGCCTGCTGAGCTGCTGAACGTATTTTACTAAGGATGCAGCTAACACCCGCATCTTCATGATTTTCAATATATCGCAGAGCAGATAACCCTATAATATCATCGGTGTTGATCCCGGTGGCTTGATGGATAACTGATATGCACTCATCAATATCACTCTGATCAAGACTATCGATTTTACTGAGCGCGCACCAAATTGGAAGGTTTACTTCACGTGATCTTTTTAGGAATGCACAATCTTTTGCGGATAACATATCAGATGAATCCATCATCCATATCACGAGGTCTGCATCATCAATAATTGCTGTTTCCGCCCGCTCCTCATGAACTGATGTAATGCTGCCCATACCAGGTGTGTCCACAATGACGGCAGGTAACTTGTAGTTCAGAGTTATATCAAACCTACATACATCACCTAATACATTCTTAGCGCATTTTTGAAGGTATTCATCTATAGTGAGGTGTATGTCATGGCCTTGAGCATCACGATATATCACTTCTTCACGCGAGCCTGGAGAGATGACTGCTATTGATGTAGTGGCTTCAAAGGGATCAACATAAGCGACTTCACGTTCTAGAATCGCATTGATAAATGTCGATTTACCTGCATTAAACTCACCCACTATCACTATAGTAATCAGGGCACTATTTTCTTGTTGGTGGGTAATGTCTGTCTCAAGTTTCTCTAGATATTTAAAGACCTTATCTGGTATTTGCAGACGACGCAAACAGTTGTTACTAGATATGAGCTGGTGACAGCTCTCTTTAATAAAACGACAACACTCGTCATTCATTTACAACAATTCTCCTTCAAGCAGTTTTTGAAGAGGACGAGGGCTAACTTCTATAACTAGCTTCGACGTCAACTCATCGAAAAACTGCTGGTTTACATGATTTGATGCGTTAGCTGTGACGGATGTAATCCACTCATCAACACACCGATTAGTTGATACTAATGCACGATGTTTTATCTGCGTATTTAGCATACAATGAGATACCAAAGCAAAAACAGCGCTTGATATAATCATACCAGCGAACACTAGCATGAATATATACTTAGAAATCAAAACCAAAAGTATTGAAAATGGACTGCAGCTTAATGCTAGACATGGAAAAAGATACAATGGGTTCTGTATCTGCCACTTAAAAAACTGCAACGCTTCCATTTTCGCGTTCACCACTATCGTGTTGTTATCCAGTTCATCTAGAACAACCTTACCGATAACTTCCGAGTGAACTTCAGAGAGTTTGTTGATCACTATGTCCGGTATTGTTTGACCAATTTGATCTGAAATTGATGAGATATATGGATCGCTTTTTACATACAACTGAAAATCAGCAATTATCTGATCGTATATATCCTTTTTACCCATTTGATATATCAAGTCTTTTAAGGGGAATTCTACCTGCACTAAGGTGTTTGTTACACCACACCGGAAATAGGAAGCCAAAACTCTAGTCATAATATTCCTAGAAGGTTCCGATATAGATTTTCGTCCACTTCCTGGCACAATATCGATGCGCGGTTTTTTTTCACGGAAATACATAGTGAACTTCGTTTTGATGATCTGGTTTTTGCCGCGAAATGTATGGTAATCGGCAATATATTGCTGTAAGTGGCTCCTTGACGGCCATATCACTTCAGTGATCAACTTCCGCGCAATCACAACATCCCTTGAATCAGCAATCCAGTATCTCGCCCAGTTGGCATATTGGGCAGGCAAAACACCTTGTTCACCGATAATATGTGTTAACTGCCTAATATTGCTATCTACATCGCCCAGCATATTAATTACCTGAACAGGATCACATGTAAATGTCTCAGATATACTTTGCGACACTGCTTTAGATAATGCAGGTGCGATTTTTGATTTTAAGTGCCTGCGAAAAACAGCTGTGCTTTCCGTACTGGCTTGGGCCAATTGGTTTTTTATCGATGCTATGTAGTCGTTAAATCTTTCTTCCTCTTCGGTCGTTAAGCTAAATACCCCGAACAACCTGCCAAAGAACCGTGCTACCGATTTGAAAAACCCAATCCTAATCGGAGACAAATGAAGACCGATTACATCGAAGGTCATTAACTGGGGAGCATCCATGGATAGCATGAATGTAAATTCATTACGGCTTATCGTGCCGCTTGCACCTAATGTCAACCGTTGAAGCGTGTGTTGTTTACTTAAGGCAGCTGCCAATGACACTACTTGCT
Organism: uncultured bacterium; assembly: GCA_964519405.1. Taxonomy (GTDB): domain Bacteria; phylum Armatimonadota; class HRBIN16; order HRBIN16; family HRBIN16. The sequence continues at coordinate 23,055 of CAZFLA010000026.1, forward strand.
GATTGACGTTACGCAGCTTAGAATTAACCGTTTGTTCGACACTGGATAACGTGGATTGCATTCGTGTTCTCACGCAGTCCTCGACTGTAGATACATCACCTGCCTGTATAGCATCAACGAATATTGGGTGAAGATAGCTATGTAAACTACCGGACAACATTCTTATGGTTGGTAACACATCTCGATCAACTTGCTCACAATGTTCTTTGACAACACTGCTGAGGCGTATGGCGCACTCATCAGCAGTATCAGACAAAATACGTAAATTGTTTACAAACTGTTTAGCAGACAGGTTTAGAATTCTGTTGATCTCTGTAGCTGTATCTATAATAAACCGATGTGTGGCATTAAGTTTAATCTGTTCTGCATTAATTGCCACTTGACCTGTAAGATACTGCCGAACTTCGTCTACGCCTGTCCCTAATAGCGGTGTTTTACCTCCACAAACGGTAATGTACAGCTGCTTACTCAATCCATGTTTGAAGTAGCTCTCATAGATGTTAATGTATCGTTTAGTAATTTCTGGCCATCGCTCTTTGTTGATCTTGTCTGCTTTGGTGGCAATTGCCGTTATGTATTTATTTTGGAGCTTAGTTAACGTATCTATCGACTTATATGTACCCTTGGATTCCATCTTGCAGGCATCAAACACCCACAATACGATATCAGCCTTGTGATAGTAGTAGTGCCACACTTCATCGATTGAATATACCGATCCCAATCCGCTCACTAATCTGTCAGATTCAATTTCGACACCTAGTCCTGCTTGCTCAAGACCTGGTGTATCAACTAAGCAGATGTCTGATCCAAATGCCAGATTGTTTCTATTCCAGATTACCTCTACGATATTGGCTTTAGCACCTTGACTATTCCGTATTCGATCTTCCTCAGCATTACATATGGTCTTCGCTTCATCAATGCCAACTTTCTCATATCCATCTTTACCAACATAGCGTATCTCAGCTGATTCAGCATCTTTGGTGTTTCTGTAGATATCGACTTTCCAGGTTAAGGGAATGATTGATACAGGAGCAATCTCTCTTCCTGCTAATGAGTTTATCAAGGAGCTTTTGCCAAAGTTACCTTCACCTGCGATTACAGCTAGTGCGGGAAGTTTTGCGTCTCGTATGCGGTCTTTTATTTGATCTGCTGTTTCCTGCAGATTGTATCTGCTACAGATGCTGAGGAGCAATTCCAGATTATCAATCAATTTGGTCTTACTATATTGTCGGTTAATAATTGTCATCGCTTCCACCCAGAATTACTCTTGTCAGACATACTTGAAAAGAAAAATAACCTGAGTTTACAGATAGCATTATCTTTATTCCAGTATCCCTCTAAACATGCATACCCTAGATCAATAACTTTTTGATGGCTGATTACCATGTTCAATATGAAGCTAGATACCTACCAATTAGCGGGTTCGTACATTCCGAAGCAACCATCCAGAATGTTGTGCCCGGGAGATGATGTCCGTTCTCATCATGAACTGACAGTTTGCGTTATGTTTTTATCTTACCTCTAGTATGCAGCAAATTGGATCAACGACGATAACCCGGGCAACCATCCAACCACACCTCCTGTAACCGCAGCAGCCTCGGTGAACGCGTCACCGAGGCTGCTGTTATGTCACTGTTTACCCTAAGTCGGGATAACCAGCTGGTTATTTGGCTTTGGGCCCGCTGATCCAGATGATTTCAGAGGCTTCGTTGCCGGTCATACCAGTAATTGCGATGCCCTCATCCATGAGTTGTGCTCCGGTTTTCGAGCAGTTAAGTTCGGTTCGATCTTGGAACTGTAGTTTATAATTGGCCTTTCGGTTAAGCCCTTTAAGCAAGATGGTCTTTGAATCGCCATCAACTGCTTTGTCGGAAGGCTTGAACACAAACACCGATCCGCGATCAATGTCTGGATTGTAAAACTGCAATCCGTCCCAGTTCACGCCGTCTGCCATCGGCAGGATATGATAGACGCTGCATCCCCTCAAGATAGGCCGTTGTTTGGCCTTGTATAAAGCGATATGCTCCCGATATATGGGGTTATCTACTGCCCAAGTTAAGATGGCACCAAGCATATCGGTGCGCAGGTTATACACACTTTGGGCTGGACCGAGGTCGGATTTCAACTGCACAGGATTAATAGCAAATGTGTTGGAATAGTATGTTGTGCGGGTCTTCCAAGCAACCTGGTCTATGTCATTCATTGTGCAGAAGGTCATCCGTCGGCAGATGGAAAATCCCTTCCACTGACCGCCGTTGCAGCAGTTTTCGTATCGATATCCTGGTCGGTTCTTGATGAGATGATCCTGGATGTACAGGAAGTTGGTGACGCCTTCAAAAGTCGATGGCATTGGGTCAACAGGTGCCGAGTATCTGTCTGTGCGCCACATGTCGAACCACCCCTTGTCGTATCTGGTCATGACAGCTTCCAGTTCGGCATCGCGTCCGGCAATCGTATTGAGGTCCGCGTCGTTATAGGTGCCGCCCATATACAGCGAGGCTTTCATACCGGCTTTGTGCGCCTTGCTGGCGAAATCAAAACCGTTTGGCCAAGCTGCTGAATGGAATGTCCAATCCCTGTCCGTATACCAGCAAACGCCAGTTCCATCCCAGTAGTCCATCTTTGCGCATTCCGCACCGGTCGCAGCCAACATATCGTAGCTGCTCTGCGGTGTATTGCCGGTGACACTGGCACTGCCATTGCCGCCAAGTTCCTGCATGCAGACCTCTACCCACGGTTCATCGGGGTTGTCGTGCATGCTTCGGGTGATCTTGTAATTCCAGAACCATCGTTTAAGCTGGTTGCTGCCATCATCCATATCGCCCTTATACACGCCATAGTATACGCTAGGGATTTCAATGGTCGTGCCGTTTGCTCGGGTGACATTCTCCGTAATCGGGTTGACCGAGGCGCTGATAGTCATCGGGTCTGAGCCGGTTGTTACCTTGAAACCACCCAGCTCCCATTCATACCCAAGATATGCGCCATGCATTGAGCCCACACCCATGATGATGAGAGGGATTACATGTAAATCCGTGCTGAACTGTGCATTTTGGCCAATCACATCCTGATGAACAACACCATCACCGGCTTGAGTTTTATCGCTGCGCAGCAAGGTAACCGGAGCATCCGAAGTCAGTTTGACGTCCGCAGATGCTAAGGAAGGACCAAATGTGATGTCATGACCAGATTTGTTCACAATGCTTAGCTGGTTTTCTACTGGTCCCGGACCAGGCAAAGCGTTCCACACCGATTTCATTTCCATCTGGGGATCATCGCATGTAAACCGCAAGGTCAGTTGATGGCCGTTCTTTTTGTTCTCGGCGGCGCCTGCAAACTGCCATTTGACTGTGTGGTATTCACTGCCTACCACGATTCCAGGCATGGGCACAGCAGATGCACCGTGAATCCAGTTCCATTTTTGCTTTGGGTTACGAAGACTTAGCAGATTGATAGCGCCATCTGCACCTTTAGGTACTTCCAGTTTTAACTCTGTATCGGCAGTTGCCAATGTCCATGTTGTTGGCGCTTTGGTTTCAGCCGCATTTGCCGCGATACTACCGGCAAATATCGTTGCGAGGCATCCGGCTACAATGGTCATATTCATATTGCCCTTCCTTAGGTTTCGGGATATGTCATGCTGAAAATCGCGTTCAGAAATGCGTGCAAACTGCCAACCTTATAGCTAAGAACACCAGGTCAGTAACCACAAGCTTTTCTACTCTGACGTGTTTATACTCGCATTTATAGCAAATTGTCAAGCGAGTAGGAACCGAGTGAACCAACTATCTGGAAGTGTTCAACTCATCCGCGTTCATTGGCGTTCATCTGTGCCATCAGCGTTAGTGTTCCACGGGAAAGTAAACCGCGGATGAACGCGAATTACGCGAATGGCTGTATGGCCAGCAATAGCTTGTGCGAATTATATAGGACGGGGTAATGCATACCAGCTACCCGGAAGGGTTCGAAGTCTATCCGCGTTCATTGGCGTTCATTTGTGTCCATCAGTGTTAGTGTTCCTTGGGATCGTAAACCGCGGATGAACGCGAATATACGCGAATGGATACATGGACGGCGGTGTCTCGTGCGAAGAAAACAGGGCGAAGTAACAAATACTAGCTACCCAGAAGGGTCAATACATATCCGTGTTCATTGGTGTTCATTTGTGTCTATCAGCGTTAGTATTTCCGCCGAAACTAAACCGCGGATAAACGCGAATATACGCGTATGGCTGCATGACAGCTAACATCTTTAGCCTGCGACTTACAAAAACGTCTACGATTTAGTATTTAGTTCATTCCATTCAGCACGGCTCAATGCATACACCTTGGTGACGGTATTGTCGTCATCTGCATACTCATCGACCAGATGACATCCATAGGCCATCGCGGTTCTGCATGATGGAGCATTCGTAGATTTCATGTAGGAATAAATGATTTGAAAAGGTGTATTGATGAAAGTCCAGTCCCTTACTGCTTTTGCAGACTCACTGGCGTAGCCTTTCATTTGGCAGTCTTTCCGAATATGATATCCGATCTCCGGTCTTATCTGCCCGTTGATGTTCTGCATTGAAAGACCACAATCGCCGATCATTACGCCTGTGTCTTTTAAGACCACTGCCCATAAACCGAAGCCAAACACATTGTATCTTTCGATGTTTTTCCGTATCCATCCACGGATTCTATCTTCGTTAAAAGTGTATGGATAATGCTGCATGATATCGGAGTCTGCCAAAACAGCAGACAACGCATCAAAATCATCCTCAGTCATCTCTCGTAGAATCAATCTTTCCGTTTCAATAACCATAATCCTATTTCCTTGCCGCTTACCTGTGCCTATCTGCGTTAGTGTTCCGCCTAAACCTAACGACGGATGAACGCGAATTTACGCCAATGGCTGCATAGACGGCAGCGTCTAGTGCGATTGAACAAGGTGGGTTACCGAACACTAACTACCCGGAAGGGCTCAAGGCATATCCGCGTTCATCTGCGTCCATTTGTGTTATCTGCGTTAGCATTCCCCGGAAACATAAACCGCCGGTAAAGGCGAATTTACGCAGATGGATTTGATTCATCAAATTGGGCCGTCATGCGGTCTTCCCGCTTGAAAGCGACTAGCTGCCATATCGACATGACTGCCCCAAAAGCAAACATCATCACACCCTGCAGTCTGAAATAGACGGTGTTCATTCCAAAGAAGTAGGCTCCTGCAACATACTGACACCAGATGATGACCAATGCTCCCCAATATGACACAATAAACATCCAACTCGCGGTGTTCCGATCAATATACAATGCAGGTGCCCATCGCAGAGTCGCTGCAATAAACACATATGCCACCACCCATAAACTAGCCATCACATTAATGCACATCAGTGTATCGCTTGGCTGAGCCGCTCGATTGGTTAACGAAAACAGGCAATTGCTCATGTCCATGGCACATATGGTTAGTATAAGCGCATAGATTATGGACAGCCCATGGCGTCTCAACTGATTATTCATGTGACACCCGCCGTTTCATGATCAACATAGAGATGGCCAGCGCAACAACTGACGTAATACACACAGAAAAATCAACGAGGCTGTATGGATCGGCAGACGAGATACAGACATACAACAGGCATATCAAACCGTTGTAGGCAAGGACTGCTCGGGTATCGGTGTTCAGTCTTAACCTGATGCTCCGGCTGATAAGTGTTGGCAGAATATAGCAACCGATGAGCAGCTCACAGATTGGGATGGTACGTAAATCTCCAAAATACGGATGTGTATATACGAAAACAGATACTGCTGCCATTGTACTAAACTGCTGGATATGCCGATGTTGTCGACCAGATGCCCAAAGTGCTATTGTTGAAGCAGCCATCAAGAACAACAAGCTCATGATGATAAAGTAGATTTCGTATTCAGTAGAACCCTCTGGCGTCGGCTGAGCCAGCTCATACAGCTCGCGATGCCTAAACATAAGGAATACCGCGAGTTGATACGAAAAAACCACAGCCAATGTACAAAAGAACCATCGAGATTTTGTCAACATCAGACATACACCTCCGATCATTGCTCATACAGTCTATATGTGTCATGTTTGGCTTAGGTCCGGTGTTTTATTCAGAGTTCCGCTTCATCATCTGGCTCATGCTGAATGTGACACTCAGTCACAAGCAGATCGCTCTTGTTGGATATCTCTGCAACTCGGCGCATGACACACCTGTGTAGTGTTTTGCTGCAACAATTTGCCATTATATTCGCTGCCGTGTATGCCCATTCATACACCAGCCGGTTTCGTTTGCAGTTTGATTGAGTATACCGGATGCAAGTCACAGTTTGCCATGGTTTCATAAAATATCAGCGAGGTATGTAAAACACTAACCGCGGATGAACGCGAATATACGCCAATGGCTCCATGGAAGGCAGTGCCTGGTGCTATTGAGCAGTGCGGGGTCACGCACACTAGCTACCCGGAAGGGTTCACGGCATATCCGCGTTCATTGGCGTTCATTAGTGTCTATCAGCGTTCTTGTTCCACCGAAACGAAACCGCGGATGAACGCGAATATACGCCAATGGCTGCATGACAGGTAATATCTTTAGCCTGCGACTGGCAGAAACTTCTACGCTTTAGTATTTAGTTCATTCCATTCAGCACGGCTCAATGCATACACCTTGGTGACG
>CAZFLA010000027.1:0-29165 GCA_964519405.1 uncultured bacterium
CCTCCATATCCGCGTTCATTGGCGTTCATTTGTGTTATCCGCGTTAGTGTTCCTAGGAAACCTAACCGCGGATGAACGCGGATGAACGCGAATATACGTAAATTCCGCCTCAAAAACTTTACATTTCGCAAATCATTAACGATATTCGGCTCACATCAACATATTTACATCAATTACACCAATATGTGATGAAGAGGGAACAAATATCATGGTACAATACGTCTATATTTCACAGGATAATAGATACAAGATGGAGAGTTAGGGTATAACTAACATAAACATCTCCCCCGCCTAAATAGGCCAGATATCGCACATCCGGTGCGGAGAAGGGGTAATAACATGAGCACAACACATATAAGAGGTTTTCTTCTCACGGAAGAGGGCCGTCAAACACTGAAAAATGAACTCGAACACCTCGTCACTGTGGCCCGCAAAGAGATTGCCGATCGGATACGCACTGCGAAAGAGTTTGGGGACATTGCGGATAACCCTGAATATGATGACGCCAAAAACCAACAAGCTTATATAGAAGGACGCATTGAAGAGCTTCATAGCTACCTCGACAATGCGTATACCGTCGACAGTGGCAGTATCTCCACCGACACCGTGGGGTTCGGCTCCCTTGTCACCGTCTACGATGCCGATAATGATGACGAATGGACGTTCAGACTGGTCAGCGCACCTGAAGCCGGTGATGACGATGATCTGTTATCTATCGATTCCCCATTGGGTAAAGCACTAGTTGGGCATGCCGTGGGTGACACCCTTGAGGTGAAAGCTCCTGCCGGTACGGTGAGGATAAAGATACTAGATATCGCTAAATAGAAGGCTAATGCCTCACAATAATATCTGAACGATCACGTCGTGCGCCGCCGCGAATAGCAGGCGGCGTTCTCCGTTGATAGCTGACTGCCGTGTAGATGCCCGGATGTTGATCTTCACTGGGCATCTATGGCTGTAATATCGATATAATATCCCATCACCATCAGTTTATTCGTTGAAGATCGGATACAAGGGTTCCACAGTCACCGTCACAATGCGTATACTATAAACAGTGACAACATCCCCATCGATACCGCGGGATACGGCTCCCTGGCTGCTGTTTACGATGCCGCCAACGATGACGAATGGACGTTTGGGCTGGTCAGCACACCCGAATTTGGTGCTGATGACGAACTGCTACCGATCGATCCACCGTTGAGCACTGCGTTAGTCAAACAATAAGCGTGATGACGACTATAGGCTGCACCACCCGCGGATACGGTGAGATTACAGATATTGGATATTTCTAAATAGATGGAACAAAATACGCAACAGGATCTGAATGATCAAATGATGCGTCGCCGCGAAAAGCTGGCGGCGTTAATCAACAGTGGCTTCAACCCCTATGCCATTGAAAGCTTCGATCGCACCCATTACTGCAGCGAGGTTCACGAAAACTTCGATTCGTTAACGGAACAGCAGGTTGCTGTGTGCGGGCGAGTTGTGGCGCTGCGGCATATGGGCAAAGCCGCTTTCCTGCACATCGAAGACTGGAGCGGCAAAATCCAGGTTTATCTTCGCAAAGATGACATCGGTGAGCAGAACTGGCCGATGGTGAAGCTGATGGATCTCGGCGACTACCTCGGGGTCACCGGCAAGCCCTTTGTCACCAAAACAGGTGAGCAAAGCATCCATGCCAATGGCGTTCAGATACTGAGCAAGTGTTTGCGCCCTATCCCTTACGGCAAAGAAAAAGAGGGGCAGAACTGGAACACGCTCAACGATATCGAAATTCGGTATCGCCAGCGCTATCTGGACCTACTGACTAACGATGAAGGCCGCCAGAGGCTAATTCAGCGCTGCCAGATTGTGTCCATGGTTCGCCGATGGCTTGATGAGCGCGGATTCCTTGAAGTGGAAACCCCGATGCTGCAAGAGGTCGCTGGTGGTGCTGCGGCCAAGCCGTTTATGACACACCACAACAAACTTGATTATGACTTCAAACTGCGAATCAGCATTGAGTTGTATCTCAAGCGGTTGATAGTGGGCAATGTCGAAAAAGTGTATGAAATCGGCAAGGTATTCCGCAACGAAGGAATGGACCGCCGCCATAACCCCGAGTTCACGCTGTTGGAGCTATACCAAGCCTATGTGAACCTGGAGGAGATGGAGAACCTCACCGAACAGCTCTTCTACCACTGCTGCATGAAGCTGCATGGAGTGCCATATATCGAAGTTGCCGGAACTAAGGTCGACTTCACGCCGCCATGGCCACGCCGCACGATGCTGTCGCTCATCGAGGAATATGCTGGAGTGAAGCCAGAGGAGTTCGCCAGTTTTGAAACAGCATGTGCTGCGATGAATAGGGTGGGACTTCCAACCGAAGGCGAAAAGCAGGTCGGCGGTATCATGGAGAAATTGCTGGAGCGGTTTGTTCAGCCGAATATGATACAGCCTGTGTTCATCACCGATCACCCGCTGGAGACTTCACCATTGGCGAAAAAACGGCAAGACAACCCCGCTTTCACCCGCCGGTTTGAAGCCTACATCCTTGGTCAGGAAGTTGCGAACGCCTTCAGCGAGCTCAACGACCCAGATGACCAGCGCGAGCGGTTTGTGGATCAGCTGAAGCAGCGAGCCGAAGGCAACGATGAGGCCCATCCGCTGGATGAAGACTTCCTGCAGTGCATGGAATACGGCATGCCGCCAACAGGCGGTATCGGCATCGGAATGGACCGTATGGCCATTATCTTAACCGCTGCCGAGAGCATCCAGGATGTGATGTTCTTCCCAGCGATGAAGCCAAAAAGCCTGGGCTAATTCGGCCTATATAGGCGGTTGACTATCTAGTGCACAAGAGCTCGGTGGGGTATTTCCCCATCGAGCTCTTGCTTTTTAGCGCAGAAGTCTAGCGCTCCCAGATGGAGTGCAGTTCGTGCACTTCAAATCGCTGAACCTGCAGCGCTGATGTGGGGCTGCAGCTCACGGTCACCGCTCGGCGAGAGGCATCTGCGATGGCAGCGACAGGCATGTAGACCTCACCCTGATTGCCGAATATCTCCATAATGGTGCGGTCTACCACGATGCGCAGCTCCAATTTACCATCAGTCAGATGAAGCGGAGCAACACAGCCTTGGCAGTACAGCTTCTCGGCAACTGCATCATACAACACCGGTATTCCGCGCACTTCCGCGATGATCCACCCTTTGGCAGGCACCGATAGATTCAATAATACATCCATTGCCTCTGCGCCAAGATCCGCTTTCAGGGGGTGATTGGCTGACACAGAGATATTGGTATGCACGTAGCTTCTGCCGCGCAGTTGATCGAGCTCCTTCACAGGGTATGGCGTTAGGCGTACGCCCTGGGAGGTGGTTCGCAAACTGAGGCAGGTGGGCAGGTTCATACACTGGTTGAACGGCATATCAGGAGCCGCAGCGGTCGCCCAGCCGATTTGTATTCGCCGCCCATCAGATGCGGGGATATTGTTGTATGTTTGCGCTGCATAGAACGCGTTACCCCATGTAAACCGAGTTTTCTCCTCTTTGTCCGGCGTAAACTTATGACCGTCAAAATCGCCGATCATATAGCCACCATCAGCAGCAGACAGCACCCATTTCATATGAGCAGGATTGCCATCTACCGGAAGCTGATACATGTCTGGGCACTCGAAAAAGCCAGCGATGAAGCTCTGCCTCTCCCACTTTTTCAGGTCTTTGGAAGTAAAGAAGGCTAGCCCCTGCTTGCTGTCTTCCACCCGATACACCACAACAACAAACTGCTTGCTGGCCTCATGCCAGAACACGCGAGGGTCGCGTTCCTCGCCGGTATGCGATATCACGGGATTTTCGGAGGCAAGCGTCCAGCTTAGCCCAGCATCATTGCTATATGCCAACACTTCGCCTGATTCCGTGTCGGTAAGGTAGGCTAATAGGGCTTTATCACTGCCCGCTTGGAAACCGGCCGTGTTGTTTTCATCGACGATGGCACTTCCAGAGAACGCCATCCCCTTACATTGAGTGAACTGGTAGATGGCCGTGGGTTGTTCTTTCCAGTGGAACAGATCGGAGCTCACAGCATGTCCCCAGTGCATATTGTCCCAGTTCCAACCATATGGATTATGCTGGTAGAACAGGTGATACTCACCCTTGTAGTAAACAAGCCCATTAGGGTCATTATTCCATCCGCGCCGAGAGCTGAAATGCACCATCGGACGAAGTTTTTCGTGGTAGAAGCTCGCCTCATCATGCATGTGAGCGGAGTTTTCTATGGCATGCAGCGGTTTTATGGATGTGGTGCTTTCGGTGCTGATGACCGCAGTTTTGCCCAGCTCCGACTGCATATCGCAAAACACCCAAAAATCGGGTTTGCCGTCGGCTAACTCCACTGCGAACTTGCGTACAGCTCGCCCGTCTACAGATATCGTGAGGTGCAGCTTCTCTGCACCGGTCTTCACGGGGATGTTGAGGTATCTATCTTTGATGACTAGTGTGCGTTGAATCGCCATGATGAGTGCTTCTCCAGGATATAAGTATATATTGTAGTATTCGCTTTGCAGTCATGATATCCTGCATTCGGTCACCCTCACGGCGTTGTTGTTCAGCCGGTGATGTCGATCGTATCTATGTTAGATTTGCCGTGATGCCGCGGGTTTAGTCACCCACACGACTACATTCCGGGAGCTAGCGCTCCGGGAACTGCGTCCAGTGCGGGTTCCTGCACCGCGCGGTTTATCATTAGCGGCCGGCGTCGCTTCACTCCGGCCGGCGCATGGATGCTACTTCACCATCGGTCATGATATCCTGCATTAGGCCCGGACACTGCCTATCTTTAGGTGTATTTTGCTATATTGTGAGTGAATGCTGATTTGAGATCATTATTTTGAGGTGATAAGTTGAGTCGCGAAGTAGTAAACCTGTGGCCAGAGGGCATGATGCCTGTTGAGACCGTAGCAGCAGAGGAAAAGTGGGACAGAATTGGCGAGGATATGTCCATTGTGACCAACATAACCACACCCAGCTACGAAGTATATTTAGCCGAAGACACCGGTAAACCCAATGCCGCCGTGATGGTGTGCCCGGGAGGAGCTTACGAGTTCCTGGCTTGGGCGCATGAGGGTGTAGAAATTGCCCAGTGGTTGAACAAACAAGGTATATCCGCATTTATTTTGAAATACCGTGTGCCTAAGAACCGTGATGGAGCACTGTGCGATGCCCAGCGGGCACTCAGCATGATCCGCCAAAATGCGGCCAAATATAACATAGATGCCGATCAATTAGGTATCATTGGGTTTTCGGCAGGATCCCATCTGTCTGTGCGCACCAGCACTAACTTCCATCAGCGCTTCTACACGCCCATTGACGAAGCCGATGCTTTTTCATGCCGCCCCTCATTTGCACTCATCATATACCCTGCGTATCTCAGCACTGATGATTTCAAAGTGCTCACTCCTGGTTTACCTGTCAGTGCCGACACCCCGCAGACACTGCTGATCCAAGCAGAAGATGATGTGCCTTTGATTGACAGCAGCCTGGCCTATTACATTGCATTGAAGGCAGCCGGTGTGCCTGTTGAGATGCACCTATATCCTGATGGCGGGCATGGTTATGGCCTGCGCACCCAGGGCAAATCCACCGATGTGTGGCCAGCCGCCGCAGAGGCATGGCTTGCCCGTATACTGAACACCGCAAAATAGCCCCGGTCTACCGTTGGGTTTACAGTAGTCTGGCTGGCGAATAGGCCTTAATGGCATCAGTTATTCACCAGCCAAAACCCATCGCAGAGGTCCAACAGCTTGGATCGCATATGATCAGCCATGATGCCGCAGGTTTAGTCACCCACACGACTACGGTCCGGGAGCTAGCGCTCCGGGAACTGCGTCCAGTGTGGGTTCCTGCACCTCACGGCATGTCAGTAACGGCCGGCGTCTCTTCACTCCGGCCGGCGCATGGATTCTATATGCAATTGGCTCATTTGCTTATATTTGGTCAGCGGTCAACGGAATTATGTAGCTTGGAGATATCAGCTTCATACTTATGGTGTGACCAGTTAAACTCCATACATCCAGCACGCCATACCTTCCCATGTGTATGACGTTCGTGGTATCCCACACCTATCGAAGACAAAGCTGCGCTTTTGGAGACCATCTGAGCCTACTGATAGTATGTGCTGATCTCATATATTGAGGGACACCTACTAACCGCTTCACCCGCCTCGCAATTGTTCCGCTTGGTCGCCGTTTGCCCCAAACTCCACACGAATATCTCATAACGCCAGATATTACTGAAACATATTTATACAGCAACAGTCTATTCATCTGTTCCTATGTAAAATCATCAGCATGAGGTCAGTATAACCGGTATGCTGTGGAGGTGAAACGATGGGTATCCGTAATACGATCTATGCTCTGTTAGCGTGTATGATATTCTCCGTCGCGGCGAAATCAGATGGTATGATATTCCCAATTGAGCGCCCCAATACCTCAATTGTCAAACCGAACAGTCTGTTTACGGTGAAATACCATTATGTGGATGTCGCAATACAAGACCAACTCTGCACCACCAAAGTCGATCAGGTTTTTCATAACGACCAATCGGTTGATCTTGAGGGCATGTATATGTTCCCCATGCCTGAAGGATCCGCAATCACCAATTTCGCCATGTTTGATGGCGAAAAGAAGATAGAAGGCAAAATTCTTGGCAAGGATGAAGCCAGAAACCTGTATGAATCTATCGTCAGGCAGCGAAAAGACCCTGCGATTTTGGAATACATAGACCGCAACACCTTCCGAGCCCGCGTATATCCAATCCCGGCCAATGGCGACAAGCGGATTCAGCTCAGTTATGCGGAGCTCATCAAGAAGACAGGTAATGTCTGCCACTACACCTATCCGCTCAGCACCGAGCGCTTCTCAGCCGAGCCGTTATCGCAGTGCAAAGTCACCATCACCATAAAAAGCAGCAAACCCATCGCCAACATCTATTCGCCAACACATCAACTCGATATCGACCGCGTCTCCGACCGTGAAGCACGTGTCACCTGGTCGGCAAAAGACACGAAGCCCGATACTGACATGGAGCTCTACTACTCGGTTTCCGATGATGACCTTGGGGTTGATGTTATCTCCTATAAACAGCCTGGTGAGGATGGTTACTTCATGCTGTTGGCATCACCGCACAGAGAGGTGACCAAAACCGCAGAAGCCGCGAAAAATGTGGTGTTTGTGCTTGACCGCACAGGCAGCATGATGGGCGACAAGATAGATCAAGCCAAGCAGGCGATCAGTTTTTGTATCAACTCGTTGAAACAGCAGGATAGCTTCAATGTGATTACTTTCAATGAAAAACCCGCCCCGTTGTTTGATGTCCCACAAAAAGCCACCAGTGAAAACCGGAAAAAGGCATTAAAAGAGATAGAATCGCTTGACGCAAACGGCGGTACAAATATCAATGAAGTGCTGATCACCGCCAAGCAACAATTCGACAAGCTGGGTTCTGAAAACAACTATGTGGTATTCATTACCGATGGTCAGCCTACAGTAGGCGATACCAGTGAGATAAACATTCTGACCAATGCCAAAAACAGCAGCGCTCGCATGTTCGTGTTTGGGGTGGGATACGATGTGAACACCCATTTACTGGATAAACTATCGGAACAAAACAGGGGATCCAGCGACTACATCCGGCCCAGCGAGAACCTCGAAACCAAAATCGGCAGCTTTTTCGCGAAAGTCACCACTCCGGTATTGACCGACATCACGCTTGAAGTTCAAGGATCAAAGACGTTGGATCGGTTCCCCGACAAGGACTTGCCTGATGTCTTTACCGGATCGCAGTTGGTCATTCTGGGCCGTTATCAAGGCTCGGGCAATGCGAAGTTTATACTGAAGGGCAAAGCTGGCGGCAAAACCAAGAGCTATGTAGTCAACGCTAACCTTGATGAGAGCAGCAGCACACAGCCATACATCGCTCAGATATGGGCGCAGCGAAAAATCGGGTATCTTCTGAACGAAATCCGGCTGCACTCCAGCAAGGAACTCGTCGACGAGGTGATCAGACTATCCAAGCTATATGGCATACCAACCGAATACACCTCGTTCCTGGCAGATGAACGCAAGAGCGAAGCCGACCTGAAGAATGACATTTCGAAAGTCCAACTAAGGTCACAGCAGGCATCTGGTGTGAAGTCGGGGACATATGGGGTCGCACAAAGCACGAACTCCAACTACAGTCTCAATTCCACACAAACTTTGGGCGGTGCCGCTAACGCACTGTCTGTCAATGGTCAGACGCAGCTCGGTGAAATCGCAGCTAATGGGCGCATAGGCGGCACATATCAAGACAGCGAAGACCGCACCGTCGTGGTGGCGAATGTGCAGAATGTGGCATCGCGCACATTCTACCAGCGCGGCAAATACTGGGAAGATGCTAACCTGCAGCCCAATCAAAAAGCGATGCAGATTAAGCAGTTCTCCGATGCCCACTTTAAGCTTATAAAGGCGTATCCTAAACTCGCTCAGTATTCTACATTGGGCCAGATTCGTGCGATCATGGCGAACGACAACGCCATTGACATCGGGCCAGAAGGCAAGGAAACACTGACCGAGGCAGAGATCAAGACGCTAACCATACAGAACCGCAAGTAGAGGTCGCTCTGTGCTGGCATGAATAAACCGGGGCAGCGTATATAGCCTGTATACGCTGCCCCGGTTGCATGCTCATCATGCTGCGATGTCGATATAAGCCAGTTTACCGCCCGTGTAAACTGCCGATATCTATACTGTTGAACAAGAAGCCGACGATCATAATGCCCACGGCAACAGTGCCGAAGAACACGGCGATCAGCTTAGGACGCAGCACCTTACGCAGGATCACCGCTTCCGGCAGACTTAAACCGATGGTGCCCATCATAAAAGCCAAACAGCTGCCTAGTGCGGCGCCTTTGGCCAGCAATGCTTCGATAATTGGGATGATCCCAGCCGCATTGCTGTATAACGGCACTCCAATTAACACCGCCAACGGTACCGAATACCAGTGACCAGCTCCTAATACACCGCTTAACATATCTGTGGGTGCGTATCCATGGATACCAGCTCCCACCGCTATTCCGGCGATGACATAAGGCCACACCTTACCCACAATCTCACGCAGCGCGGTATTCGCAGCATCAAAACGGGCAGCCCAGTCCAGCTTTTGATCGGCTCCCTCACCAACGGCGATCTCTCGCACCCATGGTTCGATCTCATGCTCAAGCTTGAGTTTTCCAATGATCCAACCGGCAGTAATAGCCACTGTCAGTCCGGCAGCGATATAGATGGCGGCTACCTTCCAGCCGAACAGCCCTGCCAGTAAAACAACCGCAACCTCGTTGACCATAGGAGCAGAGATCAAAAAGCTGAAGGTAACGCCTAGCGGCACTCCGCTCTGCACGAAGCCAATGAACAACGGCACCGCGGAACAACTGCAGAATGGTGTCACAATGCCCAACATGGCGGCGAGTATGTTTCCAGTGAACTGCCGGCCAGCCAGCATCTTGCGGCTGCGTTCTGGGGTAAAGAAAGTGCGGATCACGCCAATAACCCATACCACAATGCTCAGAAGAAGCAACACCTTGGGCACATCATAGAAAAAGAACTGCAGCGACTGACCCAAATGCGATGCCTCGCTGAACCCCATCACGTGAAAAACCAACCATTTGCTGAATGGCAGTGTGGCCCTGTAAGCAAACACCCAGACGACTATAGCTATCACTGCGAACAGCACTCGCCGGCTTACTGGCATCTGCTGGTGGTCGCTTGTCTCTGACCCTGTGTGCGAACAGCAATCAGACATTTTTATCTCCCTTATCTACTCGGCTGGTAAACCATCTCTCTCGCAGCCTGAACGCCGAATTGACGAGCAACAACATGACAGGAACCTCCACAAGCGGACCTATGACCGCAGCAAAAGCCTCCTGGGAATGGATAGTGAATGATGCCACCGCCACTGCGATAGCCAGTTCGAAGTTGTTGCTAGCAGCCGTAAAGCTCAGCGTAACACTCTGTTCATAGTTGGCATTCAGTTTTCGGCTTAACCAGAAGGATATAAAGAACATCAACAGGAAATAAACTAGCAGTGGAGCCGCTACCAGTAAAACTTGGTAAGGAAGCTCTATGATGGTCTGCCCCTTTAGACTGAACATAACCACAATGGTGAACAGCAGTGCTATCAGCGTGAGTGGGCTAATCTTGGGCATGAATCTGCCGTAAAACCACTCATCACCCTTGGTTTTTCGTAAGATGGCGTTGCTTAATGCCCCTGCCGCAAAGGGAATACCTAAATAGATCAGCACGCTGTGTGCTATTTGGATGGGATCAACGTCCACCACTCCGCCCTTTAAGCCGATCATTTTTGGCAGTATGGTTACAAATATCCAGGCAAACACCGAATAAAACAGAACTTGAAAGATAGAGTTAAATGCCACTAATCCTGCGGCAAACTCAGTGTCACCTTCTGCTAGTTCGTTCCACACGATAACCATGGCAATGCATCGAGCAAGACCAATCATGATCACACCAACCATGAGGTGCGGATAGTTATGCAGGAACAAGATGGCCAGCACGAACATCAGCACAGGACCAATCACCCAGTTCTGCAGCAATGACGCGCCAAGAAGCCGTTTGTTTTTGAATACTGCGGGAAGCTGCTCGTAACGCACCTTGGCTAAAGGTGGATACATCATGACGATCAACCCAATCGCTATTGGGATATTGGTGCTGCCCACGCTGAAGCGGTTCCAAAAGTCCGATACATCGGGTACCATCGCGCCCCATGAAACACCAGCAATCATGGCAACTAGAATCCATACCGTGAGGTATTGATCTCGTGCTGAAAGCCTCTTTTTTGTCATCTTGTCATACCTACCACCAAAGGCATATATCCACCTACTGAAGCATTGCCTTGATCTCACCTAGGTTTGGAACCCTGCCGCTCACTTTCACTTGGCCATCCACCACCAGTGCGGGAGTGCTCATCACGCCGTATTTCATGATGTCCGCCATGTTTGTGACGTGTTCCATGTTGATTTCCAGACCAAGCTCTTCAGCAGCTTTCTTAGTAAAGTCTGCTAGGGTATGGCATTTCGCGCATCCGCCGCCGAGAATTTTTACTTCTTTCATGATTCCGCTCCTATCCTATATATGTTGGCTAATTTGGCATATAGCCAATAATGAAAAACCTAAGTGTATTGGTCACCAGCCAAATGCGTGTTGTCACCATATCTGCGTTTGATCTGCAAGAAAATGATGGTATAGGCTGGTGAGGCATATTCCGATGTTATATTACCCTATATTTGGCCATTACGCCAAATATAGGGTAATATAACCTAGAAACATGACTATTCCATATAGCTTAGGCCGATGCGGTAGTCCTTAGGGTGAGTTTCTGCCAGATAACTTCAAGATGCAGAGGTGTTTATGTTAATTCTGTTTTTATGTACCGGTAACTCGTGTCGAAGCCAAATAGCAGAAGGTTTCGGAAGGCTTTATGCCAAGCCGGGATGGCAAGTTGCTTCAGCCGGTAGTAATCCGGTTCGATATGTGCATCCATATGCGGTTAAAGTCATGGCTGAAAAGGGCATCGATATCACTGCACACTCCAGTAAACACCTCAGTAATTACCCGAATCCCGATGTTGTAGTGACCCTATGCGACAACGCAGCTAAAGATTGCCCGCTATACCCTGGAGCGGTGCTCACAGAACACTGGGGACTGGCAGACCCAGCAAACGCCACTGGCAACGAAGAGGCAGTCATGCAATCATTTCGTGATACAAGGGATGAGATTGAGAAGCGTGTCCACGAATTGTTTACTCGTATAGATACTTTAGGGAGCACCAACAATGAATAAGTATGCATCTGTGTTTATAGCAATCATGGTGACCGCATCTGTTGGGATGTCACCATTAGGCGTTTCCGCAAACACCACTACTCACACCACAGCTAAGAAAGTCCAAGTCAAAGCCAAGACAACACCCAAAAAGCTTGGCACACCGAAGAAAGCAACAGCAATACCGCACAAGAAAGCCAATACTGCTGATCGAAAACCGCAAAAACCAACCCCCGCGAAGCCGGCTGTAAAGAAGCTGCCGAAACTTCTCGATTTAGGGTCTACTAGCTGCATTCCATGCAAAATGATGGCTCCCATACTTGACGAACTGACTAAGGAATACAAAGGCAAGCTGGAAGTGTCGTTTATTGATGTGTGGAAAAACAAGGAACCTGCAGAAAAATACAACATCAACAGCATTCCTACACAGATATTTTTCGACGCTCAAGGCAAGGAAGTGTTTCGGCATGTTGGCTACTGGCCCAAGGATGAAATCATCAAGGCATTCCGTAACAAAGGAATCAAATTCGGCAAGTAGTATTTCAGTGCTTGGGATTACAAAATGAAGAGAAACTATCTCGTTATCATCATTCTGGTCATTTTATCGATGTGGCTAGTATTGCCGCACCTGGCTACAAGCGGTGCCTCAGCTTCTGGTCAGAACAGTTGCAGCTGCGGCGGCGGAAGCTGCCCATCTCCCACGAAGTAATTGGTGAGGTGTCGGTCATTACACTAGATATTATGAGGTCATAACTTGCTGGAACGGATATTCATCGTGCTAAGCCATGCTATGGATGGGTCGGCATATCTCGCTCTTGCGGCTGCGTTCCTGTGGGGCATACTCAGCGTGATACTCAGCCCATGCCACTTGTCCAGCATCCCCTTGATCATAGGCTTCATCAGCGAACAGGGCAGCCTTAATACGCGCAAAGCATTCGGGCTCTCGTTTCTATTTGGTTTGGGGATACTATTAACCATTGCATTCATCGGTATAATCACCGCGTTGATGGGGCGTATGATCGGTGATGTTGGCAGATACGGCAACTATGCAGTAGCAAGCATCTTCTTTATCGTCGGTTTGCACCTCATGGGTTTAATCCCGCTGAGTTTTCCGGGCGCCGGGAACATTGGGATGAAACAGAAGGGGTATTGGGCCTCTTTTATACTGGGGCTGGTATTCGGCATCGCACTTGGCCCCTGCACTTTTGCTTACATGGCACCTGTGCTCACACTCTCACTTAAGGCAGCGGCTACAAATATTGTTTATGCGGTCTTGTTGCTGGCTCTATATGGGTTAGGACACTGTATGGTCATCGTAGCAGCAGGAACCTCAATGGAACTCGTCCAACGATATCTCAACTGGAATGAGCGATCTAGAGGCGCAGCGAAACTGAAGCAAGTATGCGGTGTGCTGGTGGTATTGGGCGGAGTTTACCTTATATACACTGCACACTAGCAACCAAGTGTAACAGAGCTTTACATGCCAATATCGCTACGAATATCTGCTCAGTAATACCTAGCAAGAAGGCGAACCTGCGGTGTCATCACGCTGTTGTTTATGATAGCATGGCAGTAGCCAACAGGCTGTGTCTATGATTATCACGCAGTAGAAAGGCCGCAATCACTATGTATCGTCCATTATCGCTTACCGGAATATTAGCTGTATCCTTGGCTGCGGGCAGTGCAGCTTCCGCGGGTGTCGCCCTGACCGGTTATATCGGCGGTCATAAGCTAACCTTCACAGCGCAATCCATTCAGAAACAAGCCTCTTTCACCGTGAAAGGCAGCCCTGCCTATCTTGCGATTACCGAAGTGTTCCCCGATAACGCCAAAGAGACGGTTTACCGTTATCGGGTATCTGCTGCTGGTATCGACAGCTACTACAGGAATCAAAAGAGCCTCGGTTTCGGCCCCATCACCTACTTCGTCAAAGTAAAATCTAACCCAGTGGGTAAAATCACTGTCACCAACAACGGTCCAGCTGTATACATCAGCTCGGTGCGCGGAGTCACCGCTCAAGAGTTGAAGAGCATAAAATTGGCTGATCACTTTATGCTAAGCGGTTTGATCCCAGCGACAAGCCCTAACGAAAAAGAGCGTTTAGCCTGGGTGCTGATGAACAGGCTGCCTGTATCTCCCAAATTTGGCATCACTAAAGGGATCGCTCATGAGATTCGCTATGCTAATTCGGATATGAACAGCGTGCAGTCCGAGCTGGAGCTGAGTAAAAAGTGGTCTGAGCGATACAATGTGCCCATTCTGCTTGGCATGGTCTCTTGGTGGGTTGGCACTCCGCTGACTATTCCCGATGGATTAGGCGGCAAGTTCGGCGACCTTAAATATCAGCAAGTGTGTTATTCACCGAATGTGGAAGTGGCAGAAGACCCTGAGCTGCGCGCCATGGTGGGCGAACGCTAT
Source organism: uncultured bacterium (assembly GCA_964519405.1). Classification (GTDB taxonomy): domain Bacteria; phylum Armatimonadota; class HRBIN16; order HRBIN16; family HRBIN16. Next base: position 14,264 of record CAZFLA010000027.1, read on the forward strand.
AACCGTCATTACGGACGCACCACGCCAAACATGTGGAGCGACACTCCATGGCTGACACTCAACAGCGATACCCTGAACAACTACCGCAAGCAGCGGATGGGTGACGCCATTGGTTTACTGAAGAAGATAAGCCCCACCGACACCAAGTGGGTGTGCGGCATCTTTTTAGAGAATGAACCGCGGTATTGGGACACACAAATGGAAGCCGGTAACTCAAGGGCTGGCCGTCTGGGTCAGGAGCTTTGGGCCGATTTCAACCCGCTCACTGTCGCCGCTGCTAAAAATGACGGCATCGACCTAAACCCTAACGACGGAATGTCTGACGAAGAGCTGCAGTGGCTCCACCGCAACGTGGGTAAATACATGCAGCAAACCGTGAATTCCATGAATGAGGCCATCAACACCGTTGGCTGGGATAAGAACCTACCGGTGTATACCCACAACATGCAGTTCCAGCACTTCTTCGGCGGGCCGCAGATAGGCCATGCCACCTCAGAGTGGGCATATGCAAAAGGGGCGCAGACCGGGCTTGAGGGCATGTTCAGCACCGTTGCCGATTACTACCGCGTTCGTGAATGGGGACGTTGGGTGAACCTCAACCGCGAGGAGAGCGACGGACTTCCGCTTGACGTGCATCTATGGGATTTACGCGTTGACTACATGATGGGCGGCGATTTGTTCAATAGCTATAACTGGCAGATACTTGGTGACGATCGGTTCTTTGGCTATATCAACGAGTTTGTTAACAACCTGCCAACGGCGGCATCACCTGCTGCCGAAGCCAAGTTGATAGATGCGAATACCATGCACATCAAGACACCCGCCAAGCTGCAGGCGTTTACGAGTGTCAGCCTACCCATTGTTATTGCTGCCAACAGCAAAGGCACCATTCGCTTGGTGATGACGGATGCTCAGGGTAATGAGTTTGTCTCTAGTCCGCAGAACATCCCCGTCAAACAGGCGGTTACCAACATGATGTTCAGGTTCGATACACCTGCCGAAAGCGTGTATCGCGACATCGCAACGGTGACGCTGCGTGCTGCCGACGCCGCTGGTAAACCCATTCAAGCCATTAGCTTTAATGACGCCAGCGCAAAAAAGCTGATGCTTAGTTTGGATCTGCAAGCCCAACGCAACCTCAGCCAGTGGATCATCAAAAACAGCACCGCACAGCGCTGGTAATACTCGAAATTCAGATCGTCAACACGAGCGGTATTATGAGCCCGTGTTGACGATCAGTTACCACTGCTATTTCTTGACGAATGTGATGTTATCTATGTCCACATTAACGCCGGGTGTATTGCAGGGATCAACGCGAAACCGGTCGGTCAACCCCTTCCACTGCGGATTACCCTTGAGATCAATTCGGTATGTGTGCCACTGACCGTCTAGTGATACTTTGAATGCCAGCCAGGTGGTCGCGTTCATGTCGGCATCGATCGTCGACCAGTAGAACTCACCATCGCTGAACTGTATATCTTTGGATGGCGATGCCGCGCGAAGTCGAATCTGAACAGCAGTATAGTCACTGCATTTCAAGTAGCATAACGGGCTTAGGAACTGCGGATCACCAGTGGTAGACGTGCCCGACATCACCCCTCCGCGTGTCTGTACTGCCGATAGGCCACTGGGCAGAAACCCCATCGCATCGTGATCAAACCGCCACGTATCCTGCGACGGCAGTTTCACATCAAACTGCGGCGCGGACGCCTGCATCCGCTTCACATCCTGACTGCTATGCGGCACCGACCCTCGGCTAAACACTTTGTGAACCCGATCGAGGTATGAGCATCCCAACTCTGCGCTGGGCTCAATAACCGATCCTTCACCCCACTCGTTCCAGGCCTCAATCATCAGAATCCGCTGCGGGTTGAGCATCGTGCTTATGCTTCGCAGGCTCTTCTCAAACAGATCCGCCGTGTTCCCGATTCTGCGCAAGTCGGCTTGCTTTGTCCATGGGCGTCGATCCCAGCCTGCCATGACTGTCGGCCAAAACCGCCCTTGAGTAATGCCACTCCAGTATTTCATCAGCCCGTCGGCTTGCTCGACAAGGTGTTGGTAGCTGGCGACTTGGTGGACGCCTGGTCCTGCACCAGCCACACCGGCATAAGGATAGTTATACACAAAGTATCCATCAGCACCGCTGGCGAATCCGTCGGTCACAGCCTGAGCATTGGCCACACCACCATCGCCAAACATCAGGTAGATCCCTTTCAGCCCGGCATTTTTACAGTGCTGATCTAGTTCTCGAAATTGCTTTTTCGCGGCTTCTACTCCCAGTTGTGCTGCAAAGTTGCTGCCGGCAAGCAGCATCAGCACCGGTTTACCATCAACTTTGAGGTACGAGGGATGCTTCAGATACTTCTCTATGATGATATCGCCAAGCTGCTGCAGCTCATCGGCATCGGCCAGCTCGTTGCACCAGTTCAGGCAAAACTTGAACTGACCGATGTATTTGGACTTCAAAAAGCCATCATCAAGCGCCGATTCCATCCACTCCGAGCCATTGTTGGAGTAATAGTCGAAGGCAAAGAAGCTAATTCCATGCTCCGCGGCTTGCTTAATCTGCCAGTCGGCGACCTGCGGCGAACCCTCGCGGTAGTAACCTATTTGAGGATGCTGCACCTGCTTATTGGCTTTGATGCAGTACCAGCGTTCCTCAGTCGACCAGCCCGGAAAGTAAAATGCCCCCACGCAAGCGTTCGTCGGAGCTGCCTTTAGGCGTGCTGCATCGGCAGCCATTCCGCCGAGGCTGCAGACCAATATGGCCGTCACACTCATGGCAAGAGTTATAATCGACTTCATTGCATCTCCAAATTAAACAGTCTCAGCAGTGCGTGTCTACAGATAGCCATAGCACCTCATGCTGATTACATCAGGATCACCCACGATGATGTGGTCAACAAGCGGGATGCCCAAAACTTCACCCGCTTTTTTGAGTTGTTTGGTGCACAGCACATCCTCGGCGCTGGGTTCAGGGTCGCCAGATGGATGGTTATGCGCCAGAATGATGGAGGAAGCACCCAGCCGAAATGCGATGCCATACACCTCGCGAGGGCTAAGGTATGTTTCATTATGTGTGCCCCGAAAGACCTCGCGTTTGGCCTTCAGCTTTTTATGGGTATCCAGCACCAATAGCCATACTACCTCGGTGTCGTTGTAGCGAAGAAATGCAGATACATATTGCTTCACTAGCAGCACATCCGAAAAGTCAATGTCGATATCGGGCTTTAGCTTACTGCGCTCCACCCGCCTTCCAAGCTCAATCGCCGCCACAATCTGGCAGGCCTTTGCGGGGCCTATCCCCGCGACCTCGTTAAGCTCCATCAGCAGATCATCAGGCGCGCGCTGCGCTATCTGCCGCATTCCGCCAAGATTCTCCAGAATCTCCCTTGCCATCTGCACCGCGTTGGTGCCTTTGATGCCCACACGCAGTAGAATGGCAAGCAGCTCATAATCGGTCATGTGATCAACACCCAACTGCTGCAGGCGTTCGCGCGGCCGGGTCTCTGCAGGCATATCATGCAGCCTTAAACTAGGGGTAAGGTCGGTTGTGTCATCCATTTGCTGGTCGTCCTCGCAGACATTGGCAATCGCATTGCATACATCATACCCGACAAACCACTTGATAGCGATAACAGTAACGGGCTATCAACTCTGAATTATGTGAGTCAATTTCATGTTAGCCATGGTGCCGCGGGTTTAGTCACCCCCACGACTATGTTCCGGGAGCTGACGCTCCGGGAACTCCGGCCGGCGTATGGATGCCGCTTCACCATCGGTCATGACGGGTAACCATGAGCCCACCTAACTGCTCTTATTATCGTTGCGGAAAACCCACGCCATCATAACTATTTTGCTATTGGCTCATATATCAGCCGACGGCATTACCAATGGCAGGACATGTTCAATTTCGATGCGAACTTGGCTAGATAGTGTGCAGAAATGACACCCAAAACCCACTAATAGCAATTAATGACAGTAATTCCCCAAAAGCTTATTATTTGCGTCTACGGATTTTCAAAAATGGGCAAAAAAAAGTTGCAACTACCCCAAAAAGTGGTATAAAGAAATTGTTTCCGTACACAAGCAAGTTTGTAGTATCCATGATTAGGAGAAAAAAATGAGAAACATTACGAAAGTGTTTCTGGTGTTGGGTCTGGCTCCAATGTTGACGGTATCGGCCTTTGCTAATTTCACTCCAAAAGCAAAAGCAGTAGGACAGAAGCGGCCAACACTTCTTAAAGCCACTGTCGATCTTAACGGAGACGGCACAAAAGAGCAAGTGAATCTGTCGTTAGGTAAGGACAAAAGCAACTTTGTTTTAACAGTTGGAAAATGCAAAGTGAAAAGCCGTATGCCGTACGATATCGATGGTTTTCAGTTAGTGGACATTGATGTCAAAGATAAGTCTAAGGAAATCGCAGTCTATACCTCTGGCCCTAGCGATGATTTTGAGTATTGGATCTATTCGTATGACGGCAAAAGCGTGAAGCTGATGGGAAAACTGAAGCGATGGCCTGATTTTGCTGGACATGGACTGGTAAGCGTTCGCGATCATGTAGACTTCTGGCAGAAAACGGATACCTATAAACTAGATAACCAAAAGAGGGCGCTGGTTCGAGTTCCCAAAGAGCTCTATACGGTTAATGTACCGACTGTGTCGACGGGTACAGTCAGCCTGAACCAAAGTAAGGATCTGCGTGGAAAAACCGTGTCCTGTTTCAAAAAGGGTGATAAGGTGACAGTCGCCACTTTTTACGCACGAAACAACGGCCATACCGGCAGCTACTATGTGAAAAATGCTCAGGGAAAAGGCGGCTGGATTAGCAGCGCGAAGATATATACAACTTTCCCCAGCTTACCTGTTGCCGACTAAACGGGCGTATTGCGAAATCGAAGGCTCGAATCAAGGGAATTGGTTCGAGCCTTTATTAGTTACCGCCATCCATACATAGCCATTCGCGTATATCCGTGTTCATCCGCGGTTGGTTCACCGAAGAACACTAACGCGGATGACACAAATGAACACTAATGAACGCGGATGTGGGGCGAAGGCTTCTGGGTAACTGATATGTGTGGCTCGGCTCTGATTACGCGCACCAGAATCTGCTATCCATGAATCCATTCGCGTATATTCGCGTTCATCCGCGGTTTGATTATCCGTGACCACTAACGCGGATGACACAAATGAACACTAATGAACGCGGATGTGGGGCGAAGGCTTCTGGGTAACTGATATGTGTGGCTCGGCTCTGATTACGCGCACCAGAATCTGCCACCCATGAATCCATTCGCGTATATCGGCGTGCATCCGCGGTTAAGGTCTCGAGCTCTCCGATACGTTACGCAGCAGCGGCCAACTATCATTACTTGCTAACCAATACGATATACTAATGTAGCCTTACGGGTATGATCACCGTGAGCTTCCCCTTTAGCAGGCGGTGGAGATACATGCATACCGGTAGTTCATATAAATCAAGCACGAATAATACCAGCAGGCTCGGATTGCTCCGGCGGATGTTCAAGAGCATATGTCAAGCAGTTGCTGGATCAGCTACAGTGGTGGCTATTGCTGCTTGGCTTATTGTCGTCGCACTGGTTCAACCGCTTAAGGCAGAACAGTTCCACCCGTTTCTGCAGTCCAGTCCCAATACAATCACACTGGGCAACCAACACCAACGAGTTGCCTTTACCCGCGACGGCAGCGGTGGTTATAAGATGTCGACAAGCACCCTGCACGACAGTCAATGGGTGCCATTGTTTGCTTCATCAACACCCATTATCTCTGGATCTTGCTTCAACCTTATCCCAAGCGCAGTCACAGTGGTCAGCAACACCAATACCAAAAAGTCGGTGAAGTTATCTGGAGTTCATACTAACCCTGACTATCAATGGGATATCTTGGTTGAGACGTGCGCAAATTCACCGCTGATTGGTTTTCGTATAACTTGCCACCTCCCGGCAGACATAACCTTACCCAGCCCACAACCATCGGTGGCCCTTTGGATGCCGGAGACTAAGCCAGGTGTTACCATCGACCAAGGCCCAGAGAGCATCTACGGCTCACTAGGCATCCCCCACTGCCTTGGATTTCCCGCAGCATACCTGTGGAACAACGGCACAGAAGCAATGGTCTATTTTGATATGACCCCAGCAACATGGATGGCGACCGACGGAGTGATGCGGTTTCTTGATGTGCGCGTGGGCACACAGACGGTCGATGGTCAAACAGGGCTAGGGTTGCACTGCAATAAGCTGACCGGCAGCCGAATCCGTTCTGGCGATATGGTGACGCAGTTCTACCTATACTCAAGAGCACGCGCTGATAAGCCAACATCACTGCAAGCACTGGATGCTATGATACGTGTTTTTGCTCCAATGCACCCTGCCCGCTCAGTTTTCCCGCGTAACTACGCCGATGGCGGCAAGGTATCATGGAGCCAGTTCGCTAACAAGACTGTAACTGAGCTGATGGCGGATGGGATCACTGTTTCCCGCATCAAAGCACCGTGGATCGACGGCCCGCTGAGCCTGGTTGAACCGTCTTCCGAGATGGTCGTTCATCCCGGACACACCTCCACTGCAGCTAACATTCAAAATGAGTGGGACTTCTCCACAGTGAACAACCACCTTTCGGCATGGTGCTTGTATTCACAGCTAAATCCCAACAGCACGCAGGACGAGCTTTTGAAGCTTAAAGTCAGTGCTCTTGCGCGGTTCTACGACCCTGTCGCTGGGATGATACGGTGGGGAACGCGTCAACCAGAGCACATCGGCGACATGGAAATGACTTGGCAGAACCTCTTTTTCCATATCGAAACACTGCGTGCCATTGATGCCGCTCCTGCCGATGACATTAGTCCGGCTGTGATGGGGCGTTTCCTGCTCTCAACCCGCCAACTGATAGAGTATGCACATAAAACCAACTATGTATTTCCTCAATGGTTCGACCCTTATAAGCTGACCCCTCTTGTGCAGAACGACGTGCCAAAGCTGGGTATCGTGCGTGAGCCTTGGCAGGTGGGATCATACGCTTATGTGATGATGAGGGCATACAAGATATCTGGTGACCGTGTATACCGTGATGAGGCGGCAATGAGCATCAACAAACTCATGACATCGATGCAATATTCAGCGGCTAATGATGTATACAAACGCGAATATAAAGACGCTGTTGAGTTCCCCATCACCGAGCTGTTTGGACCCGCGTATGGAGCCATCGCGGCATTCGATGTTTATAAAGCCACTGGTGACAATAAGTATCTGCGCTACTCAAGGGATTTTACGAATATCCTGCTGCGCTTAACATTCTGGTATGAAGATGAAACAGACCCCATCAGCCGTGAACTGCACAACGCCGGTCTGTTCTATCCGCATGGGGGGGCGCATGTGGCCACACCTTGGGAGACAACCGAAGCACATCTCTGCATTACATCGCTGCTTAAACACGACACATCAAGCCCGATATACGGCTTGCTGCTAAAACTGGCGAATCTAAACCGCATCAACTCGTTCACCTTTTACCCAGCAGCATGCAGTGATGCCGTGCTTGGCGAAAGGCCGAAAGGAATAGGTCAATACTTCCCCTTTGAGCCCTTCTACTGCCTGGAAGGAACAGGAGGGCATCGTGGTAAAACCGCAGCATATATGTCCGGTATGTCTATGTGGAACTATTGGCTGTATGAGGCACTTGCGAAGACAACTGACGATGATGTTATGGTTCTCAATCTCGATTCGCTCGATGAATATAGCAGTGCAATATCCGGCACCAGCAGGCACTTCATAGTTTTCAACCCGAACACAGCGCCACGCAAGAGTAAAGTGATGTTTAGTCATTTGTCAGCGGGTAAATACAAGCTGGAAACCCGAGATACACAGGGGAAAACCCAATCACAGATACACACCAGCAGTACGCTATCGGTAGGCATCTCACTCTCTTTAGCGCCTCAAAGCTACTGCCGTCTTACCCTCACACGAGTAGAGCCAGCTGTCAAAGCGGCTGCGATGACGCTGCAGAAGCAAGCGCTCAATCGGCTTTCATATATGTATGAACAGGTTCAGATTACCGCAACGAAAACTCCTGGCCGCAGCGAGCTTGCTGTTCTGCAGCAAAAATACACAAGCTCGCTGAAGGAGTATCACGCTCACAACTACGCGAATGTGCTGAAGATCACCAACGAGCTGTCGGTATTGACCCGGTAATGATTGACTAAAACGCGATAAATCCATCATACTTAGGGTACACACTTCGGCGATACAACGAGGGGAGTAGTGGATCGATACTGATGAGGTGACAACATGACCACACATATCCGTGATATGTTCATTGCGCTGGTCTTTACCGTGATCACGTTCATAGCCGGTGCCCACGCAGAAGCCGCCAGTCTGTTCGATGGTACATGGACCAAAACTGAACGGCGCCATACTGATTGTTCATACTCAACTACCTGCAACATCACATTTACCACCGATAAATCCGGTATCACACGAGCGTCCGTGGATTCGTTTGGCAGTCAACTAACGGGACGAATAACGGGACGCACATACACATACACATACGGTGTTGTCAACGGCCGGTCTACCGGGCGCGGGAATTTCACCATCAGCACAGATGCCAAGAGCTTCACAGGTACATTTTCCGATGACAAAGGGCATAAAGGCACCTGGACAGGTAGACGCATCGCTGTACCAATTGTGTCTAACAACCCAAAACCACAAGATACCCCTTCTGCAATGACATCCATCAGCGGGCTTTGGCAGAAGACACTTCGTAAGCATACAGACTGCAGTTATTCCACGACAGCCAACATCACATTTACCACTGATAAATCCGGAGTCACACGAGCAACTGTTGACTCATTTGGCAGCCAGCTAATTGGCAAAATGGTCGGACGAACCTACACATTTGAATACGGAATCGTGAACGGGAAGCCTACTGGTCGCGGTACATTCACATTCAGTGCAGATGGTAAAAGTTTCAGCGGTCAGTTTTCCGATAATGCAGGGCATCGAGGTACATGGAGCGGTAGCCGATGACACTCCTAACGGCGTGATGAACGCGATTCATAACTATCGCTCGATGTTAACTTTGTGGTGACATGAAGAAAGCTGGCTGCGCTGCTTGTGGTGGTAGAGCAGTGGAAGTAGATTACCTGCCAGCGTGGTCATAGCCAAATGACATATGGATCACACAGCGATGGCAGTCATACCAACCGGTATAGTAGAGGTGTATAACAGGATAAATGGGGATTACAGCTATGATGTGTAAAATGAGCAGATACAAAAAGATCACCACAACCGCAGCTATTTTCATATTCCTATTTCTGGCTGCTGTTACCATCACGCTGCCGCGTTCGGTGGTAGACCCCGATTTAAGGATGAGATCAAGACCTTACCATGATGTGGTTGACAAACATCTCAACGCCACACAGACGCAGCTTGTTTTGGGTAAATCCCTTATTGAGCATCCGGACACCGTCTTAAACGACTACGATATATACGATGTTAATGCGTGGAACCCCTTTCACACCAAGCACTTTCCGAGGCAGGTTCACTCCATACTGACATATGTCGACACACCGATCATCGACGAAGGTGAAGGTGTCTGGTTGGCGGCTATCGGTATGAACGAGAACGGTCAAGCGGTTTATACCACTTGGCTGCGCCCTCACTACATATACGGTAAGCATCAGTAGACCAAAAACCTGGTCTTCGAGCTGTCGGCGTTGATCTCGCTAACGGCAAGGTGACTTTGCCTAAACACAGCCACAGAGATCGCAATACAAACACGCTCCTACTGTGTCGACTTTAACGCGGGCAGCGCTATTGCTGTGGGTTCTGCCGGTATTTCTGCTCGGTGGTCACACTGTCAACCTCACCGCGGCTCAGCAACCAGTTCTATGTCACAAACGCTTGCGGCACCGCGCATGATTCGATATACTGACTTTAACCTGCAAACGTATTGTATATACAGCCGAAAGGGGATCGATATGGATGAGCTCGAAGCGAAACTTGCTGCGGTTGAGCAGCGGCTGCAAGACTTAACTGCACGAATTCACGAGCGGGTGATTACTAAAGGTTTTGATGCAACACCTGGTCCGCGAACACATATATTCTTCATTGAATTTTCACCGATACTTACATGGAATATTGGTGTACATTCAGGAAAACATCCGAAAAATCAATTTCGCCTGGATCATGTTGTATTACATATATGGAAACCGATGTCAGATCGTCCAAACAGCCCACATAATCCTGAAGTGATATTTGGGAGGAATGCAATTATTTGCGACTCTGGATCAAGCCATACTGAATTAACACTAACTCCGTGTCTATGTGATAGCGTATTTGCAGAATTCAAACTGCGACGACCTAAGTGTTCGGTCAGTATTGGGAGTAGGTGCAATTCGTTTATAATTCTAAAAAACGGCACTGCTAATACTACAGTAGTTGGGAAAAAGGATAGAGCAAGATGAATATCGAGCAATATGAAGAGCGTATAGCGCGTTTAAATACCCATATAGATGAGTTGGAAAACCAACTTGCTGAACAATTTGTAACCAAAGACCTCCAGATAGTCGACCAATTTAACAATGTCAGAATCCGCATGTACTGCGATGATGATGGAACTGCTTTACTAGAAACATATGATAACAAAGGAATTGTTCGTCATAGGCTAAGTGCAGCAACAGATGGCACAAGCCGTTACCAGATATACGCTGATCAGGATAGAGTATATGGTTTGGATGCTAGTGTTACAGAGGGGCGGTTAGGCACAATACGGTTGACATTACCCGAAACACCTGGTCAGGATCCGCAGAAGGAACTTATCATCGGCGAATCAGCGGATATGATGGTGGGTATGCAAATCAAGATCGGTAATAAGGAGAAAGTGCTGGTTGGTATAGACAACACTGGAGAACCCAAAGTCCGTCTTACACAAGCCGATGGGTCTGTGAACGAGATAACAGCTAACAAACCGTAAATGCTTGATGGCCGAATCGCAAGTTATACTGACCTATAGGTGTCTGTCCGATATTATGAGAGCGGTGTTTATCAAATGGACGTTACAATGATTTGCCTCGCAAGTGTTCTTGCCGTGGTAGTTGTTGTTTCTACACCTCGCATCGCACGTATCACAACCCCCTTTGGCTAGCCTCAACAGCGGGGTAGCATCGCCCTGCGGATATGGGGTAAACTTGGAACATGCCCTACTCAGTTGACGATAAAATCGTGATTGCTGTGTCATCACGCGCCTTGTTCGACTTCCAGACCGAAAACCTGGTCTTCGAGCTGGAAGGCGTGGAGGCTTATCGCAAATACCAGCAAGAGCACCTTGGTGACGTGGCCGGCCCAGGTGTGGCCTTCCCCCTCGTCAGCAAGCTGCTTCGCTTCAATAGTGCAAAACGCCGCCGAGTGGAAGTGATCGTGCTCAGCCGCAACGATCCGGTGAGCGGCTTACGCGTGTTCCGGTCGGCAGAGGCGTTAGGCATTGATGTCTCCCGGGGGATTTTCACCCGCGGTAAACCGCCTTTTGCCTATCTGCGCCCCTTCAACGCGGTGTTGTTCCTATCGGCTGAACCAGAGGATGTGCGCGGGGCGCTGGAAAACGGCTTCCCCGCAGCCACGGTCTATTCGCATCCGGGTGCCAATGTGGACCCCGATCCTAATGAGCTGCGCATCGCCATGGATGGCGACGGTGTGCTGTTTGATGACAGCAGCGAATCGATCTTCCAGCAGCAAGGTCTGGAGGAGTTCCAGCGGAACGAGCAAGCCAACGCCGACAGCCCTATGAATCCCGGCCCGTTCCTGCCCTTTATGAAGGCGCTGCGCTCGCTTCAAGATGCGGCGGAGGCCGACCGTCAGATCAGCATCCGAACGATGCTGATTACAGCCCGCAACGCACCATCGCATGAACGGGCGATACGCACCCTGATGGAGATGAAAATTGAGGTCGACGAGGCGGCTTTCCTAGGTGGATTGGGCAAAATGGACTTTTTGCAGCAGTTTCAGCCCGATTTCTACTTTGACGACCAGCGTAGCTACACCGATGCAGCCGCGAAGGTAACCGCCAGCGGTCATGTGCCGTATGGTGCTGCGAATGCGCAAAGTGCAAAAAAGGCTAAATGAATGCCATGATCAAACGCAAACTCATTTTACCGCTGTTATTACTATGTGTTTTGATGGTGATGGGTTGTTCACGGCCCGATATCGTAGGCAAATGGCGCAGTGGTGACATAGATAACGGCAGTTATTGGGTGTTCTATCCAGATGGTAAGTTGACGATCACTTCAGGCATCATCGTCACTCAGGCCACATATAAACTAAATGGGCGTAAACTTACCACCGTTCAAGATCGTCCTATAGTATATGATGTATCATGCGATCAAGATGAGCTCACACTTCGCAGCGGCAGCGATGTGGATATACTGCGTCGAGTAAAGGAGTAAGCAGCATGACGAAAAAGTTGACGAATGTTAGTATTGCTCTCAGTGCAGCAATAGTCACAGTTGTGGTTATTAGGCGATTAATGCAGCCAAAAATTGTTGGTCGATGGGAGGAACAAACCGAACCACGTCCAACGATATGGAATTTTAAGTCGAATGGTCGTCTAGAAATCACCCGCTGGCCATGGTGGTCGGAGATGAGCTATACCATCAAAGCAAACACGGTCTGCATAACCAACTCTGAAGGCGTTTCAAACACATATTTGTGGCGCATAGAGGATGATCAGTTAGTTCTTAGCGGCAGCGAACAGGCGATTACTTTGTACTCATTCATAGACGAGGAGTAATCCGCCTGTCTATTCCTCTTGCTTACCCCTCCTTGCGTTTCATAAACTCATGCAACTTAAAATCACACACTGCAATAATCACCAAACAATACAGAAATAACCCAATGTCTTGTGCCAAGTCGGTGAGTGTGTTGATCTGCCGATATAATCAGCAAAACGGTCGACTGCAGGCGGAAAGCATGATACATTGAAGCAGACGGAAAGAATCTTGCGACTTAATATGAACCTGTCTGCATGCAATTTGATGCAGACCTTAAGCATGATCACTGCGATTTACTAGGAGAACCACATAATGCGACTTAATCGAGATGATTACCGAGACAAGGTGCTGGGTTGCTGGCTGGGCAAGAACATCGGCGGAACCCTAGGTGCACCGATGGAGTGGCGTCGGCAACTGAACGACGTCAGCTTCTATACTCAAGACCTCGGCGGTGAGCCTTTACCTAACGATGACCTGGATATCCAGCTCCTTTGGCTGCGCGCCATGGAAGAAAAGGGCATCGATATCGATGCACAGGTGTTGGCTGACTACTGGTGTTTATATGTCACACCGCACTGGGCCGAATATGGCACAGGCAAAATCAACATGCGTCAAGGAATGCTGCCTCCAGTATGCGGCAGTTACAAAAATGCCTACAAGCATAGCTGCGGCGCGTTTATTCGCAGCGAAATCTGGGCTTGCATCTGCCCTGGCCGTCCCGACCTGGCCGCAAAATACTGCTACGAAGATGCCATTCTCGATCATGGCGATGGCGAAGGCACTTATGCAGAGGTGTTCGTCGGTGCTATGGAAGCGGCCGCTTTCGTTGTGCCTGATCTTCGCACCCTAATCAACATCGGATTGAGCTACATCCCTGACGAGTGCGAAACGGCAAAAGCTGTTGCTACCGCCATTGAAGCAGCCGACAAAGGCATGGACTGGGTTGACGCTCGTGACCTTATCCTCGAACGTCACCGCGGAAGCGCCCACATGCACCTGGAGTGGACCGTGAGCGAACGAGATAAGCAGAAGGGATACCATATCGGTGAGCTCGGTTTTGATGTGCCAAGTAACATCGGCATGACCGTGCTTGGCCTTTTACTTGGCGGCGAAGATTTCGGCAAGATGCTGTGCATCACAGTAAACTGCGGTGAAGACACCGACTGCACCGGTGCCACCGCGGGCAGCATATACGGCATCATCCATGGCGCAAAGAACATTCCAGAGCGTTGGGTGGAGCCCATCGGCCGAGGTATCAAAGTCGCCTGCCTGAACTTGGGCGAACTAGGCGGCATGTATGCAGCGGAGCTGCCTTTGGATGTTGACAAGTTAACCGACCGCACAGAAAAGTTGGCCTGGCAGGTTAGTCTTCGCCGAAACGGGCTTGACCTATGGAGCAACGAACCCACCGACCTATCCGATGCCAATCCGGCGCGCTTTATGTGCCCAGATAACGGCTCATCACTCTACAAAGCGCTTCGCGGACCGAAGTTCACCTACCCTGACTTCACATTCTTTGTGGATTACGGCGGATGTCCGCAGATATCCAACGGGCAGCCGAAGAAGGTCGCCATTACAATTCAAAACACTTACAAAGTGCAGACCAACCTCAGTCTTCACTGGTATCTGCCAGAAGGGTGGGAGGTATCACCCGCTTCCGATGGTTTCGTGCTCAGCCTGCACTCAGCCATCAGCGACCCGCAGGAGCTGACATTCGAGTTCACCGCGTATGAAGTCACGCGAAGCCTCAGTCGGGCTGTGCTGGAAGTCAGCGCCGAAGGTCGTCCGACAGTGATGCTCATTCCACTGCAGTTCGTCAACGGCAACATGTCTAGCTGCTGCTAGTATATCCAAACCGGCCCGTCAACGCCCGCCGCAACGCGGGCCGGTATTCATCGCCATAAGCCTGCAGTAACACTGCCGCGGGTTTAGTCACCCACACGACTACGCTCCGGGAGCTAACGCTCCGGGAACTGCGTTTCGTGCGGGTTCCTGCACCGCACGGCTTGTAAGTAACTACTATACGACTATGATGCCACCTATTGGGTATAGAATGCCTATCGGAGCTGCCTATGCACTTCTCCGCTGAAATTGTGCTTGAAAGCATCGGAAATTATGCGGTCATA
>CAZFLA010000028.1:0-29018 GCA_964519405.1 uncultured bacterium
AAACACGCACTCATGAACCGAGTATAGCGGGTCATGGCGTACGAACCGCTCTAGTGCTTCAACCCCTAACACAAACTCACTAATAGCCAGCTTGCGTTTAGCACCTAACGAACGTCTGCGTAACCGCTGCAGGTTTGGCTCGGTGGAATATTCTGGACCGTAGATAATCCGCAGATACTCCCTGCCCCGGCATTTGACCGCAGGCTGAAGCAGCCGAGTATTCGCATAACTGATGAATTCGTATGGCTTCACGACCATCCCCTCACCGCCATTTGCGGTGAGCTCTTCCCACCAAGCGATGCCCTTAGCTGCGTTGTTTTCATCAGCTGCATCGATCACTTGGTATGGTGTCGCCATTAATAAGGGATCATCGGTTTGACATAACTTCGCAAGCGTATCCATATGCCAAACATGGTCGCGATCGGTATATACGCAACCCTCGGTCGCCAGTAAGTGAAACGGAGCTAGCTTCAGGTCATCAATGCTGTTGACTTTCCAGCAATACTGCCGATAAGCATCGACAAAGCGGCTTGCCATCACCTCACGTTCGGCATATTGCGCAGGCAGATCACCCAAATCAACACCTCGCGATGCAGCCGCAATCAGGGCTTCGTTCGCCGCCTTCATGCTAACGCGAGCCGAAGCGCCGACAGCAGCATACTGCCTCTGGATAAGTTCTTGGGCTTTGGCAGACCATGGCATTAACTCACAGTCAAAACAAGCCCAATCCGTGTTGTACTGCCCCCAGAAATCCGTCTGATCTAGTGCCTTACGAACTCGCTCTAGAAACTGGGATTCCATCGTCGTATCATCGAAAAAGCGCCGACCAGTGCGGGTATAGCAGATGCCATATCCCTCATCCCTAACTCCAAAGCGAGTTTCAGCCACAGCTTCATCACGGCATATGACAACTACCGCGCGTGAT
Organism: uncultured bacterium; assembly: GCA_964519405.1. GTDB lineage: Bacteria > Armatimonadota > HRBIN16 > HRBIN16 > HRBIN16. The sequence continues at coordinate 926 of CAZFLA010000028.1, forward strand.
CCCATGTGCTTCTGTTCACACACGACCTTCAGCACGCCTCTACTACTATAGTAGGTGAACGCTTCGGTAGGGTGTTCTAGATATCCTGGCATACTCGAGGTCTCTGGCGGCGACATCGTTGGCGGCAAGTAGATCAGCCACCGCGGGTTCGCTGCAAATCGGCTCATCACTTCAAGAGCTGTACGAGCGTTCTCTTCCTGGATATACACCGTCGGCTGCATCCTAGTGGTGATGATACGCTTACCAAGCACATCATCAATATCTAGAACATCATCTGGGCGTGAGGTTGTGCTGACGGCTGAAGCAGCCAACGGACGCACTGGTTCGTAATACTGCTCATGCGCAGCCACCGACACCATTTCGCGTTCAGGATATCGCAGAGCTGTTAACGCTCCTCCAAACACACATCCGGTGTCGATGTCAACCGTGCGGTTGATCCAATCTGGTTTAATAATCGGTGTATGACCATACACCACCATGGCGTCACCACGGTAATCGGCAGCCCATTGAATACGCACCGGGAACCCGTATTCATCAGTTTCCCCGGTGGTTTCGCCATACAGGGCGAAATCACGAACCTTCGCAGATCCTCGCCCCTGCATCTCTTGTTTCATACCGGCATGTGCTACAACGAGCTTGCCGTCATCAAATAGATAATGGCTGATTAACCCGTCGATAAATAGCTTCACCTGCTCGCGAAACTCTGGAGATTCTTTAGCTAGTTGCTCCATCGTCTCGGCTAACCCGTTTTTGAGCTGAACATTACGGCCATTTAGCGCTTTCAGCAGCTTCGCATCATGGTTACCGGGCACACAGTATGCTGATCCAGAAGCAACCATGCTCATCACCAGTTTCAACACCTGCGGCGAGTTAGGGCCTCTATCAACGAGATCACCCACAAAAACAACTTTTCGGCCTTCAGGATGATTCACTGAATAACCATATGCTCCATCACCACCTTTCGACACAGCATACCCAAGCTGACTAAGAAGCTCTTCGAGCTCGTCGATACAACCATGCACATCGCCGATGATATCCAGAGGCCCGTGTTCATGCTTTTTGTTATTCCATAGTGGCTGCCTGTCGATAACAGCCGCATCCACATCCTCTTGTGTTTTCAACACATACACATAACGGAACCCTTCATACTTCAAGTCGCGTAAAGAGCGCTGCAGCTGCGACTTCTGCCGCAGCACAACATGGGATCCAAAGCTGCGATCTGGTCGCGATGCGTTGCGCTCCAAACAAACCCGCTCTGGCAGATCAAACACAATGGCCACCAACAAACAGTGATAACGCCGGGCCAGCTCAACCAGCGACTTCCTCGCTTTTGGCTGCACATTCGTTGCATCGATGACGGTGAGTTTACCCGCAGCTAGGCGTTTAGCTGCGATGTAATCCAAGACATCGAAGGCGTCATCAGTAGCCGCTTGGCTGTTCTCATCGTCAGACACTAAGCCTCTGCAGACGTCCGATGAAATCACCTCAGTCGGCAGGAAATGTCGTTTCGCAAAAGTGGATTTACCCGATCCAGAGGAGCCGATCAGCACCACCAAAGAGAGCTCAGGAAGCATGATATCCATATTCATCACCACCAACACATCAACTACTGTAATCGCTCAAAGATCGCCATCTGTGTCGGCGAGCCCACGATTTCGTCCAGATCGCCTATTGGCCGATATTCCACCGTGTATTTATATCTGTCCGCTATGCCATTCGCCCACGTCCCGAATTCTTCGCGTGTCCACTCAAACCGGTGGTCACGATGCCGAAACTGCCCTGCCGGCAGTGTTTCCCACTTTGTGTTGTATTCACGGTTTGGAGTGGTCACCACGACGGTGTTGGGACGGGCATACTCGAAGACGCCCCGTTCGAATGCGGTTAAACGTGATGAATCCATGTGTTCAATCACCTCAACAACAGCCGCTGCATCATGACCTGCGATACGGTCATCGCGATACATCAACGACCCCTGAACAAGATTGAGCCGCTTCCGTTGGAATTCCGGCATCTTGTCGAGATGCAATCTATCCTTGGCTCGTTCCAGCGACCTGCATGACACATCCATGGCCAGAATTTCAATAAACTGCTTATCAGCCAGCAGACAACGAGTCAACCGGCCTTCGCCGCAGCCTAAATCAAGCACCCTCTGAGCATTTCTTTGCTTTAAGGCATCGACAACCGCAGATAAACGCTGATCATTCAAGCTAACACGCTCTTCCAACGCATCTTCCTGTTTAGCGAGTTGTTCCGTGTGTTCTTCTTCATCAGGTTGTTCCTCTTCAAGCAGTTGTTGAAGTGTATCGTTAACGAGCACTTTGCGGTGTTTTAGGTAGCGATTGGCTATCAGCTCCTTAGCGGGATGATCCGCCAGCCACCCCTCACCATGCCGAAGCAACTTCGCTACCTCATCGTCTCCAACAAAGTAGTGTTTCTCATCATCCAATACAGGCATCAGCACATACAGATGCTTCAACAGGCTCCGAAGGCACACATTGCCTATGAGCTTCACCGTGTAGTACGAGCTATCACCCCATTCGGGAAACTGGTCATCAAGGATGTGCCTTTGGGTGGTCACCGTATAGCCTAATGGCTCAAACAGATTCCTGACGACACTGTCACCGCCGCGGCATGGCAGTGTTGCTATCGTGACCTCAAAAGGCAGGTCCACCGTCACTAGTTCCTGGCGTTCCCTGCTGGTGCCGCTCATCGCAGTGTTAAACAACTTGCTAATGGCGACACTCATCATCGAAGAGGCCACATACGGACGGTCATTAACATACTGAGCCAACGGACCGCTTTCGGTTTTATCACGGTGTCCGCGCACTAAAGATATTGGGTCTACCTCAAGTAGCACAGCAACGGTGCATCTCAGATCTGTGGCTTCAGGAAAAAAGCAATGAACAGAACCCGTAGAAACCTGCTTCGTGTGGCAGTTTGCGGGGTGCTTCATTAATAGATATCCCAAATCAGTGGCAGGTATGTGGGTTGTCGTGATAGTCAGCAACATGGGCATTCCCCCTTATGCGGCGCCGTCCCGCGGCGCACATCCATCAAGTAGATCGTTGTTAGTATTATACACGCAAATGCTTACGCGTTTTCTGCAGCAAGTAGTCACAGTAAGTAGATAAGTGGGCACGCAGGATTTACCATCATCATCAGCTAACCTGAGCTCATGAGGATTCCACATCGTGAGGTCACCACACCATGCCTGTTTTCCCACTCGTAGGACTAACTGATAAACCGAGATACGACCAACTGCCCAAGATATCGACGGGCAGTGCTCGGCGTGACAGCTTCCTAAATGAATATTTCATGCGTCATTTATCCGTGGATGAACATGGTGTCTATTGGGATACCGGCCCCGTTCCCGGCACCACCTGCTGGGCGTGGGTGCTGCAGTGGGACACGCTGGCTCAAGCGCCTTTCGACCGCTCCGCGATGGGATTTCGCCGATGGCAGGGCATCACGGAAGACGCCATTCTGCGTCACCTTGCCATGCTGCCGGTCGACCGCTTTGGCTACACATGGGGAGGACCGGTTCGTGTGGAGGCTACCGACCAATGGGCTGGTTCCATTCAACCGCATTTGGGCTGGCCATGGCCGTTCTACGTACACAACCGCGAGGCAAAAACGGCTGTCGCTTGGGAGTTCAACCACAAACCCGGTGAACAACCGGCAGAACGGGATAGCTGGAGCGCTGAAGGTATCTCACTGGAGCCCAATTGTGTTGATTACAGTCTGGCGGGAATGGTAACTGCAGAGGATGGCAAGTTTATCTCTCCGCAGATGATCACACCGGCATTCCAAACGCCGTTTCTCGATGTCGATATCACATTCAAGAGCGACGATCCGAAACTTGATGCCTCGCAGATGATCAACGGAACCCGCATCTACTGGACAACTAACAAGCAGCTCAACTGGAGCGAGGAAAACTCCGTTGACGCCAGTTTCGCGCTGATGCCCCCTTCGCAGCTTCCTGACTACTTCATGCCCAGCATTAGTCCGGTCTATGCGCGTTACCTATTGTTTTTACCGATGTATATGCACCCTGGATGGGGTAAAAGCGATGATACCATCATCACCGCGCTAAAGGTCGCACCTGGCAGCAAGGCTAAAGGGGCTCGGGTGCTGCTTGATCATGTGCGCACAGCATATGACAATCGGTGCATCGACACAAACGCAACGTTGATTAACGGCACTGCAGATATGCTGCTGTGGCAATACAATAAGGAGTTCCTAACCTTCCAACTTCCACGGCTGCGCAAGGCATGGACTTTCTTAAAAGTGCACATGCAGCTAGATAAATATGGGGTTCCGTGCACAGACTTCATGGTAGGTAAAGATGGATTGGGCAACAAGTCTGGGCATGGAGTGCTCGGCAGCTATTGGGACCTGTATCCGTGCGGACGCTTCTGTTTGGAAAGCTCGATAGGTGCCATTCAGGCCGCAAGCAAGCTGGCCATTTTGGAAGATATGGCCGCAGCCGAAGGCATTCAGGTTCCGACGGTATCAGTCGATGGGCCTGATGGTGTCACAAAAGTCACTTACCACGAAACCTCATCTAGCTTACGAGCCGCCGCCAAGCGCATCAAAAAGACCGCTGAGATGTTATTCTGGAACCCCGAAAAAGGGCGTTTCGGCAGGAATATCGACATCAACGGGAAACTCATAGATTACGGCTTCCTGCACTTTAACCTTTGGGCGCTCGCCGTTGGCATCGGCACAACAGCCCAACGCCGAAGCGTGCTCAGTTGGCTGGATGGCCGCGTTATCCCTGGCGACACCGCGGTTGGCGCTGATATCTATAAGTGGCGCTTTGCCCCGCGAACGACCACCAAGCGCAACAGCGATTGGTATTACTGGCCCTGGCAGGAGTTGATGGATCAAGACCCCAATAACCCGCAGTTCACATGGGGTAACCAAATGCAGGATGGCGGTGCAGTTCCGTTCACCAGCCTCTTCGAGCTGATGAACCGAGCGGAGGATGGCTCCAAGCAACAGCAACGGCGAGCCGCACAACGCATCAATGACATCATGCTCTGGTTTCATGACGTTAAATCGGCAGGCGGTGATGGTTCCTATTTCTACCGCAAATACTACGACGGGCACCCGGAGCGCGGACGTCAACAAGGCGGCGGCCCAGCAGGTGGATTGGGGCTTGATCGCGAGTTCATGGGCGACAGTGCATCCGGCACGATGGTGCCTTTCTGGGCACTGATGGGGCTAAAGCCGCTGAAACATAAGGAGCTGACGGTTCGGCCGTTCCTGCCTGAAGGTTGGCCCTACCTAGAGATCACCAACTTATACTGGCAGCAGAACCACCTCACTCTGAGGGCAGATAGCAGCTCCGTGACGATCGGCGGAGAGCTTTCACACACAAAGGGGTTAAACCTAAAGATCATCTTCAGGGATGTGCCGCGTAACATCACCGTCGAGTTCAACGGCAGGCAAATGCCCCATTCGCGGACTGCTGACGGGATAACGTGCCGTATCCCGTTAAGTGCAGGCAAACTTTCTTGGAGGGTTATCTAGTGTTCCTTAAATGGGCCATCACCGCCAGCATCTTGCTGAGCATATCAGCCATCTCGATGGCGCAAAGTCAGCTCAAGGCGACTATCACTTCCAGCCACTACGGCATGGTGTTTACGGAGGGTGAAACACCTGACGTTGCTGTTATGCTTGAGGGCGATGAGGGGCTCGTTTCACTAGACTACACATTGTCGGAAACGGCTGGTAAGACGAAGTTAAATGGCTATGTGGAGAGGCATCTCACACACAACATGCCAATTAAAGTGCCCATCGTGCTGCCTCTGCGCCAACGAGGCCACTACACACTGAGTGTCACCGCACACAGCGGATCTCAGCAGGCTGATTGCCGCACCACACTAGCTATCGTCATGAAGCCAGACGCTCCTCAAGCGGACTCACCGTGGGGCATGTTTTGGATTCCTGCCGGAGCGCCATCGATCAGTAAAGAGCAATTGCCAGAGGCCACAGCCACGAATATGCGTCGGCTTGGTGTCTCCTGGGTGCGGTTTAACTTCTGGGAAGGTGTATATAAAGCATCGGTAGAGCGCGGAAAAGTATGGTTGGATATTCGCGACATGAAGCGACAAGCTGCCGCATTTCGCAAAGCAGGTATCTCCATATATGGCGAGTTTGCCCAAATGCCCAAGGCTTTATCATCAGCAGACGGCACCTCGACGGTTGGCGATGCGGGTCCGTTGTATGCGCGTGTGAAGCCAAAGGATTACGCATTGTGGGATAGCCTCGTGGAGCAAATAGCACGAAGCTTCAAGCAAGAGATCAACGTGTGGGAGGTATGGAACGAGGCAGACATGCCCGGTATCTACTGGTCGGGCACAGCAGCAGAGTATGTAGAGCTGGTAAAACACACCGCTGCGGCCATCAAACGCGGCAACCCCGTTGCAAAGATCGCAGCAGGCGGTTTCACGTCTCAGGCTCTGGTCACCCCCACATTCAAAGAACGGACTCAACAGTATTTTGAGCTTGGCCTCAATAACGCCATAGATATTCTGAGCATCCACTACAGCGATAACCCTCAGACCCACCAATTATGGGATCAATTCTGCCGTCAATACAATATCAACAAGCCGATATGGAATAGTGAAGAGATATCTGTCGTTCCGCTGGAGAACCTCAAACGCGGTATACGCTCGTTCAAGTTTCTTCACATTGATGTGGGCTATCCCCAATTCCGTCCGATTCTTGATAACAACTGGCAGATCACACCCGCTGGCGTCACCTATGCCACTGCAGCAAAGCTCATTGGCAGCAAACCATTCGTCAAGCAATACTCCATAGGTTCTTTTGACGTATATACGTTCGGCACTCAGTACCCGGTGTCGGTGATCCGCCAGAATACAACCGAGCCTCAGCAAACCAAATTGTTGGACAAATCGCACATCAGCGAATATATTCGGGTCACCGCGCAGGGAGATACCAAACATGGTATCCAGATGGTCGATGCACTCGGCAGGTCTGTGCCCGTCACTCAAGGTGAAGGCACCATCATGTTCAACATTGCTGACGCCAACCCAATGATTTTCAACGGAATAGCTATGTCGGAGCCGTGTGCCTTCGTGGTCGGAGCTGAACGGATATCCAACATCGTAGGGATATCACCCATCAATCAGCAAAAAGTGATCGTTGCAGAGGCGGAGACCGGTTTATACACTTCTCCATGGCAGGTATGTGATGCCGATGGATGGTCCAAAGGGATGTATCTCTCCATATTTGAAGATAAGGAACCGCCAAGCGAGGGATACCAGGTATCGCTTGCTTTCACAGTCGATGAAGCTGGTACATACGATCTGTATTTCTCGGGAAACAGCCTAGCTAGATTGGCTTCGCCGCGGTCACTGTCGCCGTTTACCTGGCGTATCGATGATAGTGTTACGCACACCGCAGACAACGGATTGCCGCAGATATCGGCAGCAGGAGCACCTGAAGGGCTCAGCAAGCTGGGCAGCGTGACGCTGCCCACCGGGAAACACACTTTCAACTTACGGCTTACAGGCCGACGCGATGTCCCAGATTCACATTACGCACTCTGGTTTGATGCCATCGGCCTTGTAAAAACAGGCAACTGAAGGTCGCTAAACCCAGTTCGCTGGAGATTATACTTTCAACGCGGCAGCTAATGCTTTTTCATAGCTGCCCCATTGAATCTTTTGCAGGTAGACGCTGTTGAGGTCACTTTCGCCAGGCAGACCTCCGATGCGGCTGTGTACCGCGGCACATGCCACATAGTCAGTGCGGCCCATCCTTACCATTTCGGGCGCGTGCCCGCTGATTTCGTATATGCGGTCTTTGGTAGAGTCGCCGAACTTATACGGGTTCCTGCTTGCATAAACAGATACTCGGCCATAATCAAATCCGCTGACGAACAAGAAATACCAGTCATCCTTCTTCAACACGAATGGAGACTCACCGCACTTATACGGTTCAGGCATGTTGTTGATGACCACAATCGGATCCGACCATTTCAGCAGATCGGGCGACTTCCGAACCTTAATCGGCCCTGTGCTCGCGTAATACATCAGATAGCATTTCTCCGACTTATCATAGAACACGCAAGCATCGCGATCGCCTTCCTCAGAAAACACAATGTTGTCTGTCAGATCGGGTCCGGTATACTTCTCCCATACTTCCAGCTTGGGGTCATGCGACACGAATAATCGGATACTCGCTGAAACTTTGCTCATATGCGAGTAGTAGAGATAAGCGGTCTTTGCGTCCTTCCAGATCGCATACGGTGCCCACATGTGGTCAATGAGCGGATCGTCACAGCTAATACGGGGCAGATAGACATAGGAACTGTCTATCCTGTTACCCACAGCGTGAAACATGCTGGAATCCGGCTGGCTAATGCCGATGCAGTGCCAGCGACCGAGCTTGTCTTGTATCATACACATATCGCTATGCCACTCACCGTTGGATACAATCGGCTTCGCCTTGTTCCATGGGCAGCTTAGCATGGGGTATACTTTCGGTTTCATATTTACCATCTTCTCTATTCCTCTCGCGTAAGTTATCGTGATATTGCGAACTAAACCAGCTTACTTCCAAGTCGTGCAACAGTAGCAGCTATCACCTCTTCGGGTTCGCGGAACGGGTTCTTACATCCTTCAACGATGAGCTCAACCGGATACCTGCGGCGAAGTTCCCATAGCCCGCATTCCACTAACATCAACACGGTCTTCCGCTTGGCTGGTGCTTCAGCGATGACCCGCAGCACCCGCAGCGCTTGATCGAGCTTCCTTTCAACATATCCGGCGGCTTTATTCCAATGAGGCTGCCGATGCATGTTCAACAGCTCCAGCTCAAACTCCTCCATCAGCATGGGGTCATTCCCACCCCAATGTGCCGGGAAACCCTTAAGGATATACGCAACATCCTCCTGGCTGCCCCGCAGAGATGCTGTCTTCCTCACCATTTTCATGGTGTCGGCATCAAGGTCACTCTCAGCAGGATCCCAGTCATAGGCAAAAGGTATGCGGATATTCCAGCCAGGCCCGGGGATATCTTCCCACATGATATTCACCGCGGGGTTGATGGCGCCTAACGCGCCATAGGTATCCTTAATAGCGCCAGCATGGATATTCGCATGCAGTTTTAGGTTAGGGTGCTTGGCACGGACAGCATCCATGATGTAGCCTGCGAACTTAACATACAGGGCGCCGATACCAGTCTCATATGCGTGCTTGCACACATCACAGTTTAGCCGGCAAGTTGATGTTAGCTCGGTGCCGCCAACTTGGAACACAATACCATCGGAGTTCAACGGCGCGTAATAATCATCAACCAGCTCGGTCACGATTTTTGCCCACTTCTGGGCATCTTCACGGCTGTTGAGGCACACCGGACTGTTCCAGCTCCAGTTGAATCCCCAAAGAACCGATACTCCCCTTTCGCGTGCGTATGCTTGGATCTGCTTGGCGGCAACTGGCGGTTTATCGGCATGCCACAACACCACAGTGTCCATGCCCGAAGCTTGCATGTTGTCGATAAATCGCTGCCAGTTATATACCCGTCCACCCCAAGTCCATATGCCTACATGTTGTATGGATTTTGTCATGACGCCTCCCCATATACTATTCATATCTATGCTGATGATAGTGATTCGTCATCAGCGTATATATATCCTGCCAACAGTGGTTTCTTGGGGTTTTCTAAACAAGATGATTCAAGCGCATATGTCCACAACCATCGTTTGCACGACAATAGATATTTGATATAATGAGCTGTCGGCAATTCGCCGGCATACTACTTCAACTAGGAGGCCATTTATGAATACCAACACAGTGACGGTCATTGTGTGCTTGTTTGGCACCTCCGGGGAATTCAGCCTCTAGTCTCTCCTATGTGAGTTACGGCAGAGTTCCGTCCTGAGGTCTTGTCGCTCGTTCTAGCATTTACAAGCATCTCCTTCAGGAGGAACACCATTGATTCAACAATACGGATGGAATCCGTCCAAGCAGTTTCTGGCTGACCAACAATTTGGTACAGACGCAGTCATTGCTCGCGTCATTTCTGAATCGCGAACCCAATACGAAGTGGTCAGCAGAGCAGGCTTTCACGCGGCTCAGTGCGCAGGATCACTGCAGCACCATGCCGACAACCGGCTGGAGTTACCCACTGTCGGCGATTGGGTGAAACTTCGATGCGAACCAAACACCGATGATATGACAATCATCGAAGCCGTTTTGGAGCGTACCAGTGTGTTTGTTCGCAAACAAGCTGGGCCTTCAGAACAGCCGCAGCCCATAGCAGCCAATATCGATACACTGTTCATCGTAAGTGGGTTTGATCATGACCTCAATGCATCACGCATTGAACGGTATGTCGCCCAAGCATGGCAGAGCGGGGCAACCCCTGTTCTTGTGATGACCAAAGCAGACATCCGCGAGGACTGGTCTGAACAGCTCAATCGCATTCAACAGCGGCTTCAATCAGTCGAGTGTATCGGCATCAGCAGTGTGAGCGGTATCGGCATCAGCAGTGTGAGCGGTATCGGCATTAGCAACCTGAACACCTACCTGCAGGCAGGGAAGACGGTGGCACTTGTCGGCAGCAGCGGTGCAGGCAAGTCCACACTGCTCAACCATCTCGCAGGAAAGCAGCTCGCAGCCACCAGTGCGGTGAGGTCTGACGACAGCAAAGGCCGTCATACCACAACCAGCCGAAACCTATACATGCTGCCCACTGGAGCCATGATCCTAGATACTCCGGGTATGCGCGAACTTGGTTTATGGGGAGTCGATGCCGACGAAGTCGGTTTTGAAGACATTGAGCAGATGGCAGCTTACTGCCGTTTTGCTGACTGCAAGCACCTCAACGAACCTGGCTGCGCGGTGAAACAAGCCGTCGATAATGGGAATATTGATCCCTCACGACTGCAGAATTACCACCGACTTCAGCGAGAAGCGGAGTACCACCAGCGCAAGCAGAACCTGTCCGCGCAAGGTGTTGAGCGGGCGAAATGGAAGAGCATCCACAAAGCAGCTCGAAACCTGCAAAAGGGCTAGAAACCACATATCGGCCAGTGACAGCCCTAAAGCTGTCACTGGCCGATCGCACTTTCTATCAGTCGATCCAGTACAACTCCACCGTGTAAGGCGCTAGAGTGACGCTTGACGGACTAAGTTGCTCACCAAATATAAACTCTTGAAGCTGACCAGAAGGTATATCCACAGACACGGATTGCGGTTGATCAGTCAGATTTTGCAGCACCAAAGCATATTTACCCTCGGCGCTCAACAGGTCACCGCGCACCACTCCTGCCGGCGAGATGCCCACAATTGGCTTCACTCCAACCATGCTCATCAGGTTAGCAATCAGCGAAGCACTCGCTTGGTTTTGCCGGCTGGCCCGAGTAAGCAAGCTGCCGATCAACACAGCACACCCCTTACCATAGCGATATCGGCTCATGGCGGCTTCACCCGTAGCGAACTTCGCGATGACTTCGGCGCCATGCAGCTCCAGTGGTATGGCCACTAAGAAGCCTTCTGCTTTGTGACCGGGCTTCAACTCGCCGAGTGGTTCGACCAACTCAATTTCCGGTCCTCCGGCTTTGTTGTCAACCCCACGGTCACCGCTATACACATTGGCAGCCGCACTAAACGGCACAGGAATGGCTTCTTTAGCACCGAATAGCTCATCCAATCCATATCCAGGCACCGTCTGCGAATGCAAGCCGTCATCACGGCGGAAGTTGCCGAAGAACGCCTCACCAATTAGTGTTCCGCCGTCTTTCACCCAGGCCTTGAGTGAATCTGCCATCCGTGCATCCAGCAGATATGGGAATGGGTAGACCAACGCACGAAGCCCGTCTAGCTTGCCTTCACGCAGTTCGTCGGAGTGCACAAACCGCACTCTGTATCCTGCCCGAGCGAGCGCGTCATAACATCCACGCAGGCTTTCGTCATGAAGGCTGAAACCACCTTCCGCGCACCAACTGAATATGTGGTTCTCTGGGCTGAATAGAATGCCAACCGCCTCACCCGTGGGCTGCATATTCCACACAAACTCTGCCTTACGCTGCAATGCATTGTTCACCTGAGCCACATGCTGCAGCCATGGTGCTGGTGAGCCATCTGGTTTTGTAAGCCCCCACGCTGGTGATTCGGTGCCCAGCAGTTCGGGTCGATACTGCCAGAACAAGAAGCCTTTTATACCGCGGCTCAACGGGATCAGCAGATGGCGCTTAACATCCGCCAGTTCCAGCGGACGAGGACGGCTCAGGCTGGTGCCCGGCAGAGCATGGATCTCGGCGTTTATGGCTGGACGACCATTCGCTGCCGACACTACCATGTCTGCAGCAAATGGGTCGCTGCCTAGGCTGTTTCCAAACCAGTCGCAGGGCTCTGCAAGACGCCAGTCATCGCTGCCGGCATGGATGGCATTGAAAATAGGCATCGGCACGATGTGACACATCACCGGATGCTGCAGATCTACGCTCTTGATGGCATCTATGCGCAGTTTTAACTCGGCGGTCATCATCTCTACATGGAACATGCGCCAGTCGATCATGTCGTTGAAGACGCTGGGGATTACTGGCAGTTCCACATCGCTGAAGCTGCGGTAGTTGCGGTTCCAGGCAGCATTCAAGCCGGCGATATCAACATATTTACCGCGCAGCCATTCGATAAACCGACTGCGGCAATGCGGGCAGTAACAGAGTTGATCCTGCCACCGTCCTTCACGGGCAGTGCCGCCAGATAGCTCCGGTTCATTCCAAACATCCCACACATTGAGTGCAGGATGGTTGCCCAGCTCGCTGGCTAGATGCTCCAGAAACTGACGCCGCAGCTGTTGTGCTTCGGGATGGTTGTTGCATGGGCCAGGCCAACCCCCAATTTGCCGACAGGGGCTCACCCATGGTCCTAGCTTCCGACCATCAGCAGTGACCATTCGGCAATCGTCCTCTAGATCGTTCAACCATACTGGGCCTACATCAAAGATTGTGTTGATGGTCACTTTGATGTTTTTCGAATGAGCTAAGTCCATCAGCTTCTTCAAGTCGCTGAAGTCATACATACCTGGTTCAGGAGCGTTCCAACGCCACTGCGCCCAGATTTTTATGTTGTTGAGCCCTGCCTCAGCAAAGCTGTTGATGTCTTTCTCCCATTCTGTTTCATATGGAGTAGGAGCACGGTAATACTGGCTTCCAAATGGAATATATCCCGGAAATTGGCTGAACTGTTGTGCTGACACGGTTTACCACTCCTAAATCTGAGATCTGTCGATAAGGCTCTCTACTTGAATACCATATTCATGCACACATATCAATAGCGAATTTAGTTCGTGCGAATTAGGGCCAGTGAGCACCTAATACTATCGGGTGCTCACCTGATCACTATGCTATGGGGTATCTTGCGGAGGATTACTATCTGCAGAATCATCACTCGATGGTGTTGAGCTGTCTGAAGGCTCATCAGCGTCCGTATCAGCTTGATGTGTTTCTGGCCGTTCATTATCATCATCATGAGAGTGAACATCGATACTGATGTTATGCTCCTGGTAATAGCGCTCAATATCATCAGGCAGTGCCAAACCCAGTTCAATCGTAAAGTCGGAAAGCACATCCAATATCTCCGGATCGCCGAAAGCAAGGTCAGGCTGAGCCAGAACCAACAAGAGATGGTCACCAATCAAACGCACAGGGATGATACCATGACGCAGCAGAGTATCGGTCACGCTGCTGGACAGTTCCTTAAGTTGCCCAGGTGTAGCAGAAGCGGCTTCGATATCGACAAACGGCACCTGGTATAGCTCCGATATCGACTGCATATGCTCTTGCTCAGTGATGTGGGCATTCTTGAGCAGATACTCCACCACCGCCTCATCGGTGCCATTTGTGGCAGCCACCGCGGCTGCTAACAGCTCATCGGTAACATATCCGCGTGCCTTGAGGATGTCTTGAAGTGTAGAGACTTTCCGCTCAGCTGTAACCAGTGTTGGAAACCGGTTGGTGGTCTTTTCCCACTTAATCTGTATACCGGTTCGTCGTCCCTTAATGAACTGCCTTAAGGCAATGAGCATAGCATGAGAGCTCATAACATTGGCGTATGGTGTTCGAGTGACACTTAACATTGCCGGCAAGAACCCATACAACCTGTAGTTTGTGAGCATCTTTTGACTCATACGAAACAGCATCAGGAACAGATCCACCGCCAAAACATAACTCAACCAAGTGCGTGCATCCATGAGTGACAGCATCTGCAGAGAGTCTGGCCAGTAGTTTGCCCAAACGGCAAAAATGACCGTGTATATGAAGACCATATAACCGATCATCGTCATGAAGTTGGCGAACAGAGCCTTACGGTCTCTATACAAGCAATACTTCATGGCTAGAGTGCCCGGCCAGCCGGTATTGGTCCATTCCTGAAAGACAATGCCTAAGCACCAACGGCTTCGCTGTCGAACAGCATTGCGATACACGGTTGGGAAGAAAGAACGAGTAGCAATCCACTCGGGTATCGTCGTTTCAATATATGGGCCAATGATTCCCAAAAACCGTCTTCGCTCAATAATTCTAGGAACGAATTGCTGCACAAATACGGGTTTCAGGTTATGCTTACGTATCTTAACCGAAATCGCATAGTCTTCGGTAAGGCTGTTTGTGCTAAACACCTCACCGGCGTAGATATCATCTAGCTTGTGAAGCGCCTCTTTACTGAAGGCTGTGCCCACTCCTGCAGATGGCACTATTCCGCTGATAAGACCACGCGACACAACGTCCTTAACGTGATATTCTGCAAACTCATCGTTATATACCCAGTGGGTAAAGTTGAACAGAGGCACTTCCAAAGGGAAGATAGGTATCTGCACCATACCTGCTTCCGGCATCAGGTAGTTGTAGAGTTTAAAGGCCATAGGATGAATAACATCTTCTGCATCATGCATCACGATGATGTCAAACTCCTGCCCCGTCTCTTTTTGGTATTGAATGATCGCCGTATAGATTTGGTTGAGGTTATCCGCTTTGTTCGTTGGTCCAGGGTTAGTACCTACAACGCAGTGCACCCTAGGGAACCGAGCCGCCGCTTCTGCAACAGCATTTATCGTCGCCTGATCGTTAGGATAGGTGCCAACAAACACCTCGTAGTTGTCATAGTCGATGATTTCGAGGTTATGGGCTACCGCAGCACCGATGACTTCCGACTCCTGCCAGCACGGCACCATGAGCGCCACTCGACTACGGGCTTTGGTATTCAACTGTTCCAATGAGATCGCCGCATAAGGAGCCCGTTTCATCTTTTTGTTGGCCAAGATGCGGCGCGTATAGTAGACGATATCGAGGAACAAGTCATCTAAACCTGACAACAAAAATACGACGGCGCATATAGCCAACAATACGCCGAATACCTGCCCCAGTATCATCCACCCGGTGATGCGCATGTAACCCATCATATCCGTGATGGCCCATAACGCCAGGGTAAAACCGGCAACAAGCGATGTTATGCTTGTTGCCAGCATGATAGCCTCCAGCGGCCTTATCGGTATGGCGTAACGCTTATTGCGCACCGTTATGGTAGCCATACTAGAACCTCATAAACCAATCCATACCTACCTGCATATCTTCGTATGACTTAGGCATATCTGTCGGTCGTTCTCCGCCGATATAGTTACCCCACAAGTATTCCGCATGCACTGTCAGCGGGGTAAACCGATCTGGCCGGAAAGCCAAACCAACACCTGTGATCACATTATTGTTGTAGTATTCATTATTCGTGTCAAACGACAGAGAAGCTAAGCCATACAGATCGGCATAACTCGTGGGTGTATTCACTACGCGCAGTCCGGCACGGGCCCGGCCATATCCGATGACGTTATTGTCGTATCTTGAGTAGTATGAAACGTCCATGTTGAAATCACCCATGGGCTGAAATGCCTTCAACTGAGTGATTTTGAATCCGGGTTCAAATCCCTTAAAGTAGAACATACCCAGCCGGTAGTCCTCTTGCCATCGGCTCTCATAGGCGTTATCAAGATACTTAAACGCGGTGCCCGCTTCGGCGTAAAGCGTGATTGGGATGTTCTCAAAAGGCTGGTTGCGAACACCAACAGCCAGAACCAGCGAATTATCGTTGAATATCCTAGGGATCGCGCCAATTCCGCTTCGACTGTCCTTATTGCTCTTCACGCTAAGATACACGTCGGTGTTCTTGGCTCCAGCCATTTTTGTACCGACCTTAAGGCTGATTGGGAAGATCGTATTTTCAAACCGATCCATATATATCGGCGAAAACATCAGCTCAACAAACTGAGGATCTGGCAGCTGCCGTGTTTGTTGACCGGCTAGATTCTGCAGCGACTGTGATGCTGTATCGCGCACTTTGGCATCGGCTTTGCTGTTCATAGCAATGCGGAAATACTGCATCGCCTCTCTATGATGTCCAAGCTGATCTAATAAATACCCAAGTTGCATCACCGTCTGAATGTCGCCAGGATCGAGTTTGTAACTTGCTTGAAAATACGGCAGAGCCAGCTCCGTTTCTTTTTTGGCTAGTAACTGGTAGCCGGCTGCCAACTGGATAGTTTTGTCATTTGGATATTTGCGCGCCAGTTGAAGCATCAGATCCAGAGCGGCTGCAGGATCCTTCTTTTGAAGATCATAGAATTTGTTCATGTCAGCCACATATACGGGATCAGCCGCACGACAAACTTGTCCTGCGGTTATACATCCCACCATAGCGGCTGCAATTACGAACTTATTTACCCAATGCATCTCTTGGCACTTCCTTCCTAAGGCGTCTGGCTGCTCTGGTTGCCAGGTTGTCCGCCTAGGGCAATCATCTGTCTGACGCGATAATACCTGCGCAGAGACAATACACCTAACACGATGAGAAGCAGTGTTAAGCTAACCCAAACTAGCGGATAACTTCTTAACCATAGGTGAACGGCATCTGCAGCCGGTAGCTGCCCAACATAGTAAGCTTTACCCAATCTTGCCGTTTTTACGGCTTCCGGAGCAAACACAGCAGTATCACGCTTTATGTTCGGTCGTATTTGCGGATCCATGAAAGCCGCAACCATGCGATCGAGCATTTCTGGACCAGTAGCCAGCATAGCCACGATTGTCCGCGACTTATCGTCTGGACGTTCGCATGATGCCATGATAGAAAGCTGCCCGTTCTGACTGGCTAGCAGATCGCCCAATTCTTGTCGGTTGAGTTGACCATCAGTATCGTTGAATAGATCATTAAGGTCGTTGTCTTTGATTCGGAATCCACCATCTTGCGGCCTCAGCTGCAGGGCATCACGCCAAGCATCAGGCAGACCAGAGCCGTTATCATCGCGGATGGCGATAATGTCTTTGCCTTGAGGGGCAGTCTGAGCTCCTGTGATAAGCAGGTGTCGGTATGGAGCCATACCAGTAACTGCACCAAACCGAGCACAAACCGACATCATAGCCGAACGTTCTGCTTCGCTTGGGTTATCGGGCAGCGAGAAGACCGTCTCCGACAAGTCAGCCATTTTGGTATATGGAAAGCCGTTGTTTACAAATAGACCCAGGTCAGGCATACGCACATAGTGCGGGATCCCTGTGAGGTCGATGGTGCTGTCGGGATCAATTCTGCCCTGGAATGCAAAAAACGGAAAGTCATTACATGGGTTGTCCCGCGTGTAGTCAAACGCGAACCGGAATTGTAACTCCGAAGCAGCAGGCATGTTGTCCGCTTCGGTTATATAGAACAACCGTTGTTTTTGATATTCTTTATATCCGGGCTTAATTGTCTGAGCTGCTCCCTCAGGGTCATTCCACTGCGCGAGCAGCGGGTAACTCTGTAATAGCTGGTTGTCTACAAACACATCAAGCCTGTTATTTGTTTGGTTGCGTCCAGGTGTATAGCGATAGCTTAAGTCAACCGGTATACCCTTGCTTTGCTTCAGGAATAAATCCGGTGGCAGACGGAAGGGCAATCGAATGGGATCGGCGGTCATTCCTATTGATTCCATTGCGTCGCGTGAGAGTATATCGCCGAAACGTACCGGACGGTCAGACGGAATCCAGCGTGGTGCATCATACGGGTTTCGCTTGCTGGGAGCGGTAAATTCTTTCACCGCAACTCGCGACCCGCTCATAGGCATGGATGCAAAGGCCAGTGCACCAGCAGCTACACGAAGCTGGTCATCACTGCTTCCCGTCACCAACAATACAGCTCCGCCACCCATTGGGTTAGGAACAAGTTGAATGCTTGGGCTGCCAACAGCATATCTTTGCAAAACTGGTGGAAGCTCCGATTCTAGCATCACCGCAATCACGTTGCCGGCGTTCAAGGTATCAACAACCTTTAGCTTCAGCGGGCGGTAATCACACTGAACACCAAACCATCCGGCAACTACAGAACCAGCCCAAACGCTGCCCTTCTGTCGGCCAACCATCATATTGAGGTCAACCGAAGTATTCTGCGTGGTGCTGAAGAATGGCGATGGCAGCTCAGCAAGATCATACAGCCCAGGTATCTCGTGCCTATCTAGAACGATCTTACCATCAAGCACTTCGGACCAAATCAACGGGCTGTTCGGATCCTCGCAGCGCAGTGTGTAACTGCCGATCAACGAAAAAGTGACGCTATTAAAATTACCAAGTAGTTTCGGGTCAATAGGTATCTCATATGTGCGTCCCAGATAGTCTTTTCGCATCAGCGGAAGCACAGCGATTGTGCGGCGGTTGACCTCCACTTTCATGCTGGAGATTTCCTCTAATAGTGCTGGGCTATGACTAACTTTGAACCGCAGCACCGCACCCGTAAGCTTCTTCGGATAGCTCACACCCACTGTCAGCGTGCGGATACGTGCGATACCGGAAAACTTCATAGGGTCGCCAGCACCTAATGCCGTAAAGGGGATCATTTTCGCAACATCAGACGGATTTCCCGATACAACCGCCGGCAGCATTTGCCATGGGCTTTGCGGTGTCGGCTGAGGATCGTTGGTGCGCAGAGCGGGGTCAGATGCCACTGCCTTTGCAGGGTCAGGCATATCCACCACGCCGGTGGAGCTGCTCATCTGGTTATTTCCGCCCGTAACCACCATCGCGTTTGATGCTTGGTGAACCGCAGCAGCAGTATTAGCTTGGTTTTGTGCAGATGCCGCATTGCTCGATGGAATCACATTCGCACGACTAGCAGAAGCAGTATTCCCGGTCGGCCACAACCAAATCATCAACTTATTCGAACTCGGCTGCGACTGCTCCAGCTTCATGGGTATTTGCGAATAGGCTTCTACAACAGGCGTCTGGCCATCATCCTTCGCTGCCATGAACCATCGCAGTTTAATTCCATTTATGGAAGTGCTGCCAGGCACTATGGGCTTAGCTCCGTGCACATCCATAAGAACCATGGTTGAGCCATTTCTCGTTGTTAGTGCCATGGAGCTAGGACTGCTGATAACTAGCTTCACTCCGCCAGCTTGAGCTACCGCCTTGACTGTAGTCCTCGCTGATTTTACGGCCGATGACCCGGTACTGCGAACTCTCGGCGCGCTATGACGGACCACATCGCGTCGGCGTTTGACTGTATAATGCTTCACCGCAGGACGTAATGGGGTATCCGGCTGAGCCACCTGATCCAGCACTGAATCGGGTATCGACGTCGTGGCCGTAAGGTTAGGCGATTGCGCAGCGAGAGGCGTGAACACAGTTAACGCCAAAAACACAGCAGCAAATGCCACCTTAACGCCCAGATTCTTAGGCTGGTTATTGGTTATCTTCATGCTTATTCTCCTTGCAGCATCTCTTCCTTAAGGTTTTGTGGCTGCCACACCTAGCTTACGCAGCGTCTCGGCTGCGCTGCCGGCTCCGTCATCCGTTACGTGTGGCGTAATGAGCATCACTACATCAGTTCTCGACTTGCTTGTCGATGATGATTTAAATAGTTCACCCACCAAAGGAAGGTCGCCCAATACAGGTATTTTATTCTTGTTTTTCGATTCAAGTTCTTGAACTAACCCGCCAATAACAAGCGTGTCTCCATTTTTCACTCGCATTGTGGTGCTAGCTCGCCTGATGGTTACTGTGGGACTACCACTTACCGATGTGGTAAAGTCGCCAACCTCAGGGTCAAGTTTCATCGTCACAAATCCATCTGCCGCAACATACACAGTGACCTTTAGGGTTATACCCGTAGGTATTTTCTGTATCTGCGTTGATGCATAGTAGTTATTTCCAGTTAACATCGTGTAGTAGGTTTCTTTGCCCACGGTCAGCGAGGTTTCGCGTCCCTCAAAACAAGAAACTCTTGGGTTAGCCATCATCTTGGCCTGCCCGTTGCTCAACAAAGATTTCAGTTTCACGAAGTCAAGTTCAGTGGCTTTCGCGTATGAAATTTCTTGGTCAGAGCTTACCCCGGTTTTGCCCATGTTCCAGCTAAATCCCGTTTCGGTACCGCTGTCAGCAGTCATTTCGATGATGACGGCATCAACCACTATCTGCCGCAACGGAGCATCTATCAGCTGCAGATCCTGCTCAATTTTACTGGCTACAGCCTGCGGAGCGGTGATAGTAATCATATTGCCGGCTTTGTCTACTTTTACGTAGTTCTTCCAACTAGTCGACAATAACTCGCCAAGTGCTTCGGCGCTCATGTTCGACGGCATATACCGTTTAGTCACAGCAAACTCGCGGAAGAGCGGTGAATCTGGCGTGCCTGCACTCACCAAAAAGACACCATCCGAACGCTCTTTCCACACTAAACCGCCCGATAAAGCCACTTTTTCCAGAGCGGTGTCCAGCGGCTCCTTATTAAACTCGATAGAGATGTTCTGCGGCTTCACGCTGTCATCTGCGATGATCACCACATGGGCTACCGAGGCGATATCAGCCAAAACCTGTTTGATGTCTGTGTCCATGAACACATTAGTAACAAGCGGCTGGTTCTTTTTTACCACTGGAGTGACGACATCGGGTTCGATCTTCGTGTCGTTTAAGAGGTTAGGAACCCCACCAACTCCTGTTGGCGATAAATCCGTGTCATCGGGTGTTAACACCGTAGCTGAGCTTTCGCTCGCACTGTTTTCCAAATCAGGCGTCAACACGGTAGCACCAGAGCTTGCATCAGTGCCAGATGTCGTTGGTTCTGGTTCTTCTGGTTTCGGAGTCGATGTGTTATTACCATCACTTGGCAGAAGGTTGGTACCACTGCTGGTTACTGAGGTCGCCGAGTTACCGGATGAGCCATTATCATCAGTTGACGGAAGTTCCGCAGGCTCTTCCGCCTTCGGAGTCGTGCTGTTGGGCTCAACAGGAGTGCTCGTATCGGTGTTCTCAGTCGTCCCAGGTTTTGTATCTTCTGCAGCTCCCTTATGATCAGGCACAAGAACCTGAGGTTCTTCAACCTCAGGTTTGGTCTGATTATCAGCAGCTTCAGTGGGCTGCTCGGTAGTATTCGCCCCGTTTGATGATGTGTCCACTTTTTCACCATCATTGTTTAACAGATTTGTGGGCCGTTCTGGCTCTTCTTTGGGCTCTGTTGGGGGCTCTGTAGATGGGTTATTTGGTTCACTATTATCGGGAGCTTCGTTGATCCAGTTATCTAGGTCTGATGGTGGCTTGAAATCAGAGTCCGGCTCCTTATTATGTGTCTCTACAGGAGATATTGTGTCACCGCCGTTCGAGGCGGATGCAGGATTAGCGTCATCACCCAGTAAGCTCGTGCCATCTGGGCTGATGTCAGCAGTTTGTTCCTCAGTAGTCACCGGTTCCTTAGCGAGTTTCTTCGGTGCCGCAGGTGCCACATGCCCTGTCGTGTTCTGAGGTATCTTCAACTTAGCGCCAACAACTAACCGAAACCCTTTGCCAATTTTGTTTACTTTTAAGAATTGAGCAACATCAGCCCCATAGTTATCGCAAATCGTGCGGAGTGTTTCGCCAGATTCCACAACATGAATTACATATTGCGGTTTTGCCGATGCTGCGGCAGGCGTACCAAGCGCCGTGCCCTCTGAGCTGATGTTCGTATCACCCGCTGCAGGGATAATCAACTTTTGCCCGAGTACAACCGTATCGCGATTTAACTGGTTAACAGCTTTAATATCTGCAATAGAACAACCGTATTTTTTTGATATTGACCACAACGAATCGCCACGCTTCACAACCACCGTCTGCTGAGCTTGATCAGACGGAGCCGATACGCTTTGTCCCCATGCTATGGGCGCCATCATTGACAGCGCAATTATCGTGGTTAGCTTCGCTTTAAAACTATAGGCGAGCATATCACACCCTCCTGGGTGCGGCACTAAAACGTCCTGCGAATCTGCAGGGCTGAGATAATGTTACCCCGAAATATGTTCTAAAATCCAAAAACATATGTTTTAACCAGTTATTTCGTTGTTTTTACAAGTTTTGCGATACTTAAAGGCAACCTTCCCTTAGCAGTAAGCTGCGGAGTGTATTGGTAAGATACTTCCACAACATACTCACCGGGCTTCATATCCACGGGCAGCATCACCGAATTTTGTAGAATTGCTCCAGGAATGATCCCGCCATCACCTACCTTAGGCACTTCGAGGTAGTTCACTACTTGAACTCCTCGGTCCAATAATGCAGCAGTTGCTATAGGAGCTACGGCTTTGTTGCCGGTGTTTTTGACATTGAACTTAACTTGAAAAGCTTTGCCCTGTGCCTTTACCAACTGCAGGCCGCTGACTTCAAGTTTCGGTTCTGTGGTTTTACTAACGACCACATTGCTCATAATGCTCTCTTTTAGACTGGAAGAGTTTCCCTTTATCGCTACAGATATCGCAGACCACAAATCGCCGCGCGCTGACTTATCTACTGCGATTTGGATACGCGAAGTTGCCATCTCATTCGGCTGTAATGTCAGCTCCACAGGATCAATAGTAATGGTCAACCCGGCCGGTGGAGCAGCTTCTCCCGGTCCTAATGCGCCGCTAGTGGTTTGCTCTACCGAGTTGGCTGATATCTGCACTGTCGTTGCTTCCTTACCCACATTGCGTATCCGCAAAGCTTGTTGTTTTGTGGCGCCTGCAGGCATTTCTAAGGCAAAAGCAGCTGGATCTATAGATATCGGAGCCATCTCCAACACTTTGGGGTCGTCCAGACTAGTTGCTTTCCCTTTGACCACCGCAAAATCCACTTTTACACGAGGGAGCATTCTGCTGTTCACGCTGATCCGCAATGATGCTCGGTAGCGCCCATCAATAAGCTTTGGCAGTTCGGCTGTTACGTATCGCTTCGATTGCGGCAGCAGATTCTTGTCTGGCACATCGAAGCTGCTCATAATCCGTCCACCTTCCAGCGGACGTATCTCACCAGCTGCTACAACTACTGCATTGCCATCACCGATATTCATCATCGGAATGGTCATCAGCAAACCGCCAATGGACTTAGAAGGGTTATTGGCAACAATAGGAGTCTGCAGTTTGATGTTCGGTTTGTAGCCACTGCCAACATTGAAGATGATTGGCACTTCGAAAACAACCTTGCTCGTGCTTGCGCCGGCCTCCGGCTGCGGGCTAACACGCATCATACACCAGTATGTGCCTTTAGCCGTGCGGGGAACAGTGTAGGTATAACTGCGTATCTGCTGCTGATAGGGATCAAACCGATAGGTCTCAGGCTCCATCTTCAGCCATGGCTTGGCATCCCTAGCATGAGACTTATTGAGCAGAGCGTCGTAACTCCAATCCTTCGGCAAAAACGAGGCTAGCTCTATGGTAGCAATCGTTGATACAGCACTAGGGTTATATAGCTCAAAGTTAATTGTGCCGGTAACACCCGCACGAGTATCTACCCGTTGAATGCCTGGCGACACCAATAGGCCGCCAATTCCACCCTCTTTAGTACTGGCTTGTTGGGCATATGCGGGTATAGAAATGACAGCAGCAGCAATAACAAATTGAATAAGCTTATGTCTACGCATGTTTATAACCTACAGATTGTTTTCGGTAAAAAGGAGCTCGCACACAGGTGCGAGCCCAAAACTCACCAACACGCCTTAAGTTAGGCGCGTCACAATCCAGTTGACGATGACGTATTATCAACTTAGAGCTGAGATACAATCATCGTTGCGTAGTTGTAATAGTTGCCTGCTACCGTGGTTTGAGTAATGTGAATCTGGCGTCCTACTGCTAGGGCAAGGTGCCCGTATGTATTGGCTACAGTGAGTACTGGGAACTCTACGTTTGCATCAGGTGCCTGAACATAGTCAGCACCCAACCACAGAGAGTTACCATTTGCGCCAAACGCCTGCAGCTTAACAAGCATGTTCACATTAGCAGCACCCGGAGTTCCGTCCAGGGTTGGATGATTCCAGCCCACGAACTTCAACCTCAGATCCTTATTATGGTAGATATGCAGCCATTCCTCTTTGGTGTCCACCGCACTGCCCCATCCGTTTACGCTCCAGCGGCTGGTTAGGTTACCAGTCACATAGATATAAGGTCGAATGAGAATCTCAGTACGTAAACCAAGATCCAGTTCCTCGCCAGCACGATTTTCGTATGCAATAGCAGTTAGGCTGTTGTATTCGAAGTTCATGTTGTTCGACGGTGGTTTAACGTCCGGGATCTGCGCATATGCAGCTGCACCTAGAACAACCAGGGCGGTCAGCGTCAAGGCAGACTTAAGAAGTCCATTGTGTTTCATTGGATTTCCTCCTTGGGCACGGTCGTCACGGACCGATGTATTCCGAATATACCACAATATACAATAATAATCTACATTTACCAGACATCAAATACTAGTAAAAATACTGGATTCACGGAATTTCTTCACGTGAATCCAGAGTGAGTTTAGTTACCAAATATTGGAGCGCTCATGACGATACGTGCAGCTTCGGAAAGCTGGCCTGGCAACATCCAGAGCGTATAAGCGATACTGGCGCAAACCAGCATCCACTCGCCAACGCATGGCTTCCTGCGAATCACGACGTTGCGTGTCCGCTTATCTTGATACAGCATCAGATTAACCCCTATCTATCTCGCCCCTTCAGGGGGAGTAGGGGGGTCTTGCCCAAATAGCCACTAGGCTTAGGGCAGCTTCTTGGCTGTGTCCTAATTATAGCATATTGACGCTATTCCTTTATATATACATACTTCGAATCGACTAATGAATACATAATAGATGTATATGGTGATGAATGTAGGAATCACCAATCCATGCGTTCAATCTTATAACATATCTTGTTGCCATCTTCGATATTCAGGAGGGTTTGTATGCCCAGTTACCAAACACGCATCCTCAAGGCGATGCCAGGATTTTTGAACCGCCTTTATGATCAAAGCTATTCCGTTGTCGCGGACCTCAACTGGGAGGCCTGGCGCACCAAAGAACCAGTTGCTTATGCCGACAGAATGACCGGTACAAAGATAGACGCCAAGGTCGGTGAAAACTGGGGTGAACTATTCGATTGTGCTTGGTTCCACTTCACAGGCACCGTGCCGTCGGCAGCTGCCTGGAAAGAGGTAGTATGCCTGATCGATGTGGGCGGTGAAGGACTTGTGTTCAATGAGAAGGGTGAACCGGTCATCGGCACCACCAACGTGCGTCCGAACCAGAATGCAGTCCGTTGCGGAGGCAAACGCGTTGTTCCTGTGGGCAACCCGGCAACAGGAAGCGAGGTCATCGACATATGGCTAGATGCTGGTGCAAACAGTCTCTTCGGGGTTCATAGCACATGGGGGCCATACAAACAACCCACAATTGCTGTAAAGAATCCTCATATCGCCGCGTTATACTATGACTTTGAGGTTCTTCTAGACCTTTATAACGCTCTGCCGGAAGGATCGGCACGCAAAGCGCAGATATTGACGGCGTTATGCGATGTCTATCAGGGTATGCGGCACATCACGGAAGATGAAGCCGAGTGGGCCCGCGGCATACTCGCTCCAGAGCTGGCGAAAAAGGGCGGCGATGCCACCCTCACCATCGGAGCCGGCGGTCATGCGCATATTGACCTAGCTTGGCTATGGCCTGTTCGCGAGACTATTCGCAAATGCGCACGCACTTTTGCCACCGCCTTGCGGATGCTGGAGAAGTATCCTGACTACATATTTGTACAAAGCCAGCCGCAAGCTTATGAGTGGATGGAAAAATACTACCCCTCGCTATACACCCAGATCGAACAACGCATCAAAGAGCATCGCTGGGAGCCATTAGGCGGCTTGTGGGTTGAGATGGATACCAACCTGCCGGGCGGCGAAGCATTAGTTCGACAGTTGCTTTACGGCAAGAGTTATTTCCGCGACAAATTCGGGGTAGACAGCAAAATCGTATGGCTGCCCGACAGTTTTGGCTACACCGGAAGCCTGCCCCAGGTCATGAAGCAAGCTGGTATTGAGCTCTTCGTCACCCAGAAACTGAGCTGGGATAGCTACAAAACCTACCCGCACCACAGTTTTTGGTGGAGCGGTATTGATGGCTCTGAAGTAATGACACACCTTCTTCCCGAGGACACCTATAACGGCAGTGCCACACCGGGAGCAGCCCACAAGATTGAAGAGAACTATATAGATAAAGGTGTCAGCTCTGCAGCTTATATGGCATACGGTATCGGTGACGGCGGCGGTGGTCCTGGTGAGGAACACCTCGAACGGCTGCAGCGCATTCACAATCTGCTAGGCCTACCGGATGTGGTTTCCGAGTGGTGCGGTGATTTCTTACCACGGTTTGCCCAAGATGCTCATCGCTTCGAGCGATGGCAAGGCGAGCTCTACCTCGCCCATCACCAAGGAACCTACACCACACAAGGCCGCAACAAACGCGCGAACCGTGTGATTGAGCTGGCGCTTCGCGAGTGCGAAATGCTGTGCACATGGGCATCAGCAGCCAAAGGCGTGGAGTATCCCAAAACGGAGATAGACAGAATCTGGAAGGAAGTCTTGCTCTATCAGTTCCACGACATCATCCCTGGCAGCAGCATCACCCGTGTTTACACAGAAAGCCTGGAACGCTATTCTGTTCTGCTGGGCGAAGTAAAGCAGCTCGCTCAGCAAGCGCTCTCTTCGCTGGCAACCACCACCATGGGTGTATTCAACAGCCAAAGCTGGATCCGCTCGGAGTGGGTAAAAACTGAAGCGGGATGGCAATGGGCGCAAGCACCGTCATGCGGCTTCGGCATACTCAGCCAAGAGGCGGTTCCGCATGTGACGGCATCCGACACACTGCTGGAAAATGGGCTCGTTCGTGCCGAGTTTGACGCATCCGGTAACCTCGTTAGCCTGTTTGACAAGGTAAACGGCTTCGAGGCACTGGAAGCGCCAAGCAACCAACTGCGCATTTACGATGACCCTGGCGACGCTTGGGACTTCCCCATCTACCTATCAGACCAGATGCCGCAATATATGGACTTGATTGAGCAGAAGTCTTATGTGGATGGTCCGCAAGCGGTTCTCAAACAAGTTCGAAGCTACGGCGACAGCACCGTAACCCAGTGGATCAGCCTCACGGCAGGCTCACCATGCTTGCAATTCCGAACGGAGTGCGACTGGAAAGATGCCGGTAAACAGCTTCGCGCCGACTTCGACACCTCCATACAGACGACCACTGCCGACTGCGAAATTCAGTTTGGCACCATCAAACGCCCTACCCACCAAAACACCGTATGGGAATTCAGCATGTATGAAGTCTGTGCCCATCGATGGGTGGACCTTAGCGAGCGTTCACGCGGCGTGGCTGTGCTGAACGACTGCAAATATGGCCATGCGTTTAAGCAAGGGCAGATCAGCCTGCACCTACTGCGCACACCTGGAAACCCTGACCCAGTCGCCGATCAAGCACATCATACATTTACATATGCACTGATGCCCCATGCTGGTGACTATGTCCAAGGTAAGGTGCGTCAGGCTGCTCACGAGCTCAACAGCCCATTAACTGTGCTCGGCGCCAGCAGTAAAGGCAGCTTGGTTAAGCTTAGCTCCAGCAGTGTGTTCGTGGAAGCCATCAAACGAGCCGAGGATGGAGATGGTTGGATCGTGCGGCTATACGAAGCCACCGGAGCCGATGTGGACTGCATGGTCACTTTAGGCCTGCCAACTGCCACAGCATCCGTTGTGAACCTGATGGAAGAGCACATAGACAGCGTCGATGTGCAAGACAACA
>CAZFLA010000029.1:0-997 GCA_964519405.1 uncultured bacterium
CATCCACTTCCCCCGATAGAACAGCTGTCTTCGGTGTTATTTTAGATGACGAAACGTCTGATCGTTCGGTGTCATTTTAGGTGACGCATTGCGCGGTCTCCCACTGGAAGTCTTGCTCCAGGTATAATAATCACGTCGGAGCCGAGATGCAACGACACCCAAACGGAATGACCTTTTAGGTCATTTACGCGGTAACCCACGATGGAAAGCACCTTGCAGCAGGTTGTTGTCATTGATTATCGAGAGATCATGACGACAAGCGAGTCACCCTCACGCATTCCTTACGAAGGGGTAACACGCATGTTACAAGAACTACTTTCCTCAGGGATGTATGGCCGATCCACACAGATTCGTCTGGCACAGTGGCTATATCAGATCAAAGCGTTCCTAAAAGGTCTTTTATGGGCGCTGGCGGCGATAGCAGTGACGGTGTTTCTGTTCTTGGTGCTGTATAGCTCCAAGAGCTTGTTAGGGATAGACATCTTCCCTAGCGTGCACTTCAGAGATATCGTGGCGACCTTCACGATGTAGCATTCGGTTGTATAGAAAACGGCCTTCCGTATGGAAGGCCGTCCCTTGCATTTACCAGTCTAGCGTTGTCGCTGAGTATGTTATTCGATAATACTGAACTCCGCTAGGCTGGTGAATTGTTGTCCAGTTTGTTCACTGAAGGCGATGAGTTTGATGTACCGGGCTTGCTCCGGGTGTTCAAACAGTATCCGCTGAGGTATTGTGATATTGGCTAGGTGCCCTTTAGATACCACCTTTCCCCAGTCATTTCCGTCTTCACTGAGATATAACTCGTAGTCGCCGATGCGCCCGTTTACCATATCCTGCCGGCTGGTGAGCAGCACACCCTTAATCGTGCGCTGTCCACCCATGTCTATTGCGACCCAATGGGGAAGAGGATCGATCTTGGCTCCCCAACGAGTGTGCCAGTATGAACCTATTCGCCCGTCTAGTATGTTGTTGACCGATTCTGACCCAGATTGGTCAC
>CAZFLA010000029.1:1012-17537 GCA_964519405.1 uncultured bacterium
GGTCCACTGTGTCTACCTGCGTGATGCCCTGTGTGATCGCTGGTTGCTGCAGTGAACTGGCAGTCACGCTAATGGCTGGTTTGGATGCTGCTGCGAATGGCTTCGTGTATTTTAGCTGAGGTCCGTCACCTATGCGATAAGAGACCGATGTGGCGGAATCTGGCTTCAGGATATTCACGAGCCCTTTATTATCGCGCCAAGCAGCCACCGGACGAGTGCGTTTGGGAGCAGCTTGACGGCTGAGCTGATGTGCTTGGTTTAGGCCCTTATCTATTGGCTTAATCACAAAGCTGAAGCAGATGGGGTCATTCCAGAATAGATACTTGTCCAATGGTCCAGGTCCGCAGGCGGCAGAGCCTACACCGAGTGTACCAGCACTTAAGCAGAGAGCCGTCTGTGTGCTTTTTGGCAGATCATGCATATAACGTTCTGCACTGAGTTGTTCATCGGTATATGGCAGCGCCGAAAAGGCAAATGGCTTGGTGTCACTCTGCACAAGCAGACCTTGACCCTGTTTGTTGGTAAGCAGCACCCATCGGGTATCCATGTGGTTGCCGCATTCTAGGCTGGCAACATACGGCGTGAGCTGTTTTGCAACAGTGCTGCTGTATTGCCCGAGATCCGCTCCGCGCATTCTGTCTGGGTAGTTCTCTTGAGGCCCGCGGCCATAGTAGTTCAATTGGTTAAGTTCCGACGGCAGCAGCATTCGCATGCCCATGCGAGCCATGACCGTGCGTGATGTCAATGGCACCACGGCGCTGTCTACACACAGTGTTCCGTCACCGTAAAGAACATAGCTGTTTGTTTGACTGAACACTGGAACGTCGTGGCTGCTCCAGGTTATCTGAACGACTACCTGCTTGGCTGTTTTTGAGATGTCTGTAGTGACCACGCTAGTGGCTTTTGGCGTTAGGCTCATTAGTCCTAGAGCTTGCCAGTCCGAGGCTGCCCAGAGGTCATCATTGATGTGAGGTGCCCTTGTGCACCACAGCTTCATGCTGCTATTAGGCTTAAGCATCTGTTGACCGTGGCTTTCGAGTTGGCTGATGCAGCCGGTGAGCTTGTCAATACTCAGCTTTAGGTTATCAGCCTGAAGAACAATGCTGTTGCTCTGCGGCGTGAGTTTTGTGCTCGTTAACTTAAGCGCGGCAGACCTGGATACACTGCGCGTGGGTAACACCCACTGACCGCTGGCCACTTCGTAGCCTTTGGGTGCCCAGAGCGTGGCTTGTTTAAGTTGAAAGCCCATTTCGACTGCGTATTCGGCACCTGCAATAGGTGACGCTATCTTAACGGGCAGCATAACCACCTTGCTGGAGCCAGGCTTTAGCGTGATGGCAGGCAGGTATCCGCTTGCTATGAGTTTGCCATCGCATTTTACCCGCCATACTGGAATAAACTCATCAGTCGATAAGAATGCGTATCGGTTTGTGACTTTGATGGTTGGTTTGGTTAAGTCAACTGGCAGCATCTTAATCCATTGATAAACGTGCTTAACTTCTGGGTATTTGGGGGTGGGGGTTCGGTCAGAGAATACCACGCCTTTAATGATGAATGGGCCATTGTTTGGTTGGTCGTTGAAGCCGCCGCCCATGGCGAGGAATGGGTGTTTTGGATCGCGTTTGTTCCACAGCACTTGGTCTTGCCATTCCCAAATCGCTCCACCCATCAAGGCGGGGTTGTCATCTATGATGTCGTTGTAGTCGCCTAATGCTCCCATGCTGTTGTTCATAGCATGGGCATACTCACAGAGATAGAATGGCTTTGTATACTTTTTGTCTTTTGCCACGCGTGAGCACTCGTCAGGTGAGCTATACATCTGACTGTCGATGTCGCAAGGGTTGCCAGGGCCATATGGGTATCCTTGATAATGGCTTGGCCGCGACCGATCAAGCTTGCGCAATTGGGCCAACTCCGCATCGAGGTTCATTCCTGTGTAGCTTTCGTTGCCAAGCGACCAGATGATCACGCTGGGATGGTTCCTGTCCCGCATGACAGAGTTAGTAATTCGCGCCACATATTGCTGCGTCCATTCTGGAGACTTGCTGATGGACTGCGAGTAGTTCCCATGGCATTCGAGGTTTGCTTCGGCGACAAGGTAGATGCCGTATTCGTCGCATAGCTCATACCAACGCGGATCGTTGCAGTAGTGACTCGTCCGAACATGGTTGCAGTTGGCTTGTTTCAGCAGTTTTAGGTCCCTGATGCGGCGTTCATCAGTTTCAACATGACCTGTGTCCGGCCAGTTTTCATGACGGTTACTGCCCTTCAGCTTAACAGCTGCTCCGTTGATGCAGAACAGGCGTCCCTTTATCTCTATCTTGCGGAAGCCTGTGCGGCAGCTCACCATTTCGGGGGAATCACCGATCAGGCTAATGACCGTGGTGTAGAGGTATGGCTTTTCTGCACTCCACTTTTGGGGGGATGCAACTGCAATCTTGATACCCTTCGTTGCAGAGCTTCCCGCGGCAAGGGCTGGCATCTGGATGATGTGCGGAGAACCCACGCGTTGTCCCTGTGCATTATATAAGGCGACCTGCAGTTGGCGCGCTGCACTTTGATGCTGTGATGTGTTCTGCAGTGTGGCATCGACTTGCAGGATGCCATTGCGGTAAGCAGAGTCTAGGTCGCCTTTCACAAAGAAGTCTTGAATGTGCAGCTTGGGCGTGCTGTAGATTTTTACTCCGCGGAAGATACCGCTGAGGAACCACATATCCTGATCTTCCAGATAGCTGCCCACACTAAACCGGTAGACCTGAGCGGCTATGAGGTTTCTGCCGGGCTTGATGTATTGGCTGATGTCAAACTCGGCAGGAGTGCGGCTGTCTGTGCTGTAGCCAACGAACTTACCATTGACCCACAAAAACAGGCATGAATCCGCACCATCAAAACAGATGACCGTTCGGCGGTTACTCCACTTGGCGGGGATATCTACCCAGCGTCGGTAACTGCCCACAGGGTTGCGTTCCTTGTAGGTCGTCCACGATGGGTCTGGAGCACTCATCACATGGGGTGGGTTGTCTTTGAATACATATCCCGCGCAGAGGTAGTTTGGGGTTCCGTATCCCTCTATCTGCCAGTTTGATGGCACCGGTATCGACTTCCAATGACTGTCGTCATATGCAGGTTGTTCGAACCCGATGGGACGTTTTTCCGGTGTGGCGACCCAGTTGAACTTCCATTTACCATCGAGCTTTAGGCTGTATGGCGATGCACAGCGATCTGCCTTTACAGCTTGTTGAATTGTTGCATATGGTGCCAGAGTGGCATGTGCCGGCAGCTTGTTGAGGCCGGTGATACTGACATTTTCGATTTCGCTGGGAAATGGCAGCTGATTGGGATCAGCCACCCCGCATACCGCGGCAGATACCGTCACGATGTATATAGATATGAACGACCAAAAATGGTGCTTCATATACCCCCCTCATACGATATTAATGATAGCTACTGTTCACATGATATCGCGGTAAGGGGGTATATGCCTGCCTGATGGATATTCTCAGGCAAGCATATTCATATGATTCGGTGACATGACGCTATTTGCGGATGTTAATTTCGGATATTCCTGCTTTTGATGTGAAACCACCAGAGCATGAATGTCTCTTTTCAGCGACATCATTCTTGTTCTTGTCGAGTTCGGTGATGACCATGGTTGATTTGTAAGAACCTGAGGCTGATGTCTGCTTGTAGGAATTGATGCGTATCGAGTTGTCGTTGTTGCGTTTTAAAGTGATATTGCCTTTGATGGTGAATGACGCTTCATCGGATTGATTAAACCGGTAGTCTGGGCCGTCGGAGTTATATCGCGACACATATTGCTGCCCACCTGTGACGGAACCGCTTAATGACAATTCACCTTTTGGTGATATCATTCCAGTTCCTTTTATGACAGAGCTCATGTGCCCCATACCTTCAGGGTCAGCGATCTTCTTCTCAAACCGGAATGATCCATCATTCGCGCAATCAACTTCAAGTATGGTGCTGATGCCAAACTTGTTCCAGTCGCCAGGCATTTGGGAGTAACCGCTGGATGCTGGATCTGCGTAAATACCAAAGTATATTTTGTATTTTCGGGGAGCTGCTGTGTTCTTGCCGAGTAATTCCTGCAGCTTAGCATACCAAGCACTCTGAGGCAGTGATTTGATGGCATCCCAATAGACGGGATACTGTTTTCCCCAGTCTGGGGGTAGTTTTCCGTCGTTGATCTTGATCGCCATGTCTCGCATTGTGCCAAATTCCTCTGTCCCGATATGGCCCACATCCATATCCCAGTTCTCCATGCTTTCTGGCGAAGCCAGGTATCGGGCCATCTCCTGCAGCGCATTTGTGACGCAGCGGTTCCATATCTTTGCGAGCTGCTCTGTGGGCAGATCGCAGTTGCCGGCTAGAACCATCTCACCAGCGACCTTACCTCGAAGAACGGCAGCCATCTGCTTGATTTTGGAAGCATCAACATTAACGATCGATGCCAGAAAGTTGTATGGTATGAGCACATCATATTTGTCGTTGCTGTCCCAAATGGTTCGTCGCAGATATGCACATAACTGCGCTTCATAAACACCGTGACTGATTTTTTGTGAACTGGTCGTGAAACTATATGCGTCGCCGATGCCTTGCATGCCGTTAACTAGTTGGTGCGTATCCATATCCATAATGAAATGGCTAACCCAACCATACGAAAATGCGAGCTCCTGTTTGGCTTCGGCAAAGGCCTTCGCGTTCTTCGCCGAAGCGGCTGCTTTCTGATCTGCGCGTGCTTTGGCAAACATCCGTCGGAGCAGATCTGCCGTATTGCCGTAGTGACTTTTCGCCTCGACAAGGTCTGGTCCGATGGCGCCTGCGCAGTATGCACGCTGGCAGTCAGGATCGCGAAGCAGTTGGATGAGTTGCGGAGGCGCTGTGAAGCCTCCTGCTGCGATGTTCTTGATGACTTTGCGTGCGATGATGTAGTGTCCCATTGGGCCTGCTGCTTGCACGGAAGCACAGGCCAACACGATGAGAAGTAGGGAGAGAATCCGCGAGTGCTTCATAGGTATGCCTCCATGGGCTTATTACACATTCAGGGTGTATGTTGTGGTGATATGTTACAGATATGATGAAAGAATTGTACCATTTATTACACAATAGTAGATATATATGTAAGCTGGTTAGTGTACCTGGTTCCGAAGTGGGTGCTCAAGGGGATCGGTGAAGCGACTACTGAAGCCATCTATGAAGTTCTTCATCACTGACAGCGAGCTCACCGCGAAGCCATCCAAGGATCCTTTGGAGTGTATTGTCAGCCCGCGTGAATTCCGATGAGTTCTTCTCCTGCATATAATGCCGAAACTCTATGCCATCACTGTGACCGGGTTGGCAGTTAGTAGGAGTAGGGATACCGGCGGCATTAAGTAACAGCTCAAGCCATGTGCCCTTGCAGTCAGGGAAGCCCATCATCACCAGTTGGTCGATGGGACGTGTAAAGGCCACATACCATAAGCGGAGTTCCTCTTCCCAGCTTCGCTGCCGTTCCCACTGAACACAGGCTTGTGATAAGCAACTCTCTCCATACAGATCATGAGCGAGTATTTGCTGCGATGGTATGCATCGGATTGGACTTGTACCTGGGTTTCGTGTGATCTTCTTAGCCACATCGGCTAGGTAGACGACAGGGAACTCCAGACCTTTCGCACTGTGCACCGTCAGGATGCGGACTACGTTCGCCTGCTCCTCTAGCAGAGGCGCCTCGCCTTCACGCATAGCAAGCTGAAGCATGCCATCAGCATGGCCGCAAAACTCCAGTAAGCCGCACTGGTCGTTCAACGCGATTTCCAGCAGTTTACACACATTCAACCACCGCTGTTTGCCATCGGGGCGGCACAGCAGTTTTAGCTGCAGTTGCGTAGCCTCAGCGAGTTGTTCGATACACTGTGCAGCAGTGAGTTTATCGCCGCGCTTTTGAAGCTGGCGCACGGTGTTCACAAATGGCTCCGCCAGCGATTTCTGAGGATGCGGCGCTGCGTGGTTGAGCCAGTTCACCAACCTATTCCAGAATGGAGTATTCGCAGGTTGTGCCCCTCCATCGCGCGCGATCAGCTCCAGAGTCGCACAATCAAGTCCAACTAATGGCGATCGCAGCACGCTTGCTAGTGCGATGTCCTCCCATGGGGTGGCCACGACGACCACCGCGTTGATCATGTCTCTGACTTCAGCCCGATTATAGTAATGCCTGCGCGCCGTGTTATAGAAGGGGATGCCTTGTTCCGTCAGGCCATGTTCCAGCTCATTGACGTTATTCGTCTGACGCAATAATATCGCGAAGTCTTTGTAGTCACGTCCGCACTGAGCGTTCTGACGCTGTATGTCCAGGGCGATCGAATGAGCATAGGCACGCATCTGCATTGCCATTGATGGCTGGGCCTCTGTAAGCAGCAGGGTTGTGGTGAGCTCCTTTAGGGGGGCAAACTGTCGTGCTGCTTGCAGCGGCATGAAGCGCTGCTGCCACATCGGTTTGAAACACTTCTCCACAAATCGCAGAATACCCTCACGGCTGCGGAAGTTCTCCTTAAGCTCGATCACCATACCTTGACCGTCGCGACCATTGTTGGCTGTGAGATCCGTTAAAAGTGTTGGCTCAGCATGGCGGAACCCATAGATACTCTGTTGAACATCACCGACTGTGAACAGACGACCAGGAGCGGCAATTAGGTCTAGTAACTGCATCTGAAGTGGGTTTGCATCCTGAAATTCGTCGATCATGACGCACTTAAACTGCTTTTGATACCGCTCGCGCACGCTGGGGTATTGAGACAATAGATTGATGCATCGCTGCAGGCTATCGGTAAAGTTCTGCACCGACTGAGCGTGCTTAAGCTGTTGTGAGTGCGTCCAACAACTATCTACTATCTGCAAAATACCGGGATTTAACATCACTGTCTTGTTGGTGAGTTCATCACCTGCCGTGCTGAGTATGCGCTGCCAGTTCTTGCAGCGTTCTTGAGCTTGAATAGCGATGGGGTGGGTGATCCTTCCCCTTACCTGGTAGGTGAGCGCGGTGCATAACTCGTTAAAATCTACACTGACTGCTGCACTGCATAGCTCAATCAGCCGCTGCCAATAGGGTTTTACGGGGTGATCACCGACTAGCGGGAGGGCTGCCGACAGTATATCTCTTAGGCTGAATACTGCTGCGTCCGTCATGTGGCGGCGCCATACGGATGTGTCCTGCTGGAGAACATCCATCCATTGCTGGATACGCTGCTGACTGAACCCATATACCCGCAGTGAGCTCATCACCGAAAAGAGTGCTCTGCGCATGGCCTGCAGAGGGTCGCGTTGGTTTGCGTCGTAATCGACCCGGCCATATGCTAACTGAAGCGCAGTTCTTGCGGGTTCCACTTTGCCAACAACTAAATCATCCATGCACCGCGTAAATGCGGCGGCGAAGAGCCGCTGCTCATCCACTTCGGAGAGCTGGTTTGTGTTTGGATCGTAACAGGCCTCGAAGGGGTTTTCCTGCAGCATCCTCACACAGAAGGCATCGATGGTGCTTATGTATGCGCTGTCGAGATGACGCAGCTGCTCTAGCTGGTGTTCCTCGGTCAGTCTGCGTCGGATACGGGCACGCATTTCGCCGGCAGCTTTGCGAGTGTAAGTGATGGATAATATCTGCGTGACATCGGCCTCACCGTTTAACACCATGGTGATGAACCGCTCTACCAGAACAGTTGTTTTTCCGGAGCCTGCGCCTGCACTCACAATGATGTCGCATCCGCGTTGTACCACTGCTTGCTGCTGGTTGTGGGTGAGGTTAATGAGTGCCACTAGCTGTTAGTTTCCATCGAAAAAGAGTTGTGCTACACGTATTATGCCATGACTGCTCTATAGCCGTGGTAGTAAAAAGGGCAGCCAGCGGCTGCCCTTTTTACGGTTGATGCGATCGAGGTTTATTCCTCGTCTTCGCTAGGCTCGTCGGTTTCGTCCATTTCGCTGTCGAGTTCTTCGTCATCGATGATCTCGATATCTTCAGCCAACTCCGCATCGTCACTCGCCTTGCGGCTGCTGGCCTTGGACGGCTTTGCGTCGTCGTTCACGACTGGACTTTCGTCGTCAATTGAGTTGTTGATTCGGGCCACTGCGGTCACACGTTCGCCCTCTTCGATGCGCATGATTCTGACGCCCGAAGCGTTACGCCCGCTTTGGCGGATATCGCCAACGCTGCAGCGGATGGCTTTGCCACCGGCGGTCACCAAAATCACCTGTTCGTCCGGCACAACAGCGCGGGCTCCAATGACGGCACCCGTTTTGCTGGTGACATTCATGGTGATGATGCCCTTACCACCACGTGACTGCTGTCGGTAGCTGGATAACGGTGTTCGCTTGCCAAATCCGTTTTCGCTAACGACCAACAGATCGCGGTCGGTTTGCAGCTTAACCATGGATACAACGCGGTCGGTGTCCTCAAGACGGATGCCGCGCACACCACCGGACTGCCGTCCGGATGCGCGCACATCATTCTCATGGAATCGCAGGCTCATGCCTTCAGCGGTGATGAGCACGAGTTCATCACTGCCATTGGTGCAGGTGATCCAACCGAGTTCATCGCCATCTTTGACGTTGAAGCAGAACAAGCCATTTGCCCGCAGGTTAGCCAGGTTGCTTAGCGATGTTCGCTTCACTTCACCCATTCGGGTTGCCATGGTGAGGTAGAGGTCGTCACGGAAGTCCTTAACGCTCACTACCGCTGTCAGAACATCGTCAGGCTCAATCCTAATCAGGTTGATGATCGGTGTTCCCTTAGCCTGGCGGCTCGACTGCGGCACTTCGTATGCCTTAAGCCGATATACGCGTCCGCGATTTGTAAAGAAGAGAATGTAATGATGGGTGCTAATCTGGAAGATGTGCTCCAGACTATCTTCTTCCTTCTTGTTTGCCGCGATAACGCCCTTGCCGCCGCGGTGCTGGATCTTGAAGGAATCCATCGGCAGCCGTTTAATATATCCATCACGGGTGATGGTGATGAGCATCTCTTCTTCGGGAATCATATCCTCTTCGCCGATGTCGCTGGCTTCAGTGGATATGATGCGTGTGCGGCGGTCATCGCCGTATTTATCACGCATCTCGCGAAGTTCACCCTTAATGATGTCTCTGACGCGTCCCTCATCTACCAGAATGTCTTCCAGGTAGGCGATATTGCGCAGCAGGTCTTTGTATTCGTCTTCCAGTCGGGTCTGTTCTAGACCAGTCAACTGGCGAAGCTGCATGCTCAAAATGGCTTCGGCTTGAATCTGAGTAAGATCAAAAGTCGACATCAACGTGCGGCGAGCTGCCTCTGAGTTCGTTGACTGGCGTATGATCTTGATGATTTCATCAAGGAACCTTACGACAATCTGCAGTCCCTCTAAGACGTGGGCACGCTGCTGAGCTCTGAAGGCTTCGTATATAGTTCGTCGGGTGACAACACTGTGCCTATGGCGCAGGTAATGGTTCAATACTGTTTTCAGGCCCATGACGCGCGGTGTGTTGGCGTCTAGCGATAGCATATTTACTCCGAATGTGCTTCGCAGCGGCGTGTGCTTCAACAGGAAGTTCAAAATTTTGTGCGGGTTCGCATCACGGCGCAGTTCAATCACCACACGCATACCGGTTCGGTCGGTGAAGTCATCTAGGCCTGTAATGCCGTCAACACGTTTCTGCTTCACAAGGTCAGCAATCTGTTCTATCAGACGTGCTTTGTTCACCTGGTAAGGCAGCTCGGTGACTACTATGGCATGTTTGCCATTATCCATCGGCTCAAACTGTGTTTTCGCCTGCATGGTCACCATACCGCGGCCTTTTTCATAGGCGTCACGGATGCCCTTGGTGCCAAGGATCAGCCCTTGCGTTGGGAAGTCAGGGCCAGGGATCAGCTTCATGATCTCTTCGGTGGTGGCCTCTGGATGGTCCATCAGCATGATTAAACCATCGCAGACCTCTTTGAGGTTATGCGGGGCCAGGTTGGTAGCCATACCAACGGCGATACCTTGTCCACCGTTACATAGGAAGTTAGGGAACTTACCCGTCAGAACGGTTGGCTCTTTGGTGGACTGATCGTAGTTGTCATCCCAGTCGATGGTCTCTTTGTCGATGTCATCCATCATCTCCATAGCCATCTGGCTAAGGCGGCACTCCGTATAACGCATAGCAGCGGGGCTGTCGCCGTCAATCGAACCAAAGTTTCCTTGACCGGAGATGAGTGGGTATCTCATGGAGAAGTCTTGAGCCATACGAGCTAATGTCATATAGATCGCCGCGTCGCCATGGGGGTGGAACCTCTTCATGGTTTCACCAACTACGGCCGAACACTTGACATGCGTGCTGTTTGGAAGCACACCTTGCTCTCGCATAGCATACAGAATACGTCTCTGTACAGGTTTCAGGCCATCTCTGACGTCTGGTAATGCACGTGCGATGATGGTGCTCATTGCGTATCCTAGATACGAATTAGCAAGCTCCTTCTCTAGTGCGACATTCATAATACTAGCGAGGGGCATTGACTGCTGGTTTTCGTCTTCAGGCATCGGTGCGTGACGTCCTTTCTTGGGTGCGAAGATGGGCCTATATATGTATAAATCGACCTAAATTCCCATTACATTATAACAAATTGAGGCTTATCTCTCCATGATAACGATGAAGCTAAATGATATTATGTAGGTATATATAGGTGTGACTTTATACACTGTAAATAAAGCGTGCCGAGAATCGGCAAATCAGAGTGGTTTACGCAGCCTGGCTAAGCATGTTGCCCAGCAGGCTGCGTAAAGTTGGGGGCGTTCTAGATGCTAAGCAGCACTACGGCTAGCACGCAAAGACCGATGCCCCATGCGCCTTCTTTGCCGATTTCTTCGTGGAACACCACGCGCGAGACCACAGAGACCATAAGGGTGCACACACCAGCTACTGTTGGGAAAATGATGTAGCCTGGCACCAAGCTGATAGCTTGCTGCTGCCAAACTAGGCCGCCGGCCCATCCGAGGCCAGCGATGATCCCCGTCAGCAAAGATGCCGGTATTTTGCCGTTGCCCTCAGTTTTTTCACCGAACAGGGATGTAAGGATAAACGCAGTGAGACATGATAGGGCAAGGCAGGGCACGCCGTATTTTGCGTTGTATTTGGCAAGATACTGCATGACCAGCATTCCTAACCCGTTCATCAGGAATGTGCCGAAAACGGCTGTTGAGTAATTCATTGCTGCTGCCTCTTCACGTCTTTACCTAACAATGCGACACCCACAGCGGTGCACAGCAGCCCTAACCAGTGATTCCACTTTGGTATCTCATGATAGATGATTGCTGCTGATAGGAATGGGAGCACGATGGCCATCTGTAAAATGGTCCAGCATACGGATGTCGACCCCAAAGCGCATGCTTTGCGCAGGCAGATGACGAATAGATATGAGGTTAGCCCCATAGCGATGCCATATGTCCAGAATTTCCAGTCGAGTGGAAATCCGCCGGTGGCTTTAGCTGCAGCGGCGATTGTGATGGTTGTGACGAGATACATCGACACATTAACCGCTTTGACATTGAGACCTTTGAATGCGCTGAATTTGAAGCTGACTCCATATATTACAAAGCCAATTACGGCTGTCGTCATCAGGATATAGCCGAGTGTGAGACTGTTCATATTGTCGCGTGTGTCCTTGTCGCTTCTATTTGCTGGTTTGTATTATCGTGTGATTGGCACGGGTTATAGATCATCTCCGCCGAATGCGTCTGATGGTGATGCTGGGGCCCCGCCGTCTTCGCCGTCGGAACCTCCATTCATCTCTTGCTCCAGAGCTGCGTCGATTTCATCGGAGAAATCTTCGCCCATCTCTTTACCCATCTCTTTGGCAACACGCGCAAGATTTTTAGGGTCCTCTATATCACCCAATTTCGCAGGATCCAGCATTTGCTCCATCATGTCATCTTCGCTGCGCAGTCTGGCAAAACGGCTGACAACACGCACCACATCCGCACTGCCGCAGTGCGGACAGACGGTTGGCTCATTGTTGTTGGCAACTACTCCGACAAGATCGCTAAATCGACGGTGGCAGTGGCTGCATCGGAACTCGTAAACCGGCATATTAACCCTCATAGATAATAGTGTCTATCACTATTGTACGGGGTGTCAGTGAGTTCAGACAAGAGAACTGCATAGGGGGAGCGATGATGAACAGGCTCAGCACTGTGCTGATGCCTGTTCATCACAACTGCATATCGGCGTGGTAACTATGATGGGCGGGAGTTTAACGGTCGACGGAAATACCCGAGCTTTTCGGCTTCCACACGTCGTTGGTGCTCCTCTTCGCATTTCTCCACATATTGTTGAGCTTGTTCTTGCTGGTAGGTTTCTTCGTTTGCCAAAGCCTCTTCTTCTGTTGCGCCGGAACACATGATGATGGGGTGTCGCAAGCAGTTACTAGGGTAATGGAATACGATGAGGTAAAGCTCGTTGTTCTCTTGCTGGGTAGACAACACGACGTGATGAAGTGCCTTAGCGCCGCCAGGGCAGGACCACGTACGGATGACCTTGGATTTTATCTGCTCATCTTCAACATCAATAGTGATTGGATATATACCCATTTGTGGCCTCCTTATGGTGCAATGGTGATAGTAACGATTGTTTATAGATATAGGCAAAATACTCATATTTATGCTATATATTAACCTTATATCTGAAATTATATTACCAATTATAAACGGCAAAAACATATGGAAAAGTTATTACGGCGGATCCGGTGAATAATGCGAAATGGACACAATACCGCGGGGGTAACGTTGTATAACGGGATGAAGCAGGGCAATCCAGCAGCAGATCCAAGGATGCTTCTGCTGCTGTTATGGGGCTATATCAAGGAGCTGATGTTTGCCAGTCGGTGCATCTGCAGCGAGCCATGACGTTCGATCGCGATATATACATCGCCATTGTGATGAGTGACGCAGGTATAACCATCGGTTGTGTCGGGCACCAGGCAGAATACTGGCTGCCAGTGGGTAAAATCCCGGCTTATCTGCAGTGTGATGTTCATGCGCCCCTCGGAGTGGCAGGGGTTGGTGAACAAGCCATATGTGACGGCGCCGATTTTCATTTTGTCGATACTCGCTTGGCAGCCTTCCGGTTCAATAAGCGCCTTTGCATCGGTGATGTGACGGCGATATGTTTTTCCCTTATCGCTAGTGGTAAAGATACGGCGATGGCCGATGTTGCTGCGGCAGTTTAGCATTAGCTGGCCTTTTTTATATTCAACAACCTGGGTTTCGCAGGAGAACACCGGCAACAGCGTACCGCTGTATTGCCATGAATAGCCATTGTCATCGCTGATGATGAGTCCGCTTTGCATCGGCGTTTTGTTGTCCATGCCGCGGATTTGGATGGGAACCACCAGTGTGCCATCACTCATCGTGATGCCCTTGCTGGCTCCGGCAAACATGGTGACTGCGTTTTTCGGGCGGATCGATTTTAAGGAAAACTGACGCGACCATGTCTTTCCGTCATCATCCGAATATCGGTAGACGCAATCAGTGGCGATCACCGATGGGTCGGATGTGTCTTCCCAAAGAAGGTCTGTGTCGATGCAATGCCCGAATACGAACACCCGGTTGGTCGTTCGGTTGACAAGTATTGTGGCGTCCATTTTGCGTGAATGCGCGCATCTGTTGTTGTTTTTGAGGATTACTTTCTTGTCAAGCCATGTTTTGCCAAAGTCGAGGCTTCTCGCGATCGCGATATCTATCTGCTGGAAGTCAGTTGCGCCCTCGTAACGGACATCTCCGCCTGCGATGAGCACCCCGTTGTTTGTGATCTCGCAAAAGGGGATGCGGAAATACTTCGCGCCGAAATCTACGTCTTGAGCGAAATAGGTCGATACCAGCGAATCAACGTCTTTACCTTTATGAACCAAGTTCAAAGCCATCTCTTCATCTCCTATCATCACAAGCCGCATCTGCACATGGGAAAACATATGCTGTGATCAGTTATTTACCTTTGCGCAGCGGCGGGCGCTTTAGGATATCGACTAACTGCTTCATCGATCTTTTGTAGAATGGGTCGTCAGCATTTTTATATGCTAACTCGGCATATACAGTGGCCGATGGTCTGTTATGTAGGTTGTTCGCCTCAATGAACGCCATATCACGTGGTATCTGCCAGCTTGACGGCAACTGGTGGAGTCCTTGCTGAAGATAATGCAAGGCCTTCAACGGGTTCTTCTCACCGTTACGATAGACCATGGCACCGACCAGGTATGCCTGTTCAAAACGGGGATTTAGGCGGGTGATGAGCTGACACATGCCGATTAACTCACGATTTTTCGCGGGATCCGCATGACGTGCTTCATACTCGTGATGATATTCATCTGTTTTGATCCAGAGCATGTTCGCGGCTACAATGCGGAATTCACCCAACATCTCAACAAACGCCGAGGATGTTCGGATAACCGGCAGTCGAGTGGCATCCATCTGCGATTCCGCAATCACCATGAGCGTAACT
The DNA here is from genome assembly GCA_964519405.1 of uncultured bacterium. Lineage (GTDB taxonomy): Bacteria > Armatimonadota > HRBIN16 > HRBIN16 > HRBIN16. The sequence continues at coordinate 15,503 of CAZFLA010000029.1, forward strand.
AAGCAGGCGAGAGCGATGATGCGCCTGATCATGGTGTGCGCCTCATGCGGTATCGAATGACCGCCAGCACAACCAGAATGACCACCATACCTGCCGTTTGAAGGCTGAGCTCATGTGTGTTAGCAGGATCATTCCATGAGCGGTAAAGCTCCTCGTCGTCATGGGCGAAAGCACCAACTGCGCACAGGGTGATAGCTATACTCCAGAGCAGCTTTTTCATATGTCCCTCGCGCTTATACACCAGCTGCCTATCGATAAGCACACGCTAATATAAAGCAGACCGTAAACCAACACCCATATGCAATAGCCAGCAGGTGCCCCAATTCCTTGCACCAGCATAGTTTTGAAGTCAAAGGCGTTCATATTCGGTAAGGCATGGTATATCGGCAGCATCAATGTGCGGGTTATTACTGATGGACTGCTGGCAATCATGTGTGCCATGCCGCCCACCTTCATGCTACCGCCAATCACAAACAGCAGCCCGAACATCCCGGCGAGTATCGGGCTGAGGAAGCTGCCCAGCATCGCAGTGAATGCCGCTATGACGGTTGTTTGAAGCAGAGTATAGAACACCGCGAGCGCTAAATAGCGGTCTGGCATCACTCCGTGAGCCAACAACAACACTGCGAACACCGCCACCATGCCTGCCATACCTACATAGACGGTGATCATATTACCGAGGAACTTGCCGAGGAAATACTGGGTTTTGGTCATAGGCCGCGCAATGAATGGGGTGATGGTGCGGTTTTCGATATCGCTGTAGATACCGCCGGCACAGAGCACCACGGCCAGCAGTGATCCGCCCACTGTGATGGATGTGCTGCAAAGGTCTTTGAGCATCTGCATCCTGACACCATCAGTTAAGAAGAACAGCAGCGTCGACGATGCGACAACAACAAGAAGCAGCATCATCAACGCTTGGAATATTTGTTTACGAGCGTTTTCCAGTAATGTAAGGCGACTAACAACAAATATTGACTTCATTGCGAGTACCTCATGAATATCTGTTCTAGGCTTTCTCTGCCGCTGTTGACTTGGATGATGGGGGCGTTCAGCGATGATAGCTTACTAGTCAAAGTGTAGAACGCCTCATTGGCAACGACAATGTCTACCAACTCGTCGCGGTTTTCGCATTTCACATCAGGTATCTGTGCAAGTTGCTGCTGCTGAGCATGCGATAGGCATGTGGTGATGGTGATATGTGTACCGCCTTGAGCTAAGCTCTCGGGTGTGCCGAGGGCTACAAGCTCACCCCGTTTGAGTATCGCCACCCTCGTGCACATGGTTTCGACTTCGCTGAGGTGGTGTGAGCTGAGGAATATGGTACATCCGTTATCACGAAGGTGGTTTAGCGTCAGCTGCATCTGCCTGCGGTTGATGGGATCTAAGCCGCTGGCGGGTTCATCGAGTATCAGTAGTTTTGGGCTGCCCACAATCGCTTGAGCTAATGCCGCGATTTGCGTAAGCCCTTTGCTCAGCTTCGAGATGCGGGTGTTGGCATACTCAGTCATACCCACTAATTCAATCGCATGCTTAACAGTCTTTGTAAGCTCTGCACCATCAATACCTGCTAACTGCGCATGGGCGGTGAGAAGCTCTGTGACCGTGAGAAACCTGTAAAAGAAAGGCTGTTCTGGAAGGTATCCCACGCTGCGTCTCGCGTCTGGACTACTCGAGGGTATACCGAGAAGCCAGCTTTTACCGGATGTCGGTCGGATAAAGTCCAACAGCAGCTTGATTGTGGTTGTTTTGCCGGCACCATTGGCGCCAAGAAATCCGAATATCTCACCTTGCTCCACTGTTAGATCCAGTGCATTGCAGGCGACTTTAGTCTGTTTATTATTCAGTTTGTAACAACGAGTTAACTTTTCCGTGTGAATGGCAGCATCCATATCAATACCCCCAATGGCTATTCTTACATAAAGACAACCAGATTGAATACTCAGCGGTACCTGTTGGGTATCCGCATAAAAGCCATATATGCTGATGCAGTTTTGCCATCATTTACTACTAAAAATGAGGCAAATCTGTTCCC
>CAZFLA010000029.1:17547-28709 GCA_964519405.1 uncultured bacterium
CCCTTCATGTTGTAGATCACGCATCCGGTTTGCTGCCAGTCTGCGAACACTCCAATCGCCACACCGGCCGACAAGGCGGCGCCGACTGCGGCTTCCTCTTCGTTAGGCGGAAACACCACGCGCTGGCCCATGGCACTTACGAGACGATCTCTCAGTATGGGGTTGCGCCGAAATCCATTGCCAGAGGCTGCTATATGCTGAGGTTTACTGCTTGATTGCATGGTTTTATAGTATCCCAGCAGTTCATCTACCATACCGTATGCGAAAGCCTTGATGATCTTTCCTGCTGTGAAGTTATGACTTCGTAGACCGATTACCTCGGCACTCTGTAGTGCATCGGTGCGTGTTCCATTAAAATAGGGGTGAACCACAGGTAAATCATCGTCATCAATTTGTGATAGGGCCATCTCAACCATTTTGCTGTAAAGCTGAGAGATGGGCACGTCTGCATCGAAGATGCCGACACCTATCTGATGCAGAAAAGCAGCTAGAATCTTGAAGCTGCTGCCCCCGCAGAGGCTGCTTCCCACCTGTAACCAGTAGTTAGGCAGCAATGGCCTAGTATCAAGCCCTTCGCATAGCTGATAGCGATCAACGGCGCATGACACTTGACCGCCAGTGCCCATGTTGAAAAGCACACTACTGTCAAAACTGGGTACGCTGCCGATAAACGAGGCCTGGTTGTCTCCCAAAGCCACTGCCACTGGCAGACCCACTGGCAGCGAACAAGCGGATGCCATGTCGGCACGCACATGACCAGCCATGGAACCCGTCGGTACGATGGTGGGGAGGATGCCCGAAGGAAGACCGCATATGTCTTCGATCTCTGGCAGCCATCCCGATTGATGCTGCACATCAGCGATACCCCAGCTAGCTGCATTAGTGGGATCTGTTGCGCTGGCTCCAGTAAGCAAGTGCACGATGAAGTCTTGGATCGTATATGCACGGCTTGATGGCAGTATCAGGCCTAACTGAGCTAGGCGGAAGAGAGTCACGCCTCCATAACCAGTCGCTAGTTGGGTGCCGGTGCACGATGCATACATTCCGAGCCTACGGTGCAGTTCTTGGGTATAGGTGCTGTTCGAACCTCCGTACATTTGGTTGCCACGCTGATCTTGCCAGGTGACTAAAGGAGTATAGGCATGGGCTTGCTGGTCTGTGACTAACACGCCATGCATCTGTCCGGTAACTCCGAGCCCTGCAATATCGCCTCGGTTGGGCAATTCTGCGACAACGGCAGATAATAATCGGAATGCGGTGGTGGTGATGGCGGAAACATCCTGCTCAAAGGCATCGTGTTCGGAAATGAGGTCGGCATTGGCTGACGCGGAATGCACGGAGAGCATCTGCCCGGAATCCGCATCGATAGCTGCAGCACAAAGTTTGGTAGTCCCGATATCCAGCCCTAGCAAGATGTTCATGCACTTTAATCCTCGTCCGTATCTACTTATCGCATAACACAATACATGATCACCCGAGGATGCTGCAACCGTGTCACACAGCCGCAGCGATTAACTGCGGCTGTGTGACTATAAACGGTTAGGTTAGGCGTCCCACCGGTAGAGCGTGATGGAATATGCTCCGTATGTCTGCTGAGGGATGTTAGTGCTCTTTACTTCTTCAAGGTCGCGGTCATGGTCAACAACCATCTTGCATAAGTTGGCTGAGATGGGCACTCCAGTGACCTCAAACTGGCACTCCAGTGCTTCGCTGCTGGGGTTGCAGATCATCAAGCAGCCTTGAGTATGTTCCGCATTTGCGGATGCGCAAACATAGAGACCATTAGGCTCTGACTGGTCAGCGTGAACCTGGATTTTACAGTCCGCCATTTGCCGGAATGCGAGGAAGCCGTAAAATGGCTTCATGTTGATGCCATATGGATCCCATATTCCGCAGTAGTGCGCGTCGGGCTGACCATCATAATAACAGGCGCCGTCTATTGGCAGTTGCTGCATTAAAACCATGGCTGATGTTACGAAAGAGGCTGCAATTTCATCACGCATACCGTCTACGGCTTTCCTTGCTACGTGACGATCACTGTGAGGGTCAAACAAAGCACCAAGGCCATCAGGCACATAGTTCCATTCATCAAGCCAACTTTCGGCTTGTGGGTATCCGTATTTAGCAACAAGCTCATGAGTCTCTGTGGCGATCTTGGATATCAGTGAAAGATCCTGTGTATAGACATGCCACGAAAAGAAATCGAGCGGCAGCTGATGCTGCTGACAATAGGACAGGAACCCGTTGGTAAACTCCGGGTTGATGCTGGTTGCACCAAACCCGCCGACCTTAAGCTCCGGATTATATGATTTAATGGCTACTGAAGCAGCATGGTAAAGTTCGTAATACTGTTCCGGTGTTCCCGACCACATGCAGTCACCATCGGGATTATCGGGTTCGTTCCATATCTCCCAGTATTTAATGCCGTAGTGATATCCGTCTGCCCAGCCGTCGTTATAGTGCTTGATAATGCCTACGCAGATTTGTGCCCATTTAGCGGGATCTGTTGGTGGATGCGTATAGATTTTGCGTTTTGTGTGCTCTATACTCACGCCAAGCCGGTAGAGAATCTGCGTGCCACAGTCTAGAATCGAGCGAATGTAGTCGTCAGTCTGACGGAAATCATAACTGTTAGGGTCATTCACATCCTTAGTGAAGTCGGGGAATATCTGCGGGATGTCCACTTCACGGGGATGCGGCCAGTTGGGATCATGCAGCCGTGCGTATGGCAGTTTAAGCTGTGCATAAGCTTCCGATACATTCAGCATTCCTCCGCCGGTTACGGGGCCGTTGTTAACACCATTGATCGGCTTGATGGTGCCGACTGGTTTCGAAAAGTCTACCGATAATATGTTCACGACATGTACCTCATTAACGGTGAGTATAGCAAACATGTGTTTATTAGGCAGCTGGCCGGTGAACTCCTTCTTCGTGGTATGCTTAGCGTATACTTATAGAAATACGCGATGGAGATATCCAGATGACAAATCAACGTGATGTGCTGCTGCGCTTGTTCCGCATACACAGAGCTATAGAACAAGGCGACTATCCAAGCCTTCGAGAGTTATCACAGATTACCGGCGTAAGCAAAAGGCAGATGCTGCGTGACATCGACAGCATGAAGGAACATGGTGCTGACATCAAATTCAGCAAATCGAAAGACGGCTACTATTACCAAACGCCTTTTCATCTTATGCCCTGTGAATTCACACCTGAGGAGCTGCAGTCGCTTCTGTTGGCGCTAGAGGTCGGAAATGCGCGTCCCATAACAAGTATTCGTCAGTATCTGGAAGAAGCGATTGACAAAATCCGCAAGATGCGGCCTTCATCAGCGCTGCCTTACTGCAGTGTTTTCGATACCCATGGCCGGCTAGCGGTTGATGTTGTGATTAACTATTTTGACCTTGCGAAAGCCGTTGAAAATGGTCAGCAAGTGATGATGGTGTATGAATCCGTATATCAGGGCGAGCAGACGGAACGGGTTGTCGATCCTCATTACATGATGTGCTACAAAGGCATTTTCTATGTTTACGGCTATTGCCATTTGCGTCACGAAAAACGCATCTTTGCTCTTCATCGGATTAAGAGCTTGGCACTGTTACCGCAGCGCTTCGCTAAGCCTGATCTGCAAGCCGAAATGCGTGAGGCTGACGAAAGGTTCGGTCTGTTTGCTGAAGAGGGATTCTACAATGTGGTCGTGGAGTTCGAGCCCGAGTCGGCGAAACGCATGCGCGAACGCATATGGCATCCCAGTCAGACTATTGAAGAACTACCAGACGGCAGCATCCGGCTGAGTATGCAGGTGAGGGGGCTTACTGAAGTTACTCACTGGGTATTGGGCTTCGGCTGCTTTTGCAAGCCCATTGCGCCGGCTGAACTCGTTGAACGCGTTCGCGGGCATGTGGTGAAGATGATGGCTGCACTTTCACCTGAGGACAGGTGATTAACGCTTTAAATTGCGCTAATCACTGACCGGAAGGTTACGCCGCCATTTTCTGGGAAGCACTGGAAACTCTCAAAACGGGTGGTTTTGCCTGTTTCGGTGTCTGCTTCTATAAAAACACCGCACACATATGCCGGACCTTCGGCGACCTCAAATTTGACGGGCATTTGAGTGACCATGCGAGCGATGCCAATTTCGGGCTTCATGCCCAGCAGGCTATTATAAGGGCCGCACATCCCGACATCGCAGATAAGCGCCGTTCCGCCTTGTAAAATGCGAGCGTCGGCCGTCTGCACGTGAGTATGTGTGCCGACAACAGCGGTCACCATACCATCCAGATACCAGCCGATACCCAGCTTTTCGCTGGTTGCCTCACCGTGGAAGTCAACAAGGATGATGCGTGTGCGCGTATGCATCTCCTCTACAAGCTTCTTCGCCAGGCGGAATGGGTCATCAAGAGTCTGTAGGAAAACCCTGCCGCTGAGATTAAGCACTCCGAAAGTGGCATCACCGTATGTGTAGAGGTTGTATCCTCTGCCGGGTGAGCCATCGGGGTAGTTTGCCGGACGCAACAGGTTGGTTTCCTGGTCGAAATACTCGCCGATACGGCGCTCTTTCCAGCAATGGTTGCCTGTGGTGATAATACTTACGCCTGATTGGAACATCTGGTTGGCGCTCATCGGGCTGATGCCAATACCGTGATTGCTGTTTTCGCCGTTGGCTACTACGAGCCCTGTGTCATAACGCTGTTGTAGAACGGGTATACATGCTGCAACGGCTTCTCGCCCGGGCCGTCCTACTACATCACCCAAGAAAATCAGTCGGAATTTGCTCACTTAGCGTATTCCGTTGCACGAGTCTCGCGGATAACTGTGACCTTAATCTGCCCAGGGAACTCCATCTCAGACTCTATGCGATGGGCGATTTCGCGCGCCATACGAACGGCGCCGAGATCATCCACTTGATCTGGTTTGACGATGAGGCGCATCTCACGGCCTGCCTGAACAGCATAGGAACCTTCTACACCTTCAAAGCTATTGGCGATTTTCTCAAGATTCTCCAAGCGCTTGACGTATGTTTCAAGCATTTCACGTCGCGCACCAGGCCGCGCTGCACTTAAGCCATCAGCGATAATCACAAGCTGAGCTTCTATGCAGTTCGGTTCGATGTCATGGTGGTGTGCACCTGCAGCGTTAACCACATCTTCCGGCTCACCGTGTCGGTGCAAAATCTCGATGGTCAGCATGGCGTGGGGCTGTTCTTCTTCGTGATCCATCGCCTTACCGATGTCATGCAGCAGTCCTGCTCGCTTTGCGAGTTGTACGTTGACGCGTAACTCGGCGGCTAATACACCCGCCAGGTGAGCTACCTCTACGCTGTGAGCGAGCATATTCTGGCCGTAGCTGGTGCGATATTTCAGTTTACCCAACATGCGCACGAGGTCGGGTGAAAGACCTGTAATGCCTGTGTCTAGAACGGCGCTTTCGCCGGCTTCCCAGATGGCGCGGTCAACTTCTTGAGTTGCCTTTTGAACAGACTCTTCAATACGTGCCGGATGGATACGCCCATCAGAGATGAGGTTCGTCAGCGCAACTCTAGCGATCTCGCGGCGGATGGGGTCGAAGCAGCTAAGAACAACTGCTTCTGGAGTATCATCGATGACGAGGTCAACGCCTGTCTCTAACTCAAACGCGCGGATGTTGCGCCCCTCGCGGCCGATGATTCGCCCCTTCATTTCGTCATTCGGCAGCGGCACCACACTGACGGTGGTTTCTGTGACCTGCTCAACGGCGCAGCGTTGAATGGCATCAACCACGATTTCGCTGGCGCGCCGATCGGCTTCGCGCTTCGATTCTTCCTCTATATCGCGATAGAGCTGAGCTGCTTCGTGCTTAGCCTCTTCTTCAACGCTCTTAATGAATATCTGACGTGCCTCTTCTGGGGTGAGGTTGCTAATACGCTGAAGCTCTTGCTGCTGCGCTTCCAAAGCCTGCTGATGTTGAATGATCAGTGCTTCGGCTGCACCTAACTGCTCGTTTAATGCTGTTTCCTTGTGTTCTACAGCTTCGAGGCGATGGTCCAGTGTCTCTTCTTTATGAGTCAGCCTGCGCTCCAGCCGCAGCTGTTCTGCACGCTTATCACGGATTTCACGCTCGACTTCCGCTCTCAAGCGATAGGCTTCGTCTTTGGCCTCTAGTATCGCTTCTTTTTTCAGTCGTTCGGCGTCATCTTGAGCCTTAGTGTGCAGTTCTGCGGTCTGTTTCGCAAGTTCTTGTTCTTTTTGACTTAGCTGAATACTTTTGGCTTCTATTTCGGCAGCTTTGTTTATGTTCTCTATACTGGCTGGAATGATACGTGTCTTCCAGATTACTGCCGCAACCACGAACGCCGCGATGATTCCCACCGCTGCGTATAAAGCATATATCATATCAATCTCCATCTCCGCCTGAGAACCCAGGGGAGGGGGTATATCAGAATTAGGGCACAACAGAATAAGGGTTTACATTTCAGATTATATCAGCAGATGAGGTTGAAGGTGAAGATTAGACGTAATTAAAGGATGAAATAGGAGCTTTGTGAGTTAATATCGTCATTAAGCTTAAGCAAAATACATTGTTGGAGTATATGGTAATATAAATTCCACTCGATAGCTCTCAAATAGTGATATATTTGATACTGGATAGGTATAAACATCGTTCCCCTCAGATTGGGAATTCTTATACAATAGCTTGATCTATCTCGGCAACTATGAATCCTACTACAGGATATTGGAGGTCATCTAGTGAAAGATAACATCAACGAATCAAATGCCGGCGGTCTAGGAGGGAAATTTTCCAGCCGTCCCCTACACTTTATATGGATTGTGGATTGCTCGGGTTCCATGAGCGTCAATGGAAAGATCCAATCATTGAACACTGCCATCCGTGAATCTATCCCTGCAATGAGGGATGTCGCCCGTAATAATCCACATGCCGATGTATTAGTCAGAGCCGTTCGATTCTCTAGTGGAGCATGCTGGCATATTGCTGAACCTACGGATGTAGATAGCTTTGTATGGACAGACCTAACCGCATCGGGGGTGACTGATCTCGGACAAGCTCTTGAGTTGGTGATTGATCAACTCGACGAAGTTAACATGAGTCACAGAGGGTTTCCTCCGGTGCTGGTTTTGGTATCTGACGGCCAACCTACAGATGATTACGTAGCTGCCATCAAACGACTGTCGGCGACAAACTGGGGTAAGAGGTGTGTCCGTCTTGCGATTGCCATCGGACAAGATGCGGATTGCGACGTGTTGCGCCAATTCATAGGCAATAGTGAAATCGAACCGCTCCAAGCTAATAATCCTGAGGATCTAGTAAAATACATCAAATGGGTCTCAACTAGCGTGGTTAATAATGTCAGCAGTCCGGCTAGTTCCATAGAAGGTGCTAATTTGCTGCCTTTGCCTCCTACCTCAAATGACGATTCGACTGTAGCTAAAGTCTGGTAGCAAGTTGACAGACAAAACAACCAATCTTATCTGGCGGACGATGGTTGCTTCGGTACGTGGTGCATCCCATGTGGCTTCTGGCTTACCCAACCAAGACGCCATCGCCTGGATGCAAGAATCTGGATGCGGATTGCCTCTGATATTAGCTGTAGCCGACGGTCATGGTAGTCCGTCGTGCTTCAGAAGCCAGCTAGGCTCCACAATCGCTGTAAGGGTTGCGATTGCTGTTTTGGGTAAGCTTGTGACCACAATTCAGACGCAGTATAGATTCGCGAACTTTTCTGCGGAAAAGATGGCAAACGAAGAGATTGGTAAGTATATCCATAGATGCTGGCAGGATGAAGTTCGTGCTCACCTTATACACCACCCGATAATGCTATCTGAATGGAAGAAGCTATTTCGGCTTAAAGGCAAGCATGCGTGTCAACGTGTTTTAATCAATCCTATGATGGCATACGGCTCGACTATCTTGGTTGCGCTGGTATTGGATGACTTAATAATGCTTGTTCAACTTGGTGATGGAGACATCATGATCGTCGATGACAATGGTCATGTATCATGCCCAGTGCCGAGAGATAGTCGGCATATGGGCAACGAGACCACTTCACTTTGTATTAGTGAAGCATGGAAGGATTGTCAGGTAGTAATACTGGACATGCAACAATCACAGACAGTCATGGTGATATTGAGTACTGATGGGTATTCGAATTCATTTCAAACAGAGGCAGGTTTCCATAAAGTAGGAAATGATTTATGGAAGCTACTAAATACAAAAAGCTGCGACTATATTAGTTCACACCTTCCTGCATGGCTCCAAGATGCATCTATCAAAGGTAGTGGAGACGATATTACAGTTGGGGTTGCATACCGTCATCAGTATAGTAGATCATTAATGGCTGATAACGGCGAAAAAGATGAGGTGAAAGGCAACCATGTGCCCATTGCTAGACATAGGCGACTTTGTGCAATTAGACGCAAACAAACAAAAATGCGTCGTTTTGGAATTTCTTGGGAGCGGCGGTCAAGGTGAAGTCTATCGAGCTGATATTGCTGGTCAACCGGTTGCTTTGAAGTGGTATCATGACGCCCAAGCCACACCGGATCAGATGACGGCTGTTAAACATCTTATTCATATGGGAGCACCGGACCATAGGTTTGCATGGCCTGTTGATTTCGCATCAATTACAGGCAGATCTAGTTACGGATACACAATGCGCCTACGGCCACATAACTATTGTAATATCGTAGACCTCATGAAACGTCGAGTATCGCCTACATTCCGTTCGCTGTTGACAACGTGTTACCAGTTGGCAGATAGCTTCAAGCAGTTGCATGCACATGGGCTTTGTTATCGTGACATCTCGTTTGGGAATGTGTTCTTTGAACCCTCTACAGGTGATATTCTGATCTGTGATAATGACAATGTAGTAATCGACGGAACAAAGAGCGGTGGTGTGCTTGGCACCCCTCGTTTCATGGCACCTGAAGTTGTCAGGGGTGAAGCTATCCCCAGTAGGTCAACAGATCTTTATTCACTTGCTGTTTTGATGTTCTATCTACTCATGATCCATCATCCCCTGGAAGGAAAACTAGAATCTAAAATCCGATGTTTTGACATTCATGCCATGAACCAGTTATACGGCATAGACCCAGTGTTTATCTATGACCCTATGAATGATACAAACCGTCCAGTCTCTAGCATTCATGATAATGCGATCGCTTTTTGGCCGTTGTATCCTGCTTTTATACGTGATCTGTTCATTAGAGCGTTTACTGATGGTATAAGAGATTCTGTAAACGGGCGTGTTACTGAAGGCGAATGGAAGCGGGCGATGGTTCGCGCGCGAGACACCATTATTTACTGCACCCACTGTGGTAAACAGAATTTGTATCAACTGCCCGAATCGGGATATATATCTAAACAAGTCGACAGATGTTGGAGTTGCAACAAGATTCTTTCACCTTCCATGATGATCAAGATGGATGCAGATATTGTGATGTTGAACCATGATACTAAGCTATACCCTCACCACACCAACCTTATAAGCTCCTTCGACTTTAACTCGCCAACTGCAGAAGTCAGTCAACACCCAGAAAACCCGTCTATGTGGGGATTGCGCAATACGAGCAAGGTGAACTGGACTGTACATCGTCCAGATGGTGGTATAGTAGTTGTCACAAATGGACAAAACATCCTTCTTGAAATTGGAACACATATCGATTTCGGTAATCGGTCGGGAATAATATGTCTTACAAAAGCATTAAGGAAGTAAAGCAGCGTGTGATGGAGTTGCAAAATGCTGTCGGAGTGCTTATAAGTATTTGTGACACAGTGATAGCACACTTGACTAAGGATCAAGATGCGTTCCAAGAACAGTTATCGCAACTTCAAGAGATCCGTAACGACTTGTTGACAAAGCCGACACAACAAGTTGGCTTTTTTGGTATGCAAGGATCAGGCAAGAGCTCCCTTATTAATACTATCCTTGGTGAGCCGATTCTTTTCACCAGCGCCAAAATAGCCACTTCAAAATGTGTGAGTGTTGCGTGGGGTGAACCACACGTTGAGGTAGTTGCAGCCGGTAATAAGGTTAAGTCATACGACATCTCCAAGCTTAAGAATCTTGGGGTCCATGGAGGCACTGAGATTGCTGACGATGCTGTTATCCATGCTTATTCCCTCATACCCCTACTTAGTGAAGGGCTGGTACTGGTAGATACACCGGGATTTGATGCAGGCCTCGGTAAAGAGACAGATGATGCAACCTCAGAAAAGTATCTACAGAAGGCCGTTGTAGCTGTCGTGGTTGCAGACGTTACAAAACCTGGACAGTCCAGAGTTTTTGAGTTACTTGAACAAGCACTGAAGACGGTAGGGCAGGTTGTTGTGGCACTTAATCGAGCCGACTTGCTGGACTATGAAGACAGGGTAGAAGCGAAGCGTGCATTTGATGAATTTTTAAATGAACATCAGTATAATGGTATTCCGGTATTTACAGTATCATCGGAGGAGGATGGATTTGACAACGACCAGCTAGTGAGTGCATTGCGTGCATATGCATGTCGTCATGCAGCAACATCATGGCAAAACCAAGCGAACCAGTTGCTGCAAATCATGAACGAGATACCATCGTTATATGTAAGTGCCATTGAATCCCTAAAGAATAAAGTTGACCTGCTTCATTCTGATCGCAAAAAGTTGGCTCTTCAAGTGCGCGCTGAGCGGTCGAAGTATTCCATGTTGTTTAGCAAGCTGAAACTAGCGACATCTACTCGCGCCAGAACACTTTCTTCAGACAAAGACCAGATATTCCAGCGGTTCTGTAGTGCTATGAATACCAACCTTTGCGGCAATCGCACGACAACAGATATTATTCCATCCTCAAGGATTGCCCCATACTTTTCTGATCCTCTGAACCTCATGGCCAAGCGAATTCGCGACGATGCTCAAACACAATGGATATCGTATATCAGTGATTTGCATGATATTGTTAAGGATAGTAAATTGTCAGATATCTCACCAATTGATTCTGTTGTATATTGGCACTCTCCCCCTATATTTTCGTCGCAAGACTTGTCCTTAGGTTTTATCGCATTAGGGAAATGCGCTTGGAATTCTTCAAGGATACCTACAGAATGGCGAATTACAGCATCACTTGAAATTCCTATATGGGAATCGCGCATGACAACCACTTGGGATGGATATGACGGAAAGTTATCTAGTCA
>CAZFLA010000030.1:0-19919 GCA_964519405.1 uncultured bacterium
TGTTCCCACCGATGTATTGATGAGGTGAGCATCATCACCCATCGCGACATCAGCCGTGGCGATGTGCACCGGATGCATGGCATGCAGCTCGTTCAACCGCGATTCGGGAGTGAATATCTGAGCTCCATTTGCGAAACACTGATGCCAGAAGCTCTTCACCTTTTGGTAAGCCGCGTCAAAGTCGATGCTTTGAAGCATGGCGTGTTCTTCCGCGGTATCGAGTGAGATGAAGGGCAGCTTGATGACCGCGTCTACCGACTCACCAGGCGCCAATGACTGTGTTAACCGAACTCCACGCTGTGTTTCATCGACCTGCATATCGGTGTCCACAATGAACCGAAGCGGGCGCTGCGTGCCGTAATCGCCGAACACCTTCATGCACTTGTCGTCTTGCTCGATACGCAGAGATTCCCGAGGGCTGTTGGGAACCAGATACCCGCTGGCTGCACCATCACCAGGTTGGTGACCAAACCGGTTTGATGATTTTTCTGAGTCGCTGGAGTATTCCAACGGCAGGTTGACTTCGGCTGGCTGCAGACCATCATTACGAAACCGCAAGCGTATCATCGCGATGATGGACTCATCGCCAGCAAGATGAGCACTGATCGGCTTACTCAACGGCACGGCATAGCACTTTTGTTCGCACACAACACCTTGCGAGCAGATGTGCAGATTCTGTGCGGGAACTGGAGCCGGATCCGCAAAGCGGGCCAAACACCGCCATCGCTCCAGATTCATAAACAGCCGACCGTCATTTTTGTTCAGGAAGCGCCGAGTATCGTTCATAGTCATCAGCTCGATGTTGGCTTTTGTGAGCACAATATCGCCGTTATACTCCACCCAAAAGCGCTGACGCGCGTAGGCACAGCCGATGTTGTTGGACACCGGATGGGCACGCGGCTGCCCAAACATTGCTCCGCCGAGTTCTTGATCCGGCAACGCCATCACCTTTTGGTTGATGGTCGGGTCGTTGCGGTGGCGTTCCAAATAGGCCGTGAAGTTAGTGGGATCATCGGCGAGTTTGATGAAAATGTGCTCATGGGCATACCATATCGGCCCCTGGTTAATCAGCGAACTGAGCGAAATGGTGAACCGATCATGCTCCATCTCGATTAGCAGGTGACTTTCGTCACCGGCCAGGTGGATATCGGGGCGTAGATAGAGCACATCAATATGCCATATATGTGACTGGCTTTCTGTTTCCTGCAAGTGAACGACTGCGTTATAGCCCCGAACATCGGTAATGTTGCTTGCAGTGGTGCCGCCGCAGTTTAGTTCGATATCTAGTTTCAACTGGTGTGTTTCGTATCGGGTGTAGACCTCTGTATGGTCGATAACTGCATCGGCGGCTATCTTGATGCCTAGTGTTCGTCGGAAGCTAACATTGTAGTCAGTGCAGTCTGGCAGCTCTTCACTTAACGGAAGGAATGTGATCTCATATTTTAATGGCGAAACTTCCGTGATACTCACTGCAGCCTGCACCCAAGGGGTGTTGAACCAGTCATCAATGGCACACCAGCCATATGGCATGGCATTATTAATTCCTTGATAGTCTATTTCCACACGACGCTGAGGCCAGTTGGCGCGTTGATACTGCAGGCTGATTGGTTGTGTGGGGGTTGATGCGAATGTGAGCACGACATGCGATATATCTCGCGGTTCCTCCCAACGGATTTCGTCATTGATACAGTTCGGCAGTGCGTATGGGGCGATATCCATTGGCATGTGTGTCGAGTTCGTCATCAAGCATCTCCATCCGAGAGAGGTTGAGGTTTTCACCAGCTTATTGTCTTAGGGGTAGCATAACGGAATCGACTCTTGATGTCAAGTTCACATCTGATGTAAGAATTTGTGTGCATTTCTGCTGATAAATCGTATATAGATGCCCCGATTCGGTCGTGTCCATCGTAAATATACGGTATAACAATAGTAATGGCTGTATGCCGATCATTGTTTAGGTATGCTGGCTGCGATATCACTGGTAATTAACTATAAAACTGGCAGTAACACAGCGATTTAGCTGTTTATGCAAATAAAAAGATATACACTGAGGTGCATCGATGCGTTCCTTCTTGGTAGTATCTGCGTGCTTGTTATGTGTCGTGCCGACAATGGCCGCGAAGCCAAAAGCTAAGACTTCCGCTAAGTCTTCGACCGCAAAGACCACTGTGAAATCGACCAAAACTAAACCAACCAATATTGTTAAAGGGACAACTCAACTACCTGGTGAGAACGCCCAGTTTGGCGTTACCTATACCATTAACAGTTCTGACAAGCCGTATAACTTCACTGTGAAAAGTATGGAATATACCATCGGCCCAGTTTATCTAGACCAAGAGACATACGTCGCGGAACCTGGTAAACGGCTGCTTGTGGTGCATTTCACCCTCCAGAATCCCAACAAAAACGATCTGTATGGCAACAGCAGCCAGATTGACATCACGGCAGTTGATGCTAAGAATGGCAACTGGGAAGCTGTCAATCGATGGGCCATTGAAGAAACATCGCAGACCCTTGATCAAGACCTAAAGCCTGGTCAGAAGGTGAACCTAAGGCTTGTGGTTTCTGTGCCGGCATCGGAGAGTATCAACAAGATCATGATCATTCCCACCGACCGCAAGGTGCTGCGTTATAACCTGACAGGGAAAATCAAACAGCTTGAAGCTCAGTATGCTGACCCAAAATACCCCAACCTCAGTGTGCCATATGAGCGTTTCCAAGCTGTGATGGGCAAAGATGTCTTCCCTATGCAGAAGTTCTCTGTGCGTGTCGATTCCTGTCAGATGGCAGCCGCAACGGATGAGACCGATGCGCGGTATGTGGTGACTGCTACTTTCACGAACCACACAAAATCTGAGGAGGCCTTGGACGGCTCGCAGTTTGCTGCCTCTGTCATAGATACTGATGGCTCAGAATGGAGCTATGATGGCATCTTGTGGGCACAGAACAGTCAAAGGGGCTTTAATGGCAACATCAAACCTGGTCAGCAGGTTACCGTGCGTCTGCCGTTTGTACCAGTTGAAGGAGCCACCCCGGCATCATTCATGATTGACGATAATGCTTCAAGGCCGATAACTGTTAAGTTATAATCCAAACTGCTAACACTTCAATACAGAGCACCGTGCATTTCACATGCCGGTGCTCTGTTGATTGCATTTGACCCTCTGCCGTGATACTGTGGAGACAGCTTATCGCATATTTGCTGTTGTTCAGCGGCTGCGACCGTAATATTGTCTCTATGTGTTGCACGAAACGACCTGATCTGCATGACTAAGGAGCGGACATTGGCCTACATCCCGAAATCCACCGCACGAAGCAAACGACGTCCAGGATTATGGATGGCTCACTTCTCACCGGCGCAGTTAACTGATCAACCTGATGGCTGGCCGGTAACAGCCAAACAGCTGGACTGTTTGGAGTTTTACATCAACACCCTTGCTTTCATCACTCCCCATGCAGATATCGCACGGGTTGCTAAACGGGCGAACGAACTGGGTATTGAGCTTGCCATAGAATGCGGCTATTTCGACTGGGTAGCCCAACGTCCGGATTTCAAGGCTCCAAACCCAAAGGGGATCAACGACACGCCACCAGCCAGTATGCAGCGTGGTGTTGGTAAGATCACCGCACAAACCGAGATTGCGAAGATCGATCCGCTGCTTCAAGCGGGTGGAGTTCCTAGCTATCTGAACATGGATGGACCGATTCGCAGACTGATGCATCCTGGTCAGGACGTGGGACGCTTTGATATCCCTGGATTCACGGACATCAATGTGGTTGCTGCAGAGATTGTGGATTATCTGAAGGAATGGCGAAAGAGCTTTCCTAAAATAAAATTCTTCGAGTTAAGCAACTTTCCAAACTGGGGATGGAAGGGTAACACATCGTATAGAAACCACGGTCTGGCGAATGGCGATTTCTACGAACTGCTGCCCCCTGTGCTTAACGCCGCCAAGAAGGCGGGAGTGGCATTTTCAGGTGTCACGGTAGATAATCCGTACGAATATGCCAAGGGAACCGCAGAACACGATAGCATCATGAATTACCACCTGCCTGCTCCTACCGGTGAAAAAGATCCGATGAAGATCGACTGGATGACGCGCATTTTGGATATCGAGCGTTTTGTGAAAGGGCAAAAACTGGACTTTAACCTCATTGTGAATAGCCAAGGCGGCAACGTCAGCAGCGAAGCCTTCTGCAGCCTCACGCTGAAGATGATTGACGAATACCGCGCTATTGGAGGCCGCCCCACGCGCTACATCGTTCAGAGCTGGCTAAAATACCCAGAGAAAGCAGTGCCCGAGAGCGAAATGTATACGCTCGCTTGGTTATTCAAGCAGGTCGCCGCCCGGGTTCGGTAAAAATGTTCGGTAAAAATGGTAGGGGCATCGCGTGCGGTGCCCTATTATGCCCGTCCATGGTGGGCACGGCACGCCATGCCCCAACATTGTCATGCCCCATTTTGGGCAGGCACAGGGGCCTGCCCATACGCGTTTCCAACCATCCCCTAACAGAAATCACATACATAATAATCGAATGTGTGGCATATTTTGCATGCCGTATTGTATTGTAAATGAAGCGTATTTAACAATGTAGGTTGTTATTTCATACACTAACTATTAGGAACTGGCTTTACTATCCGAGACGTCTGGAGTTCTCAAGCGAGAATCGAGAACCGACCATATACATAAGATAATTGAATATATGAACAAAACGGCGAAGGCGATTGACATTCGATTGTATAGAAGTTGTACATTTAATGCATCGTTTAGATGAATATTGATATCGACATACGTTGGCGCATGCTTTTGGATGTTTTCATAAATACCATATGCTTCATTTACCCATAGTGTTGACCACATCGTGATATATAATACGATGAGTTGTTGACAACTATACGCTACAAGAAATCGAATTTTATTATGTTTACATGTGTATGCCCAGGTATAAAACGAAAAGAATGTGGCTATTGTAACCGCAATTTTATTGGACCGGGAGCTTTGATGTGCAAACTCATCATCAGAACGAAGGCCAATATCTAAAGTCGATAGTAATCGGATAATGGTAAACAAGGTTGCGCTAGATATTATAAACAACCCTGTTCTATTCTCTGTTTGCATAATTATAAACATTATTATGTATAAACTTGCGCAGAATATGAACTTAATATAGTCTTTCCGGGTTGTTATCAACCATATGATTGGGCCACATATAGAGGCAACAATAAGCGCCCACGTTTGGTCGAGAACCATTCTGGTGTTTGCATTTGATACTACCTTAACAGGTTGACGCTCTTCATTGTGTGCCTGCTCAGATTGCGAGTTAGGTGATTGATAACTGTCAAGAACCTTTTGCTTCGCGATGTTCCAACAAGCCTTCGCTTGGGTTTCTGAAATACCAAGCAAATTCGCGAGGTATTTGGCTTGTAATGAATCTTCCCGTGACACCTCTAACGATCGACCGGCATATGCCAGATATTCAACCATAATATCAAGTTTCATTTTTGAGTTACTAGATTGGTTGTATTTATCCATCACTGCCTTAAATATCGATGGAATGATTTGGCTAAAATCTTCAGATTGAGCAAGATGGTTACCCAACTCGATAATACAAGCGTCTATATCGGAAGTGCCTTGTGTGATTGGTTTAATTATAAACGGTGCGCCCATATTGTCTCCTCACTAAACGAAATGTAATTGACGGGAATGCCAACAGTAACAGCAATCACCACGACGTTATAATAGGATTGTACTCTCATTTTAGGTGTATTGTGTACGGAATTAGGTTGCTGATATAGGTTTTTGGGTGGCATGGCTGCCCTACGCCCACGATGGGCACGGCACGCCATGCCCCAACGCACGCCATGCCCCAACATAGCCATGACCCAGCATTGCAATGACCCATTTAGGGCAGGCACAGGGGCCTGCCTCTACACATGTCCGGTCATAGCATGGGTGTTGTGACACCCCCACGAATTGGTCAAATGCCTCTATACGCGGTAATCTGAGAATGGAACACCAATTCAGGAGTAATGTATGACTGTTGAAATAGTATCTATCGGCACTGAACTGCTCATGGGCATGATCACAGATACCAACGCCGCGGCTATCGCAGCCCGTTTGCCGGAGCTTGGCAGCAGAGCGCTCTACAGACAGACGGTTGGCGATAACCTCACCCGACTTACGGATGTGCTGAAGCAGGCACTATCGCGAGCGGATGTCGTCATCACCATCGGCGGCTTAGGTCCCACGGAGGATGACATCACGCGTGATGGAATCGCCATGGCCATCGGCGATGAGCTGGTAATGGATGAAGAGTTGAAACGGCAACTGGTAGAGCTGTTCAGCAAGCGAAGTTTCAACATGACCAACAGTCAGTATCGTCAGGCAACCCGCCCAAGCACCGCGCAGTCGATCCCCAATCCAAACGGCACAGCACCAGGCGTGCATGTGGAGTGGCAAGGCAAGCACGTGTTTGCGCTGCCTGGACCTCCTAACGAATGTATCCCCATGTTTGAAGACGCAGTGGTACCATTTTTGGCGGGCAGCCGGTCGACCAAGCTGATGTCGCGTGTGATCCGCGTGGCGGCATTGGGTGAAGCCGCAGCAGAGGAGCGCCTCGCGCATCTGCTGAGCTGCACAAACCCCACCCTCGCACCCTATGCGAAACTGGGTGAGGTGCATTTTCGGATTACCGCATCTGGTGCCACGGATGAAGAGTGTCTGAAGCTGATAGACGAGTGCGAGCAGAAGTGCCGAGAAGCGTTGGGCAACAACCTGTATGGGGTGGATGATACCGACCTAGAGACCGCGGTGCTGCAGTTACTTTGGCAAAAAAACATGACTATAGCTACCGCAGAAAGCTGCACAGGAGGGCTGGTGGCACATCGCTTTAGCGGCGTTCCTGGCGCCAGCAATGCGCTGATGGGTGCGGTGGTTGCTTACGACAACCGCATTAAGCGTGATGTGTTAGGCGTAGATGAAAAGACGCTGGAATCCTATGGCGCAGTCAGTGAGCAAACTGCTTGCGAGATGGCTGAAGGCGTGCGGCAAAAGATGGGTGTTGACTGGGCGATCAGCACGACGGGCATTGCCGGACCAGATGGCGGCACTCCAGAAAAGCCTGTGGGTTTGGTGTGGATTGGTGTAGCCGGTCCAGATGGTGTGAAAGCCGAAAAGCGCCTATTCGGTGCCCAGCGAGGTGTTGTTCAGTGGCGTGCCAGCCAAAGCGCGCTTGATATGCTTCGCCACCGCATACTAGGTGAATAGGTAAGCCGGGTGTGGCAGCAGCAGGCGTGTTATTGACCGCCTCTTGTTATGGCTCCACCCGGCGATATCTTAAGTAGAGCTCGTTTTGGTGTTGCGCTGCCGAAATGAGCTCCATACGTTTAGCGGCTTCGCGGACGAAGCCGTCACCCTCAACCGGCGTTGGGATATGCTTGCCGCCTTTAATCCATGGTGCCAGCGTTAAAAACAACTCGTCAACAATATCCGCTTGAAACATCTCATAGTTCATATGACCGCCGCCCTCGCATAAAAGCGCCGATACCCCCATGTCAGATAATCGGCGAACCGCCTCGGCGATGTCTACTTGCTTCTCACCGACTAGTATCAATTCTGCGGAGGCCGATATGCGCTCTTGGTCCTCTGCCGATAGTGAATGTGGCGCAAACACGATCGCAGGTTTCTCGGCGTTGGTGAAGAAGCCGTGCTGCATCGGCAGCTGCCCGCTGGATGTCACAATAGCCCGCCGAAGCGAAGGGGGGTATGCGATACGGCCAGAGCGCAGTGTCTGTGCACCGATCATCACGCAGTCCGCAAGCTCCTCCAGACGGTGCATGACCAGACGGTCCATACTGCTGCCAAGTCCGTCACTAGTGCCGCCGACGTTGTCAAGCGTGATTTTGCCATCAAGGCTCATCACCATATTGATGTAGACAAACGGTCGGTGAAGTGGTTTGGCGTCGAAAGAGAGTGAGGAATATAACACATCCGGGCTAACGAGGCTAGTGCGATCATTCATGGGGTGCGTGATATCCCTTATGCGGCGATTAGAAAACGGGGTATGAAGAAGCTCATACCCCTGATGGACAACTAGACGATTTGCTGTGTGCGGTTGATGATCATATCCTGCCACTGTTTGTTTAACGTGGCAAAACGTGCGCTCCATCCCGCTACGCGCACCGATAGGTTCGGGTATTTGTCGGGATGTTTTTGAGCATCAACTAACATGCTTGAGTCAACCACGTCAATGTGCAGGAAGCATCCGCCCATTTTCTGAAAGCCCTTAAGCAGGCTGACCATGGTCTGAATGCCCTTATCGCCCTTCACGCTGGCAGGCAGCAGCTTCAACTCGAAAGCGCCGATGCCAGGTAAATTGGTATAGTCCATTTTACAGTAGCTGCACAGAGCGGCTGTTGGCCCGTATTTGTCGCTGCCAGGTGACGGCGAGAAGTTCGTCGCAAGAATATCGCCGGCATGATGCCCATTCGCAGTGGCTTTCCGCACAGGGCTCCACTCGATTTCTCGGCCGAAGGTGCTGATACCAGCCGGACGGAACACGCCTTTGCGGTATTTCGTTTCTGCGACCAGTGAAGTGAAGCTGTTGTATACCCTTTGTGCCATCGCATCTGCCTGAGCGTTGTCATTACCATAGCTAGGCACGCGAGAGGCCACAAGGCGCCTCAGGCTTTCGTTGTCTTTCCAGTCGGTGCGCATGGCGGTGACGAGATCGCTCCAACTGGCGAGTTTTGCATCGAATACAACCTGCTTAATAGCCATCAAGCTGTTCGCGGTATCCGCGATGCCGCCAGCATGACAAGCTAA
This sequence comes from uncultured bacterium, assembly GCA_964519405.1. Lineage (GTDB taxonomy): Bacteria > Armatimonadota > HRBIN16 > HRBIN16 > HRBIN16. The sequence goes on from CAZFLA010000030.1 coordinate 8,826, forward strand.
CTGGTAGTATTTGGCGCCTCGGTTGTTGTAGTCTGCGGCGTTATCAATACATCCCTCTACAAAGATGGAGGGCACTATCGCAGGTGAACCGCCGATCATCCAACCGTCTGCAACCTCGTGATGCCACTGAACATGTGCCGCAAGACGCTTTTCGAAAGCGCTGTAGAGCGCATTAAAATTGGCATACTGTGGGATAGGCGTCGATGCATTGGCTGTGCCAGTGACGTCCTGAAGCAGTTGAAGTGTGTCGAATGGTATATAAGTAAACGCCGTCTTGCCCGGAACAAGCACTTCCCAACAACCATCATTTGTGAAGTTGCGTGCTTCCTCCAGCGGGTAACCCAGCTTCGTCATGGCTTGGATGATAACTGGCTCGTTGTATGTGGCGATGATGCCGCCGCCTAGGCGCTGCACCTGCGCAATCCGCTTGATCAGGTGATCTGGCGTGTGCTCATTCAACCGAACAGCGATCGGGAAGTCGCTGATACGCAGCTCCTCAACCACATCCAAAACGAGGTAGGTCACCGGATTGGTGACTTCACGACCGAATTCATCAATACCGCCCAGCACGATGTTCTGGTAGAACTGTGCGTCACCGCTTCCTTGACCAACCGGCCGGATCCATTCGGAACCCATTAGCCAGAAGTGTGCCACCAGCTCGCGGGCCTCATCAAGCGTGATTTTGCCGGCATTCAAGTCGCGGGTCAGCAACGGGCCAAGCATCTTGTCAAATCGGCCGATGCCGCTCCAGTTACCGCAGAGTCGGGTCCATGCCCACAGCAGATGCAGTGACAGCACGCCTTCAAAGAAGTTGCTGGGAGCGTGCTCGGGGATGTTCTTCATGGCCTCGGCGATTTGCGTGGCGCCGCGTTGTGCTGCCAGCTCCATGTTGCGCTTGTGCCAAGAGTTATAGGCATCTAGACAGATGCGCATGGATTCCAGATAGTCACGCTGTGTGGCATCGAGGTTTTTATCCAGTAGTCGCTTTTCGAGTTTGGCACGAATCCCACCGATACCGGATTTTAACGCCTGTTCATACCCAATAGTGGTGTGGCTAACACTGGATTGATTGTATAACGGCACGATGTGGCTAGTGGCATCCAATACGGTGGCGCTGCCAATCAGGCGCATGCCCGTTTCATAACGCAAGGGCGCGTTTTCAGAGATCAACCTCACGGCTTGCGCGTATTTCATATACTCGCTCATTGATGAGGTGTCTACTTTGTCCTCAAGTTTGAACGGCAGTGAACGCATTTCGCTGCCCCATCCGCCTGTGACCGCTTTAGTGGCCAGACGAATGGTGTCATCACACAACCGCATTTTACGGGGCAGTGTGATGGCCGTGGCCATGACTTCATCTATCTGCGGTTTCTTTGCTGATGTCTGTTCTTTAGCTTGAGCGAGACTCGCTGCACCTAAAATACCTGTGCCGATCGCCGTCGCACTGGAGATGATAAACTTCCTTCGATCCATGATAGCCTCCCCGAATCGCCGGATACTATACTATTTACCTTCTATTATAGTATACCTTCGGGCCAAGTGATACTTTTACAGCCATTCGTGTAGATACTATGCGGAGCCATGTGCAAATTAGCCATGATGCCGCGGTTTTTTCGCAGCGGTAGTAAGAGCAGTTAGGTGGGCTCATGGTTATCCGTTATGGCTATGATGCGATTGGCTCAGATGTTTATGTATTCCCCGATATATTTCTAAAGAATAGCGCTAACGTGGTATTGACAACATCAAACGATACCGGGTATAACAACATCGGATCATGGATGATCTAAACTGCGGCTGGAACTTGATCAGACTGCTGCAGCCGGTAAGTTGTTTTGAATTCGTAGGAATTGATGTTAAGACGGTCAAACGGTCATGAAAAATCGCGGATTTACTCTCCTTGAGTTGCTGGTGGTTATCGCCATAATCGCCGTATTAGCGGCGTTGTTATTTCCGGTTTTAGCGCGGTCGAAGCAGAATGCCAAGAAGACGGTATGCATCTCTAACCTTCATCAATGCGGCGTGGCGCTCCGTATGTACATGGACGACTATGATACAGAAATCCCACCGCTAGAATCAACCGCTCGCAAACTGCTAGCCAAAGAGCCAACATGCTGTCCACTAAATACATGGACTAAAAACTGTGAAGAGTTTGGCCAGCCATTTATCGGCTCATATGCCTATGTCCGAGCCGTGCCTGGCATGGACACCGCCTCGTATGATCTTCTCATCGCGTATTTTCGGGATGTGGCAGGCAATATACCGGTTCTTAAGATGCCTGTATTGATGGCAGATATCTTCCATACCGAGGGAAAAGGACCGGCGCCTTATTACGCCTGGAAAGAAACAGCTGATCAATATGTGGATCGGGTATTTGGGTCAAGGAGTCCAGACAAAAATCAAGATATTAATGTAATGATACCAGATACAGTGCTTTACCTGTGCGAAGACGGTCATGTCATGACACATAAGTTCCGAACACCAGGGCCCGAACAGATAGGAAAATCCTATAAACCATTTCGATGGAGCCAAGTGTTTTCCCTGTTTAGTGGCATGTATAAAGAATGATGAATGGTATAAGCAAAACACTGACCTGCATGCAATTTACGATAAAAGATGGTTTTCAAAACCACACGAAGGAGGCAGCAGCTTATTTCTTCATCGCGATAATCACATTAGTGGTATCTGCTGCTTTGATTTTCATGACGCAGGTTGTTAGCAGCGGAGTGGATGGCAGTCAACCTGGCATTCTGCGTATGAATAGCAGATGGGTTGCCAACTACTTCGTCCCGACATTGATATTTCTATGTGTCGGCTGTGCCACACGCCGGTATTGGCTGGTGTTTGCCTTGGTGTACATTGTGCAGACACTGATGACGGTCCGTGTGTTATTATTAGCTGCCATTAGTGGTCATCCCGTGACGAACTGGTTGGCGATACTCGGATCGGTCTCGGTATACGGTTTGATCATGGTATTTATACCACCCATCATCTTCATGGGATTGTGCAAACTAGCCGCGTTACCCTTACCGCGAAACGATGGTTGGAAGCAGGTCATAGAAACGAATTACGGCAGATAGAGATAATCCGTTGTCTGCATTTGCGCGGCTTGGGCTATAGATCCGCTCTTTCGCTGCGAGTTTCAGTGGTATCTTCATTTGCCCGTTGGTGAGCATCCGACTACTTATCGTGTGCATTAGTCAAGACCAATGATGCGCTAAAACGAAAGCCCCCTCGTTCACCGCGCGGTTGCGCGCGGCGAACGAGGGGGCTTTCGTAACACTGATCGGCGGTAAGCCGCTATTTTAATGCATTGCGGATGGCTAGCACCTGCTTCAGCAGTTTGGGCATTTGATCAAGCTGGTACATCGTGCTGGCGTCGCTCAAACCCTTGGAGGGGTTGGGGTGGATCTCCATAAACAGGGCATCCATACCCACGGCTGCGGCGGCCCTTACCACGTGGGGCACAAACTCGCGGCGACCGCCGCTGCTGCTGCCTGCACCGCCAGGCAACTGAAGGCTGTGGGTGGCATCAAAACAAACCGGAACGCCGTAACTGCGCATGGTGGGCAGGCTGGTATAGTCAACAATCAGCGTGTTGTAGCCAAAGCTGGAACCGCGCTCGGTGAGCATAGCCTGTTTGCCTCCCGCTTCACGCAGTTTTTCCACCACGTTCTTCATGTCCCAAGCTGCTAAGAACTGTCCCTTCTTCACATTCACAGGCACACCGGTTTCGGCGCAAACGGCGAGCAGGTCGGTCTGCCGGCACAGGAATGCGGGGATTTGAAGCATGTCGACCACTTCGGCCACCTGCTTCACATGAACCGTCTCATGCACATCGGTAAGCACAGGAAGTTTTAGCTTCTGCTTGACGTTGTTGAGTATCTCCAGACCGCGCTCCAGTCCTGGACCGCGGTAGCTATGGATACTCGTGCGGTTAGCCTTATCCCAACTCGCCTTAAAGATGTAGTTGATACCAAGCTCTTCGCAAAGCTCAGCCATGTAGGCGGCTGTATCCATGCATCCGATCTCAGTCTCTATCACGCATGGCCCAGCGATCAGCGTCAGCGGACCATCGGCTGCTCCTATCGTAAAATCGCGAATTGTAATGGGGGTAACGGTGTTTTCACTCATGGATATACTCCTTAAACCACTAATACTGTGTTTTCACAGACAGCGCTTTTCCATCGGAACGCAGCGTGATATTTCCACACTCGTCAGTTCTATAGACATTCTGGCAATACTGCTTCAGAAGTTGACATATATCTTCACTTGGGTGACCATAGCTGTTGTTTGCTCCAACGCTGATGATCGCCGCTTTGGGCTGCAGACACTGCAGCAGCTCCTGCGTGGTGCCGTTCGTTGAGCCATGATGGCTGACCTTAAGCACATCAACTGGCTGTGCCGCGCGTACGCAGTGAGTTAGCCCCACGCCTTCCACATCGCCGGTAAACAACACGCTGGTTTGACCGTAGCTTAAGCGGAATACCAGTGAATTTCCGTTGTCGCCGCTTGCCAGCGTGCTGGCAGGGTTCCAAAAACTAAGTTTTACGCTGTCGTCAAGCTGGTATGTTTGTCCAGCGACTTCACTGCGAATAGGCATCCCTTTTTGGTGCATCAAAGCATTCAGCCGAAACGCCGGTACGGAGTCGTATGGCGCTCCGTTCGTCAGCACTTCACCGATGGGGTATCTTTTCACGATGCTTTCGGCCCCTCCGATATGATCGCTGTCGGGGTGGGTTAACACCATGCAGTCGATCTTTCGGATGTTGAGACGCTTCAAAACTTTGGCCAGCATACGCCGACTGGCTTGCGGGCCCGAGTCTATCAACATCACTTTGCCTGACGGCGTCTGGACGAGTGCTGCATCGCCCTGCCCAACATCGATAAAAGTGATCTGCAGCTCGGTGAGGGGCTGCGGTTGTTTGTGTTGGCAGCCAGCAAGAACAAAGCTCAGCAAGCAGAGCACAAACAGCCAGATCCATACCGGCTTTATGCCCGCTTGCCGAAGTAACCTCAATCTTCTCGATCCTTATCTTGTCGGCGGCGGCGTTCAGAGGGCAGCAGGCGCGCCACGGTGTCGTCAACCGTCACGATGCCGATCAGCTTGTTATCGCTGTCCACAACCGGCAGAGCCAGCAGGTTATACTTGCCCATCAAGCTGGCAACCTCATCTTCATGCTCATCGGCTTGAACGCTAATGACTTCGTTAACCAAAAACTCCGTGACCTGTGTATCTGGTGTGTTGACAATGAGGTCACGTAAACTGATAACACCCATGAGCTTCTCGTCATCATCGATGACGTAGATGTAATAGATGGTTTCGGCATCGGGGTGCAGTTTTCGGATGGCCTCTATGGTCTGTTCGGCGGTGAAGTGGCACGAAATGCTGACAAATTCTGTGGTCATCAAGCCGCCAGCCGTCTCTTCGTCATACTCCAGAAGCTGCTTCACATCGTCAGCCTCATCGGGTTCCATTTCCTCAAGCAACGCCTCAGAACGCTCATCAGACAGATCCTGAAGGATGTCAGCAGCCTCGTCGGGCTCCATTTCTTCAAGGATATCAGCGCCATGTTCATCGTCTAGGCTCTCGATAATGGAGGCCTGCACTTCGGGCTCCGCCTCGCTGATGGTATCCGCGGCGGTTTCCAGGTCAAGACTGCTGATAACCTTGGTTCGATCTGCGGGGTCTAGCTGTTCTACGATGTCGGCGATATCGGCAGGGTGCAGTCGGGCGATTTTTGTGTATGGAACCTTCAATTTGATTCCGCCGCCGGATGTGCTCAGCTGCTCGACGTCATTCCAAGGGATGATGCGTGACGATATCCGCAGGTGCAGCCGGCGTGTGATCCACTTCACAAAACTTTCGCCGCCAATCCGCCGCGCTAAGGATCGAACATCAGCCTCTACGCCAACAACGCCCCATGTGTGGTTATATGGGGCAAGCCATACGTCGTTAACTCGAACAACGCGATGGTCGTGTACATCGACAATCTGCTTATCTAGAAGGTCACGGCGCAAGAGGTAGTCGTTTTCTGTAGGGGGTATTTGCTCAACCTTCTTGATGTTGCCGCGAAACTTAACCAGTTTTGGTGTTAAACTGACATGCTCTATACTGACCCATGTGCACTCCTTACCACTGCTGATCTGCAGTGATACGATACATGGCAGCTTTTCATCTGTATTGGTGCAAACTTCGGTAACCCGCCCAAGCAGTTGTCCGTCGGTATCGACGACTTTTGCATCGAGCAGTTGTGATATGTGTTCTAATCTAGCCATATTATTCTTTGCCTGCATGAGGCTTCTTGGATGAGAGCGGATCACGCCAGGCTCTCAGATGCGGTGTCACGAATGGATTTTATCATATGACGGATACAGAATGGAATCTATCGTCCGATCCAATACACTCGAAGTGTCATTTAGACCGGACGATATACTATATGTTACCTAATTCGCGTGTAATACAAGATGCTGGAACCAGGTGCTTCCGCTATTGTTACCTCAAGCTGCATCAGCTGCTTGCCTGTAAGCTTCATCGTATCTTTTGTATCCTCGAAACTAATGCGATAGGTGCCTGTAGGGTCGATACCATGTAATGCGATGGTTGTGGTGTTCTGCTTACACTCTTTGCGCCGCAAGATCAGTGCGTATCCGCGGTGTTGATCGGCACGGTCGAACTGATAACCATAGAAGTCGGCTTCGCTGGAAGTGAAGCTGTACAGCGGGTAGAAGTCGCCCAGCATGTATGGCCTCAGCTTCTTGTATATCGCGACAGTTCGCAGAACCTCATCATCACGCCCAGGTGCAGATGCCGCATGGTTGTCGGTGCACACGATGTTGCCGGCGGTCATAGAACACCGGAAGGTGTAGGATGGTTCAAAACCGAAGATCCCGCAGCCGTGCATGGGTATCCATCGGTTCAGACTGACTGTCTGAAGTTGGTCTGCCATGTCATCTATGCCGAAACACTGACGGTCGCTGTGCCACAGTGGTAAACCCCTTGACATCGTCTCTAGGTCTATGCGGCGACCGCCGCTGGCACAGTTGTCAATAACGAGACCAGGGTTTCGCTGCTGCAGTTCATCCCACATGGCGTATAGACCTTCGATGTAGCGGATTTCGGTCATACCCTGTCGATCTTCTGAGTCGCAGCTTTTCCAGTAGTCCAGTGGTTGAATGTTAAAGTCCCAACGCAGCCATTTTAGGTGCAGTGACTTAATGTAGCCGTCTAGTAAATCGGTCATCCAGCGGCGCGCTTCGGGGTTGTCTAGATGGAACAACCTGTGCGGCGTATTAGGCAGCGCAATGATGTAGTTGGGATGCTCCTTCTCCAACATGGTATCTTGGAAAACACGCTCTGGTTCAAACCATAGTAGATAATCGAGGCCGTCCTTGCGGATAGCGTCAGCTACAGGCTCTAGACCATTGGGATACTTCGCTTTATCAACATACCAGTTTCCGGTGCCATTGGGAAATCCGCCAGGATACCATTGTTCGGGATCGCAGTCGGACCAGAATACTTCGAAACCTCGTTTAGCGAGAACCTCGGCGGCCCTGATATGCGGGGCCTCATAGTTGCCGCCTGGGTCAACAACTGCGGTGCTGCCGCAAATGGGTGCCATCACCAATTCGCCGTTACGGCGCGGCAGGTAGTGCGACATCAGAACCTGTCGTGTGAGGTTAGGTCCGCGCATTTCATCTTTGCCTGACCAAAACACCATGAGAACACGTGGTGTGCGGATGCTTTCACCGGCATGAAGTTTGAGCTTGGCACATTGAAGCCCTGTGGTGACACGTATGGTATCTGTGCTAAGGGTAGAGAAACGGCTCTGCCACTGACCAGACCATCCAACCGCAACTGCGACGCCGCTGCCGCCAAGGTCAACATTGAAGAAGGGAAAAGCACCCTCTGACGAGCGTCCGGCTGCAGGAGCCATGGTGTATTCCGGGATATCGAGTTTTAACGGTTGCTCAACTGTTCGAAAGCTGTTGCCCGAATTATCGTCACCCTGGGCACGGTAGAGCACAGATCTAGATCTGTCACAGCCAAAGGTCATGTCAAGTGTTTCAATATTGGAGATGGTGGGGGTGTCTGCGCTGCCATGGTTAGTGAAGTGAAGAACCCATTCTAGAGCAGGATAATCGCGATACTCTATAGCTTGGCACTCAACGGCAAGCCCGGTAATGGGATCCGTGTAAGAGATGGTGTGCTTGATGCGATTACTGTCAAGCTTCGCAGTGCTGACGGTTCGCTTCCAGCTTCGGTAACACTGGGCGAATGACTTGCCATTATATACAAAGGAAAATGGCAAGGTGCTGCATCGCGGGCCTATTGGATCCGAGATCACATTTTCATCTTTACAAACCGCGGTGACCCAGCGGTCTCGTTGTTTCAGTTCACTAGGCATTCCAGTTCCTGCCTTCACAGAAATTGACGACAATAACAGCGTGATAATAGCAAGGCAACAACATATCTGCTGCAGCATAGATTCCTCCAAATCATGAATAGAAGCATTTATGGTAATGCTACCATACATTAACTATGATTTACAGCCGTATATGGCATTCGGTAATAGGTAATGGGAATGTTGGGGCATGGCGTGCCGTGCCCACATCGAAAATCGCGGACACGCGGTGAGGGGCACCGCACAAACGGACACCGCACGCGATGTCCCTATGTATATATCTCGTTTTGGGCGGCGCGGATGGCGGTTTGGATGTCTTCCATTTCTTGCTGCATCTGCTCCAGGATATCGGCGGTGTTGCCGCTGCTGCTGCCGGTCAGGCTGACACGGTTTATGCTCATCATTTGATCGCCCCACCGCTGGAGCTGCAATGTAAACTCGATGACCTCATTTTCGATCTTAAGCGCTGCAGCAAGCATCTCGTTTCGCCGCTGCTTCTGCAGGTTCAGGTTATCTAGTGCCGATTCATACGCGCCGGCCAACTGTCGGTTGCCTAATCCTCGGTGGATGCCTATCTTGATCTGCAGAATGATAGATTCAATCAGGCTATCTTTGGGCAGACGGCGAAGTATCTGGTCGGCACTCAGCACTCTTTGATACAGCTCAGATTGAATAGACTTCATACGAACGGTGAAGCTGCCAAACACACCCCGCCATTCGGAAGGCATCTCGCGATGTATAACGCGAATGGCGGCACAGTGCTCACGCACGCGCCGCCAAAGTCGTTTGGACCGCTTTTTTTTAACCGATGTGCAACATAATATCTCAACTGCTCGATGAGGCTACACAACGATAATCCACCTACAAAATATTGGGCTTCTGACCAACACAACCAGACCGCAGTTCGTAAGCTTGAGCCACACGCAGCAGCTCCGCTTCTTGATACGGCTTACCGATAAGCTGAAGTCCAACTGGCAGACCATCTTTAAAACCGCAAGGCATACTTAAGGCAGGAAGTCCTGCGATGTTCACTAAGATGGTACAGATGTCAGCGAGCTTCATGCTCAGCGGATCGTTAGCCTTCTCGCCGATGCCAAACGCCACCACAGGTGAGGTTGGCGCGGCAATTACGTCCACTTTTTCAAATGCTTCATCATATTCACGGCGGATGATGGTCCTAGCTTGCTGCGCTTTTAGATAGAAGGCGTCGTAATAACCTGCTGACAGAGCATAGGTACCAATCATAATTCGCTGCTTCACTTCAGCTCCAAAGCCTTCGCCGCGGCTCATCTCAGTCACACCGGTATGGTGGGTGGATGTGTTGGTTCTGTGACCATACTTTACGCCGTCAAACCGAGCCAGGTTGCTGCTGGCTTCGCATGGAGCCAGGATGTAATAACAAGCTAAGCCGTATCCGGTGCTGGGCAGCGATATCTCCACAACCTCCGCACCTGCAGCCTTCAATTCGTCGATAGCTGCCATCACACGGGCACCCACTTCGGGGTCAACACCTTCGCCAAAATACTCTTTAGGCACGCCAATGCGCAGGCCTTTCACGCCAGCGTGCAAGTTGCGTCCGAAATCCTCGGCTGGCATATCCACACTGGTGCTGTCGAATCTATCTTTACCGCAGATGGCGTTAAGCACTAACGCGCAGTCTTCCACGTCTTTACTAAATGGACCGATCTGGTCTAACGAGCTCGCGAATGCAATGAGCCCATATCGGCTGACACGGCCGTATGTCGGCTTCATGCCCACGACACCGCATAAAGATGCTGGTTGGCGAATACTGCCTCCAGTATCCGAGCCTAGAGCCACGATGCACTCATCTGCTGATGTGGCGACGGCGCTGCCGCCGGAGCTGCCGCCCGGCACGCGGTTAGTATCCCACGGATTGCGGCTTGGGAAGAACGCGCTGTTTTCGGTGCTGCTTCCCATGGCAAACTCATCGAGGTTTGTTTTACCGGTGAAAACCACACCCTGTTGGCGGAGTTTAGCGATGACAGTGCTGTCATACGGCGGTATAAATCCCTCTAGGATTTTACTGGCGGCGGTGGTTGGTACACCGATGGTGCACATGTTGTCTTTAATCGCCATAGGAATGCCGCACAAATCAGCTTGAGCATCACCGCTGGCTAATCGCTCGTCAGCAGCCTTGGCTTGTTCAAGAGCTAGATCAGGGCACTGGGTGATGTAGGCCTTTACCTTGGGCTCCACTTGCTGCATACGTTGAATCACGCTATTGGTGATCTCAACACTGCTAACCTGCTTATTGCGCAGCATATCGCGAAGTTGGTGGGCTGTTAAAGAGTAGAGTTCCGACATCAAATGCATCCCCTATAGTTTAGTACTTATCAACTTTCAGTATACCGGCTTAGGCAGTTATGAGCACGCCAGAGGGCATATTCGCCTAGTGTCTCACTGCTTGTAAAGTAGTAAACTGCTATCTGGTATCACACACTTTGTTGTCTATGAGGTTATAAATATGTATCGAGCAGCACTTTGTGCTATGATCCCCGCACTTTTGGCATCATCGACCATACTTCGTGCCGAAACAAACTGGCCGCAGCCCTATTGCTTCTTCGGACGCTGGGATTGCCGCACAGCACACCGTGCCGTCACCGTTAGCAGCGGAAGCTATGTGCTGGCCAGGTTTTCGGGAGAGAGCCTGAAAGCCACTTTCGACTTATCT
>CAZFLA010000030.1:19929-28694 GCA_964519405.1 uncultured bacterium
TGCAATAATTCAAAGGATCCATCATACCCCACCATCGCCTGGCGCATCGATAATGGCGAATGGTCCGAAGCACAGATATCGCACACTGTAGAACTTGCAACAGCTCTTCCCACAGGTATTCACAGTGTGATGCTGATGGTAAGGGGCATGGACGAGAACCAAAATCGCTGGACAAATCCATTAGTCGCGAGTGTGACCTTTACTGGATTTGTCACCGCGAGCAATGGTAAGCTCGAAGCTCCGTTAGCCAGTTGGAAGAAGCCAAAACTCACGATGGAGTTCTTGGGTGACAGCATTACGGAAGGTGTTTTAGTTGGCGAAGGCCGCGCTGGCACCAACGGGATTCCACTAGCCTGGCCTTGGCTTAGCGATGCCTTACGCTCCTATTCCTGCCAGACAGCAATGAAACTCGGTGCGCAGTGGCGGCAGGTGGGATTCGGCGCCACTGGTCTAGAGCACGGGGGAAGCGGAGGCGCTTTGGGAGCCCTGCACACATTTAACTGGTTCTATGAGGGATGCCCTCGCGATAAGTGGCAGCCCAATGTGGTTGTCATTAACCATGGAACAAACGATGGCGGTATGAACAGCCAAGATTACCAGAAACTGTATATGCAGTATCTGCAGATCATCCGCACAGCTTACCCTAAAGCAAAGATCGTGGCGCTGCGCCCGTTTGGCGGATATCAAGAAGGCGCCATCAAAGCCTGTGTGCAGGCGAGTAACGATGCTGGCGATAAACATATTTACTACATCGACACAACAGGCTGGTACGATGGTCCTGTTCATCCAAACGCCGAAAGTAGTGTTGGTATCTCCGATAAACTCGTCGCAGCTCTGAAACAGCAGGTGCTGTCTGTTAAATAGCCATTAACAGCGATATTCAATGCAAAATGGGCAGCCATGTGGGCTGCCCATTTTATATTTACTCCGTAATCAGCTAATCGGCATCTGTCACTTTTCGCAGCTTTTCGATAATGGCTTGCTCCAGCTGCTTCACACGCTGACGAGTGACCTTCAACTCCGACGCCACTTCCGCCAAAGTGTGAGGGCGATCACCATCTAGCCCGTATCGCTTGACGATGATAAGCCGATCGCGAGGCGGCAGGTTATCTATCGCCTGCGCTAATTCCTCAACTCGTTCTCCCTGCTCAAACACACTAGCAGGCGGCTCAATATTGCTGTCCACCAGCGTTTCTGTGAGCGGGCGTTCTCTGCCCACAGGGTTTTCCAAGCTTACAGGATCTTCGCTAAGGCATAGCAGGCTGTTGACATGGTCAACCTCTAAGTTCATCTCATTCGCCAGCTCATCCACGCTGGCTTTCCTGCCAAGGCGTGCACTCAATGCTGAAGCGCATTTGTGAACAGCGTTGATTTCTTCCACGAGGTAGACCGGTAAACGGATGCTTCGCGACTGCTGGGCAATGGCTCGTGTGATGGCGTGGCGTATCCAGTGAGCAGCATATGTGCAAAACCGACAGCCGCGCGAGGGATCAAACTTTTCGATGGAGTAGATGAGCCCTATGTTGCCTTCCTGCAGCATATCACTGAGGCTCAGTCCCTTACATAGATACCTGCGGGCGATGCTCACAACTAATCTGAGGTTGCTGTTGGTCAGCAAGCATCGAGCTTCCTGATCGCCTGCTTGAGCTAGTTCTATCAACTGCAGCTCTTGCTCAGCACTCAACAGCGGGAATCGGCGTATTTGCAGCAGCCATGACGAAACAACATCAGATACGGGCAGGTTGCTTAAGGCGCGCAGCTCCGCCTCGGCATGCTCCGCTGTATTCATCAACTCGGTGTCCGTATGTGGCCTCTCCTGTTCGTCCATACGCCCTCCTCAGGTAAATCAGTTCATATGTTGTTGCTTCAACAATCTCTGGTATTCAGCGAGTGCTTCCATATCGCCATCGCTGCCCTTCATAAATAACTCGTGCAACTGGCGTTTGCGAATCTCCAGCGACTGTCTATTCATCCAGACGATAGCACCATTGATAGCCGCCTTGTTCACAGGCTCACTTTCGTTCAACCTTCGCGATACAAGCTCACGATCAAACTCGTTAGCCAACTGGGCGATAATCGCCACAGTGTCCACGTCTTCACCACGTTGGACTTGAGCTTTAGCAAGCTCGAAAAAGCGCTGTGCGCCCTCTGTCTCCAAGCGAAGCTCACCGACATTCTGCACTGTGTAGTGGCACCATTCCAAACTACAGATTCCTTTAAGCAGCACCGCTTCTGCGATGACTCCGGCGCGCTGCAGCGGTTCCACAAACTGCACCCGTTGACTTTGAGGTTCGGCTTCCTCAGTTTCGTTAGGATGATACATTTCCCGTCGGCGTGCTTGGTCCTGCCGTTCCCTTTGAACCTTCAACACCTCTCGGTGGATCTGCTCCAGCGCATTCGGAGCATTCGTGAACCCTGCGGGGTGGTAGCTCAGCACCTTCATGGCATACTGCTCACGTTGAATGCTGTCGGGGATATTTGCCAGGATATCAATCATCTTGTGCAATCCCGCCACTCTTTGCTCCAGCGAAGACATATCATATTGGGCGACCACGCGATTCAGTTCGAAGTCAGTTACTTGAACAGCGTCTTTGATTTGCTCACCAAACTTTTCAGCGCCAAACTGCTTTACAAAGCTATCGGGGTCGTGGTTGTCCGGCAAACTGACGATGGATGCCTGCATGCCCTGCGCCTGCAGCTCTGCGGCAGCCTTACTGGCCGCATTTTGGCCAGGAGTATCGCCGTCATATATGACCGTAACATGCTGAGTAAAGCGCTTGAGTATGCCAACATGCTCCGAAGTGATGGCGGTGCCCATGGTCGCTATGGCATGTGTGAAGCCCGCTTGATGAGCCGAAGCCACATCCATATAGCCTTCCAGCAACAGAACCGTCTTTTCTGCCTGTATCTTGGTTTTCGCCAAATGCAGCGCATAAATCACGCGGCTCTTCCTAAAGATCGGTGTTTCAGAGGTGTTTAGGTATTTGGGTTTTGCATCGGCTTCCATCGCGCGGCCGCCAAAACCTATGATCCGTCCTTGACCATCCCATATGGGGAACATCAGTCGGTTTCTAAACCGATCGTAGATATCGCCCTTATCATTCTGAGTAAGCAGACCGGCTTCAAGTGCCACTTCGGCGGAGACGTTGCGTTCCTGCAGCCTGTTCATCAACCCACGATAACCATCAGGTGAGTATCCAACACCGAACCTGATCAGCGTGTCACGGCTAAGGCCGCGCCGTTCCACTAGTTCGACAGCAATCTGGTGCTTGGGCAGCATCTCTTGAAAGAACTGCTGCGCCACCTCATTTGCGATATATAGGTTCTCTTTATGATCACGCGCGGGGGTGTTCGTTGAAAATCCTGCAGGTCGGTATTCTATACCTTCGCGTTCCGCAAGCATTTGGACGGCTTCTGGGAACGTGAGGTTTTCGATGCTCATCACGAATGAGAACACATCGCCATACTGCCCGCAGCCGTAGCATGTAAAACGCTGAGTGTCGGGGTAGACGTAGAAGGAAGGGGTTTTCTCATGATGGAAGGGGCAGAGCCCGCTAAGGGTTCTGCCCGCTTTCTTAAGGGTTAAGTATCCTGAAACCACTCTGACAATGTCGTTAGCGGCTCGGACCTCTTCCAGATCACTAGTTATTCGATTTGCCAAGCATCAACCTTCATGCTTAGGCTATCGGCCTATGTTCATACCGGGTGCCATAGGAGTAGGCAGTGATGGACCTGTCATACCGCCGCCGCCAACGTTCATGCCGGGCGCCATCGGTGACATAGGTGACATCGGTGAACTTGGGCTTGATGGTGACAACGATGGCATGCTCATACCACCGGGCATACCAGGCATCGACGGCCCGGTTAGGCCAGCACCAGCTGTCGCACCTGTAGATGGTGCAGTTTGGCCGAGTGTATAACCTGCTGATTCATATGTATTCTTGATTGGTTTATCATAGCAGACTACGATAGAGACAACCAGATTCTTAATAAATTGAATGGCTAAATGGTGGTCGAGGTAGATAAAGGAGACTGTTTCATTTGCATACTCACCATAATTCGGCATGCCGTATTTCGCAACAACCTGCTTAAAGGTTGACCCAATTCGGATGCCCTTTGAGGTTACTGCAGCAGCTCGGTTCTTTAAGCCCTTGAGGTCTTTGTAGCCGTAAACTGCTATCTGTTTAAGCTTTCCTAAGCGGTTGAACAAGAACTCATAACGCATTTTGTGACCGCTGGTTTCGTAAATCATCAGCACTTCAGCCGCAAGCGGCGTGGAATTTTGTAAAGCAGACCGCGATGAGCTGCCCATACCGGTCATCCCACCGGGGCTCATAACTCCGCCCATGCCAGTCATGCCACCCATACCAGTCATTCCGCCCATGCCGGTCATTGGGGATGTGGGCATAGAAGGCCCATCGTCATTCATAACGGATGTCAACGTGTTAGCATATCCCTGAACGGCGCCTGTCAAACCGCTAAGCAGCGAAGAAGGCGATCCCGTCATACCAGCAGTAGCGCCGCCCGCAGCGCCAGTGCCTGTTCTGCCATCATTAACCTGCACCATAGTGGGGTTGCCCAGCCGTGATACTAGTTGCTGCGGGGTAGTTGCTCCCAACTTAACCCCGGCGAGGCCAACTTCAACAGCCATGGCAGACATCTGTGATGCCACCAGAGCCGTTGCGGCCATCATGGTGATTAAATTCTTACTCATGTGCGACTTATCTCCTTGGCTGCGGTGCTATAGAATGACCGACTCGATGTAGATGACTTTGTTCACCTTGAAACCGAATCGCAGACCAAAATCCGGATAATCCAGCAGGTAATATTGACCTTCAGCAGCAAAGCGCTTAGGCCATCCATAAATCTTAATAACTTTATCAAACATATCGCCCTGCTTTACACCGCGAAGCGTTTTAGCGACAGGATGTTTACCGGTGTTCTTTACCGAGGCTATTCGAACGATGATGTCATCACGGTTAGAATAGAACGTCGCTTGCGGATACTCGATAATGTTGTCAAAATCATCTGAGCTGGTGGCCGATGTTCCGCCTGCCGTAGGACCAACCTGGGTTCCAAGCATACCAGCGCCCATGGCGGCCATTGGGCTCGACATAGGAGATGTTGGCATGGATGGGCTTAAGGCTGGCATAGACATACCGCCAGCACCAGGCATACCTGGCATGGTCATGCCAGCTCCGGCCGTTCCCGTACCAGCGGTGGAACCTACGCCTTGCTGCTCCAGTACCTGCTTGAGAATACCGTAAATATCATCAGACGCACAAGGTGCTTTGCCTATTGACTCTGGTGGGCCAAGGCGTAAAATTACGCTGCGCACAGGTGTCATAAGCTTAGTGGCCAGAAGCTTAGCTTCGGGTACTACATTAGCGGCATATACTACAGATGCAATTAAGGGCAATACCACCGCAGCGGATAGCCTCTTTGACGCGCTTAGGATTCGCATAGTTTCGATATCTCCAGCAAATCGGATAACTATTATATTATGGCACAGCTTTCAGTTTCAACGCACACTTAGCTGATTCCTTCTTTATATATAATAGACGAAAAAAGGGCTTGCCAAAGTTCAGCAAGCCCTTTTTCTGGTGGTAACCGATAAGTGGGCCTTGAGTTCATGGCTCACTCGTTCAAAACAGACTAATATCTGTTCATGACCGTATGGGTTAAAACCCTAGGCCCACGAGATACCTCGAGAACAGTCCATAGGGCAAAGTTACCTCCTACTTCATTAGATCTGTCTTGATTATGGCATCCACCGAAACATAAAGTCAACACTTTTTGCTCGTATAAGTGGAAAAATAAAAAACTCAAATCAGCGATGAATTTCCACACAATATTGCCGTGTTAGGTTTATGAAATACAGCACTTAATGTTTTTCAGAAATGCAATACTTATTACAGACATACTGCCATAAAAGGAGGATCGAACTATGGACATCGTGAATGTCATCTCCAAGCGGGTTGCGACTCGACATATCGTATCCGAGCCGCTTGATCGTGAGCACCTGCGGCCGCTCATTCAAGCTGCCCATTTGGCACCATCCTCGTACAACCATCAACCATGGAAGTTTTGGATCATTGCCGGCCGTGAACATATTCAGTATTTTGGACAGAATGTGGCCGCGCCCGGTAATGCATGGACTGCAGAGTGCGGAGCAATAGTAGTAGTATGTGCCGTAAAGCATCAGGTGGAAGGACAGCCAGAGAACGAACGCACAATGTATTTTGATGCGGGGCTGGCTGCTCAGAACCTTATGCTCGCTGCTGCTTCGCTTAACATGGCGAGTTGTCCGATGGGCGGTTGGGATGAGGATGCCTTGCGAAAATGGCTTGAAATGGACGACAAGTACGTACCTATGTGCTGTATCGCGCTGGGTATTCCTAAGGACTTTGACGAATTTACAAAACCAGCTAGGGAAGCGCGTGAGCGTAAACCGCTGGCGGACGTTGCTAAATACTTCTGACCCGTAACTGACGATTACCAATAAATAAGACCATAGCCCGACTGAGCATATCAATCGGGCTATGGTCTTTATACGTTTGCAGCCAGCTTAACAGCTAACTAGATATCCATCATCCATTCAAAGATGATGTCGGCAGATTGCGGAAGGAATTCGTGCCCGTAGTCGGGGTAGATAACTACTTGCTTCGGAGATGTAATCTTGTTATATGCCGCAAACTGGGTACTTGGCGGGCAGATATTATCAATAAGGCCGGTAATCATCATGATATCGCCCTTGATTCGCGGAGCTAGATGCTGAACATCAATGTATCCCAACCGGGTCCATATCTCATCTTCGCGCTGATGCAGCGGATCATAGTTGCGGAAGTGGGTGCGCAGTTCGGCATATGCGCCCATGTCGAGATCCATCTCCCAAACACGCTTGTAGTCGCACAAGAATGGAAAAACTGGAGCGGCCTTCTTAATGCCAGTGTGCAGCGATGCGCATGCCAGTGTTAATCCACCGCCCTGCGATCCGCCAGTAGCAACAACACGCTCAGCGTCTACCTCAGGAAAGCTCATAACAATGTCGGTAATCTGCACAGTATCAAGGAACACGTTGCGGAACATCAGCTTCTCTGGTGAATCATCATCCAAACCACGGATGATATGGCCATTGAACGTACTGCCCTTCACTCCGCCGACGTCCTCGCTGTAACCACCCTGACCACGACAGTCCAACGCAGCCACACAGAAGCCTTCGCTGACCCATGCTCGATATCCAAACCAGTCACTGCTGCTGCCGGTATATCCATGGAAACAGACTACGGTTGGGCGTGGTCCTTTGAAATTCGTAGGACGCAGATATTTGCCATAAATGCGAGCGCCGCCAACACCAGTAAAGGTCAGTTCAAACGCCTCCACCTGGGTGCTCTTGCTTGGCAGCGGTTTTAGCTCAACTTTGGGATCAATAGCCCGCATTTCAGCCAAGCTTTTATCCCAGAATGCATCAAAATCTGCAGGTTTGGGGTTAAGTCCTTGATAGTTATACAAATCGTCCAGGGGCATGTCAACAATAGGCACTAGAATATCTCCTTATCTTTTAGTCGAACATAAATAAAAGCGGGCCGGACATCACCGACCCGACAACTATGATAGCTTGCAGCTGAACTTATAATCACCCGATCCGCAGGTGAACACACTGAAGTTACCCTGACATGCTGCTCGCGAAAAGTCGGCGCAGTCACCAATACTGCTTCCGCACTCGCAGATAGATTCCACGTCACTGGTGGGCAGCCATATCTCCGCGGTGACATTTTCAGGTATGGTGATCTGCCACGAGAAGACCTCGCCATCACGCTGCCACTGGCTCACAATTAACCCCGAAGCACTCTGGTAGCTTCCAGATGCCCAATCCATTTGCTTAACACAACCAGGCTTCATGCGGATGGTGTGGAAAGCGGGTGATGTGGGTTGAATACCAAGAATGTGACTGTAGAAGAAGGTATCGAACCCGCCCTGCATGGGGTGACACAGCGAATACTGCGGTTCTTGGTGCGCCTTATCTTTGTCGGTGGATGCTATGAACACCTCCCACAGCGTGGTGCCGCCTTCCTCAAAGACGCGCCCCAAACTTGGCCATGTTGTTTGGGTGAGCATGGCGTAGGCAATGGCATCATAACCGGCATCCACTAGGCTCGGATAAACATATCGCTGCCCCATGATGCCCACGCTGATGTGGTTGTTGTGCACTACGCTGCATTCGAAGGCGAGTGACTTTGCCACAG
The DNA here is from genome assembly GCA_964519405.1 of uncultured bacterium. Lineage (GTDB taxonomy): Bacteria > Armatimonadota > HRBIN16 > HRBIN16 > HRBIN16. The sequence continues at coordinate 28,176 of CAZFLA010000030.1, forward strand.
CCTCTCTGTCCTCATCCGGCACGAGACCAAAGAACAGCGCCTGACTGCTGGCTGTCTGTGTTCCATATGTTTTATTAACAGCATCATAGAACTTCTCGTTATAAATCGACTTCACCTTAGCCGCTAGATCAGCAAACTGCTGAGCTTTTAGCTCATCACCCAGCAGCGTTGCCGTTTGACTGGCAAGCAATGCATCCCAGTAGAAGTAGCCGTTGGTGGTTAAGTTTGGAGGTGTTTGGTTCTCTTGCCACCCAAACGGATATGGAGTACACCAGTCACCTAAACCAACCATCGGGGTCTTATAAATACTTATGAAGCACTCATCGCCTGCCACCTCTTGAAGATACTCCATCCACCTCAGGATATGCGGCCACTGAGCACGTAAGGCCCTGTCATCACCGTAATATTGGTAGAGATACATTGGCACTTGAACCTGCGCCGTTCCCCAGTCCACGCTGGCTTGTCCGCAGCCGCGTTTACCAGGTGCAATCATCTGCGGAATGCCGTTCGGCAGCAATG
>CAZFLA010000031.1:0-1970 GCA_964519405.1 uncultured bacterium
GGTGCATACAGGCAAAACATCAGCTCGGTAGTCAAACGAGTGGAAGTTGTTGCTGAAGCTCACCGCTCATGGGAAGACGCAAGTTGGATGGAGTTCAGTTACCGTCACAGTATACTGCGAGACAGTAGTTCCAGTAGTGCGGTGGTCGTAAGAGCTGAAATGCAGCTGCACCATGACAATCCTGCAGAGATTGCGGCTCGCGCTCATGAATATCAAATACAACGTAAGGGAAAGCAGCCGCTTGAACGATCAGCAGGTTCGTTCTTTAAAAACGTGTATGATCCGCCCTTAGCGACCGACTTCCCTGGGCTATCTGATGCACTTCGTGAATCGGGTGTCATTCCGGCTGGAGCAATTATCGAAGCATGCGGTCTTAAGGGTACCGCAATCGGAGATGCTCAGGTATCACCTAAGCATGCGAATTTTATAGTTAATAACGGCCAAGCTACCTCTACACAGATATGCAGCTTGTCTGACCACATAAAAACGGCTGTCTTTCAACGGTTCGGAGTTCACCTCGAAGAGGAAGTTTTGAGAGTTGGTGACTGGAGCCGTTATCAAGTCATCCCCTGGGAGGATAATAAGGACTAATGAGTTTTCAAGTCGCCATAGGGCAGATAATCCCACATAAAGCGGATGTCGAAGGCAATCTCGATCGCATATGCGACTTGATTGTATCCATGACCAGCGGAGATACACCGCCAGACCTCGTAGTCTTCCCGGAAACCGCTAGCAGCGGTTATTTCCTTCAGGGTGGTGTTCGTGAAGTCGCCATGACGAGTTCTGAGTTGTTTAGTGCCCTGTCATCCCGGATGTCATCGAGGCAGCTCAAACGGCAGGTTGACGTTGCTCTAGGTTTCTACGAGCTATGGGAAGGCAACATCTACAATTCGGCAGCATATCTGACTTTTGATCCGGCATCACCAGACAACAGCAAGCTGGTGCACACACATCGCAAATTTTTCTTGCCAACATACGGCGTGTTTGATGAAGCGCGCTTTGTGGCACGTGGCCGTAGTATTAACTGCTTTGATACCCGCCTTGGTCGGATGTCCATTCTGGTATGTGAAGATGCTTGGCATAGCATCACACCTATGCTGGCGGCGCTGCAAGGTGCCGATATCCTGCTTGTTCTTTCGGCGTCACCTGGACGAGGCTTCCAGACCGATCGCCCAAGTAATGTAGAAAAGTGGCAAAGGCTTCTTCAAGCCATTGCTGAAGAACACGGAGTGTGGGTGTTGAACTCCAGCCTCGTCGGTTTTGAGGGCGGTAAGGGCTTTGTTGGCAGTTCCATGATCATCGGTCCATTTGGCAACTTAGTGGGTCAAGCCCCTTTATTAACAGAATGTGTGCTGACGGGAACAATCGATCCTGAGGATATCCCCGTCGCTCGTGCTAATTCACCTTATCTTGCCGATCTTCGTGCTGCTATGCCGGACATCTACAACCAGATAGAAGACATCCTTGCTAACCTTAGGAGGAACAGTTAATGAAAATCAATGGGCTTCCTATCATACCAGCAATCAAGAATGACCCACAGTCTATTCTTGATATAAATATGGAATTAACAACTCAATGGCTGATTGCATTCCTTCGCGATGAACTCATTCGCAGACGCGGTTTCACCAAAGCGGTGATCGGCTTATCAGGTGGCGTTGACTCCGCTCTCTCCACGGCGCTATGCAGCATGGCTCTTGGTGCTGATAATGTCTATACCGTCCGCATGCCTTATAAAACCAGCAGCCAAGACAGTCTAGACCATGCAGAGGCCTGTGCCAAGCACTTTGGTGTCCATATGGATACAGTGGAGATTACCGACGCAGTCGATGGTTATCTCGCAGCAGTGCCTGAAGCCGATGGCCGTCGCCGCGGCAATGTCATGGCTAGAATGCGCATGGTAGTATTGTTTGATCAAAGCGAAAAATACCATTCCCTACCCATAGGCACCGGCAACAAAACAGAGCGATTGT
>CAZFLA010000031.1:1980-28028 GCA_964519405.1 uncultured bacterium
ATGCACCCGCAGTGAACCCATTGGGTGACCTATTCAAAACACAGGTATGGAAGTTATCTCGTCATCTTGGGGTTCCCGAGGAGATCGTCAGCAAACCACCAAGTGCAGACCTTGTTGTTGGACAAACAGACGAAGCAGATTTAGGCATTAGCTACGAGTTAGCAGACATGATCTTGGCACATATTTTGGCAGGATATGATAGGTCGCGGATCATTTCTCTAGGCTTTACAGAGCACAACGTCGACCTTGTTTGGAAACGGCTGAACAACACGCACTGGAAGCGCCATACCCCCACCCAAGCCATGCTCAGCGCCACAAGCATTAACGACTATTATCTGCGGCCAGTGGACTTCTAGTAATAAGGGCTGTGAAATCACATGATTTCACAGCCCAACTTCTTTTTATATGGGTCTAGATATCTCTTCGGTATTCCAAAGCGGAAACTAAAGTGGCATGGTCTGCATAATCCAGTTCCGTTCCACTGGGCATGCCTTGCGCAAGCTTAGTCACCCGAACACCCACCGATTTCAACATACGTGCAATATACAACGATGTTGTTTCACCCTCTACTGTAGCGGGCAAAGCCAAGATAACCTCTCGAACAGTTCCATCTGCACAGCGTTGTAACAGTTCGCGCATCTTAAGCTGCTCAGGACCAACATTTTCCAGCGGGGAGATCACCCCTTGCAGAACATGGTAATAACCCCGATACTCCGATGTTCTCTCTATAGCCATGAGGTCCCTAGGGTCGGTGATCACGCATATCAAGCTTGCGTCTCTGCTGGGATTCGCACAGATGGGGCATACATCGCCGTCAGTTAGGTTGAAGCATCGTTGGCACAATTGGGTTTGTGCAGATGCCATCGAGATGGCATCTGACAGCTCCTTAACACGATCTGCCGGCATCTTAAGTATATGCAACGCAAGCCGTTGTGCGCTTCGTGGTCCAATACCCGGCAACATACCTAACTGGCGAATTAAATTCGCTACAGGTTTAGCGAACTCCATCTAGGTTATGACAAACCTGGAATATTCATACCGCCGGTTAACCCGCTCATAGCGGACGATGCGGCTTCTTTGGCTTGCGCAGCGGCATCATTTACCGCCGTGATGACTAAATCCTGCAGCATCTCAACATCATTTGGATCTACCGCGATAGGGTCAATAACCAGTTCCTTTAAGGCACCATGCCCGTCGACAACGGCTTTAACCACTCCGCCGCCCACAGACGACTCGAATCTCTGGTTCTTCATCTCTTCCTGCATGGTATTCATGGACTGCATGGCTTCATCCATCATGCGCTGCAGGTTAGCGGGATTCATTCCACCACCGCCAAAGGGATTTTTCATTTTCATTGCAGGTATCTCCTAATGATTATTCTTCGATTGTTCCGTCTAGTTCGCGAGCCACTTCCGACGCAAAATCTACTTCAGAAGCTCCACTCATCACGCATTCAATTTTTATCGACGCGACTCCGCACACACTGGCGATCATCTGCTGAACGAAGACTTTACGCTTTTCCGATTGCAGAAGCATCATGGAGGCTCCATCAGCAAACCCTAGCGTCAAAACGCCGCTGCTGGTGCAGCGGACGGGTACGGACTTCTGCAGCACCTTAGCTCCGCCAATACTCTGAGCAGAAAGAGCAGTGATAATGTCTTGCCAGCGGCTAACGATAATCTCAAACAGCTTATTCCCATCGGGACTTGCGTTGTTAACCTCCGAGGGAACTGAGCTTCTAGGTGTTCTTGCGGCAACTGGCTCAGGCGCAGCCTGCTTCTTTTCCTTCATACTATTTGTGGAGGCAGGTGTTGAAGTAGGTGCTTGGGTATAAGATGGTGTTTGCTGTCTAGGAGCAGCTGCAGCTGCAGTTTCACGCTGTTGGGCCGCCCGGAACTCACCGCCTGCGGGGACAGTTGTCGCCGTCTGCGAAACAACTCTTTCTGCACTAGCTGCGACACCGACATCAGATGCTATCCGAATCGTCAGCAGATCCAGTAATACCCTATGGTCGCGGATGATCTTCATTCTGGCTTGTTGTTGTACTACTGCTTCAAGCATGGCAGCTAGACGCACTGGTGTGAACTGCTTCGCAACAACCTTAAGCGCCGTCTGCTCTGCGATACTGGAGTTTTCGCTGAACACGCCAGCCGACGCATAAGTAATGTCACGGATTTGTCGACACAGAGTATCAAATACCGATTGAACCATGGCGCCATTAGCAATCATCTGATTGATTGTTTGCAGCGCTTTACCTACGTCGTTCTTGGCAATCGCGTTCATCATCACGCCGATTTCAACATCATCAACGACTCCAAGCACACGGCGAGCAATCTCCGTCGTAATGGGTCCGTCGCTAAACGCAATCACTTGCTCAAGCAGACTCAGAGAATCGCGGAAGCTGCCATCGGCAGCTTGGGCCACAAGGCTGATAGCATCTGCATCAGCAGAGATACCTTCCGCATCAAGAACGGTCTTTATGCGCTTGTGTAGGTCATCCATGGTAGCTCTGCGGAAATCAAACCGCATGCAGCGTGATCGTATGGTGATAGGCACCTTGTGAAATTCCGTAGTGGCCAGCACAAAAACCACATGTGCAGGTGGTTCCTCAAGTGTTTTTAACAGAGCATCAAAAGCCTTCTGACTTAAGTCATGAACTTCATCAACGATGTATACCTTGTATCTGCTCTCTTGAGGCATATACTGAGCGTTCTCAATAATGGTCTCGCGAACATCATCGATACCCGTCTCAGAAGCGGCATCCATCTCCACAACATCAACGGCATGGCCGTCACGTATTGCGGTGCAGCTGCGGCACTCATCACACGGTTCTTCAGTCACACCACGTTCGCAGTTTAGTGCTTTAGCAAGCAATCGCGCGGTCGTCGTTTTACCGGTACCGCGAGGCCCGCAAAACAAATAGGCATGCGTTATTTTGCCAGACCTTAGAGCATTCTGAATTGTTTTGGTAACATGCTCCTGACCAATAACATCACTGAACGTCTGCGATCTATACTTCCTATATAACGCAACATGTGCCATATTGTTACTTAAGCACCTTTATCCAATCAGACAAATACATAGTCAACTCATCGCTAAACAGCTTCGACTGAGCCAATGGCTGTTTTATAATCATCGAGTTCGACTTTGTTTTATTTTCGGCAACCGCTTTGGCTAGCTTTTGTGCATCATCCAAAGCGTATCCGCTGTTTGGAGTCACCATAAATAAGGCAGGAACTTTTAGTTCCTTCGAATACGCCAAAGGTTCCATACTAAAAAGCTGCTTCATATAGTCTTGATTTTGGTATGAGAGCAGACTAGTTATTGCAGGAAGTAAAGCAGGCATGCGCTGGTTGTTTAATATCGCAGTCACACCTTTGACAAACTCAGCTTCCAGTGATTTTATCTTTTCGCTTGTCTCACCTTGGCTCTTAAGAACGGTCTCTGTTTGTTTCCACAGCCAAACCCATGGCGATGATGCAGGGATATCAATACACGCAATGCCATCTACCAGCTTTGGAGCTTGCCATGCAATACTTAACGCGATCAACCCACCCTCGTTACGACCTATGGCGTACACTGGAAGACCGGCGAATGGTTTTTGTTTTCTAGTCCAAGCTAAAACTGTAGAGGCATGGTTAACTAGTGTTTCCAGTGGAATCTTCGATAGGTCACCCGCTCGGCGTGTACTCTTGCCGACACCGAATTTATCATACCTAACAACCGCTATCCCCTTCTCCGCTAGGTTCTTAGCTAGTAAAGCTAAAGGCATCGCAGTGACGTTCTTTTCCCCTTCTATCACACCATCTCGGTTTTCGGCACCGCCGCCAGGGATGATAACCACAACACCCGTCGTTTTATCTTTGGGCATGTCTATCGAGGCTGACAACTTAAATGGAGTGTTGATCCATACATCATCTTTGCCTTTCTGTCGTATTACTTCTGTAACTACGATAGGGACAAAAGCGGGATATTGTATAGATGTTCCATTATCTTTAGGTGCATAATCATCTGCACTAACTATGCTGGAGACGAAAATCACCATGCTAGCAAGCATAAGTATCAAGAGAGATTTCATTGTACGGTTTAGCATCTGACCAACTCCTACCAGCAAAAGCCACCGCAGCAGTCGCAAAAACATAGGTAAATCACAAGCCCCTGAACAGGCCGGGGGTTAAACGCACGCGGCAATTACGCGGACCGCTGCTTTCTTCCGAACCTGACGGAGTTAACGCATCCACCACTGCGTTCCCCCCGGCCTATTCAGGGGCCTTTAACAGCTTTAAGCTGTCAAGTGCTCGAGTGGCTAGAGTAACTAACCACTCTTATACTATTGTAACCAAAATCAGAGATTGATTACAGGGGGCGAGCCGTACCTTGACCAGATAATAGCTGCTCACGGGTTAGCTCGAACCTTTTTATCACACGGTTAACTTTAGCCGTATACACTTTGCCGTTACGATCTTTGGTCGTAATCGTCTCAGTAATCATGTTTTTGTCCTTCAGACCTTCACCACACCACCCAATGCGATCTTGGGTTGATGCAGGCGCATACAAAGGACAGAACCGCACAGTAACGATGTATTTTTCGGGTTTGAAGTTATACATCATCGGATCCTGACTCATATCCATCTTGCGTTTAAACTTACCATCCATAACACTTGTCATATCTTGCATGATGAATATATCTGGTAAGTCGAGATTGAACGGCCCCTTCTTCCATACATGATCGGCTTTAGGATCACTATCGGGAAGAAGCATATTATGATAGTCTTCCTGCCGCATCGTGATGTGAATTCTGCCGGTATGCGTTGTGATCCGGTCGAGTTTGTCATCATGGTATGTACCTAGGTCCATACTTCCGACAACCTCAATCTTTTTCACGCCGATGACCTTCACTTGGGCATCAAACTTAGTGTCAATCGAAGGCACTGTATCAGGATTCGGCTTGTCATAGCGATTATATTGACGTGTCTGTGTCAGAGTGTAGTTGCGCAGCGCAGTGCCCAGCATACTGCCATACACATAATCCTTGGGATCACCCACCGGTGATTCACGATGCTGCTTAATGACCTGCCCCCAAGCTAAGGCACACTGCAGCGGCTGCCCAGCACGCTCCCACGAATGCGGAAGCATGTGTCGCCGTGCCGGTGGTATACCAGGATCATTTTCGGACTTACGGTCAGGGAAGTCATTTGCTTTCTGGAACCATGGAACAGCAAACTCCGCCATTTTCACCTTGTCGAACCACATCCATCCTGTCTCAAAATACATATCATAAACATTTGGATTGTTCTCTACAGCTTCTTCAAGCAGGTGAATGGATGTTCCAAGATACCTACGGTCACTTCGCTGTTCGGTATCCGTAAAGTTGTATCCGATATGCCAAGCACCCGTAGAATAAGCATCTAGATTATGGTTATCTAACCAGGTCACTAGCCGGATAATCGGTAAAATGGCGTCATAGTTGCCTTCATGGAAGAACTCATCGGCACGTACCCATAAAGCCCCTGCGACAACCTCTCGAAAACCAAGCAATGTTCCAAAGATATATTCGGTCGGCAGACCTGTTACCTTTGTCATCAGTCCCTTGGTTCTAGGCTCGAACTGCACTCGCAACGGATCTGCTACATTCTGAAGCAGAATTGTAGCACAAAATGCGACTGCAGTTAATGCCAAAACGAGACCGTTCTTTTTGCGAGGCATATCGCTACACCTCTCTCCGATCGAAGATGACGTGAGCGATACTCAGAAGCACGGCCACCCAAATGACCGCATAGAACACGTTGTTGAGGTAAACAACGCCTTCATTGACGATCATTGTTTCGGGGTGGATGACTTTACTTGCCACATTGAAGTTGCCAAACTGTGGAATGCAATAGTGCAAAATCCAGGCGATTACTTTTGTAGCAACCGTCTTATTGCTCTCAATAAGTCCCAAAGTGGTAGTTGACGACAATCCTATGAGGTAGGCTGCCAGCGTGAGGAAGAAGTTAACAAATGGCGTCGTGAATACGCTAAAGAAGATGGCAACACAAGCCAAAATGCTCATCTGTAGGAAAATCATTAGTAATCCCTTCCAGATGTTCTCTACAGCGTGCAGCCCGCCGCCCTTAACCAACAGCACAGCATAAAACAGTGCACCCATGACCAGCACGTTAACCAAAACGGTCAAAACACCGCCCATGAATTTACCAAAGATGAACTGGTAGCGCTGAACGGGTTTACTTAATACCGTGTAAATTGTGCGGCGTTCTATCTCAGTAGGTATCAGCGATATGCCCATGAATATGCATATCAGCATCGAAGCTATTTGAATAACACCTAAACCAAGCCCTTTGATGGTAGTCATTTCTTCACGGGGTTGAAGGAATGAGAACAAAGGAGCCATGATTATCAATATCGCTGCGCCAAAAACCAACAGCATAATCAAGCGTCGGCTCATGGCTTCTCGCACAGTATTTGAGGCAATGACCATACTTGGTCCCATAATTATTTCTGCCCTCCCCCAATGGTATCAACGAACAGCTGTTCTAGTGACCGACGCTGCTGCGATACACTTTTTATAGATCCGCTGTGCTTTCTGATGATATCAATAGCTTTATCTGTTGAACCATCCATGGGTACCCCCACGACCAACAGGCCTTCACTATCGGTCTCAAGATCAGCGCCCATCGCAGTCAGTTCGGCGTTTACGGCCTTCGAAACCGCAGCTACGATCTGCATCTTACCACTAGGCAGCAGTTCATCAAGCTTTCCTTGCCTCAGAAGACGCCCCTTATTCAGGATGGAGATTCGATCGCAGGTCACCTCAACCTCAAGCAGTTGGTGTGAACTTAAAAACACAGTTTTACCAAGCTGTTTCAGGTTCATGATGGTGTCTCGGATCTCAAGCCTAGCTAATGGGTCTAATCCTGATGTTGGCTCATCAAGGAATAGAACCTTGGGATCATTAATCAAAGCTTGAGCGATACCAATACGCTGCTGCATACCTTTAGAGTAGCTGCGTAATGACTTATCACCATCACGAGTGAGCCCAACTTGATCAAGTAGACTTGCTACTTTTTGTTTGAGCGCATTTCCCCTAATACCGAAAAGTTTGCCATAGAACTCTAATACTTGCCTTCCTGTAAGGTAGTCATAGAAGTAGGGGCTTTCCGGCAGATAGGCTATCTCTTTACGTACAGAAGCTTCGCCAATTGGCTTATCTAAAATAAATGCATCGCCCTTTTCAGGGAATATGAGACCTAGCAACATCTTGATTGTTGTTGTCTTGCCAGCTCCATTTGGGCCCAAGAACCCGAAAATCTCGCCAGAATTAACTTCAAGATGGAGATCGTCTACAGCAGCGACTTTTTCGCCGGTGGTTTTGTTGAGATATGACTTTGTTAAGCCCTCAATCCGAATGGCTGAATCCATTCAGTCTGTCTCCTTACAATGTCGAAGTGGAACGGTTTACCGGTAATGCCGGCTCCGAAGGTAGTATATCCGCTGACACATTATGGTGTCAACGCATACATATTACGTATATGCTGACGCGGTTTGTTCCCTATTAATAACGCGTTAAGCCGTATGAGATTGGGTATAGTAGAATATGCTGTATATCTCTAAAGGCCTGTTGTCTGCTTTTCAAAGACATCAGGATATTTTTAGGTATAACAATCAGGAGTATTCGGAATGAATGTAGTCATCTTAGGATGCGGTAGAACCGGTTCGTCGTTAGCCTATATGCTATCTGCCGCTAACCATAAGGTTTGTCTCATTGAATGGAATCCAAACTCCCTCAGAAGGCTGGACCCTCGCTTCCACGGTCAGACAATCATCGGTAATGGCCTTGACGGCGATATCATGGAACGAGCTGGTATTGCTAAAGCAGACCTTTTTGCTGCACTTACTGAAGGTGATAACCGCAACCTTATGGCCGCCCAAATCGCAAAACATCGATATGGCGTTAAGAAGATCGTCGCTAAAGTCAACGACCCCTTCCGCGCTGAGCGGTATCGCAGTGAAGACATCTACACCATATGCTACGGCGTTATTGGCGCATCTATGGTGAAATCTGTGCTTAATGATGAAGATCCGGGAAACGTCCAAGAGCTAAACCTGCTAACTAGCCTTTTCCGCGTAGATGATGAGGAATAGGAGAACACATACATGTATGTACTAATAGTTGGGTGCGGCAATGTCGGATTTTATCTGGCAAAAGCATTAATGGCTGCTAATCACGAAGTAATGACCGTTGAGTGCGATACAGCCCGTTACAATTTCTTAAAATCTGAGCTTGGAGATCAAGTCACACTCGGTCGCGGTGATGAGTATCGTGTGTTGGAAATGGTTGGAGCTGCCAGGTGCGAAGTGGTAGTCGCATGCACCGGCGATGACGAAGACAACCTCATTATCTGCCAAATGGCAAAGAAGTATTTTGGGGTCATACGCACTCTGGCGCGCGTAAACGACCCAAGGAATGAAGAGATATTCCAAAAATTAGGCATTGATGCCGCAGTGAGTAGTACACGTATCATCTATCAGCTGATCGAACAGGAGATATCTGTAGACGATATAATCCCATTAGCTGCATTGAAGCGCGGCGATCTCGAAATAGTGGATATAGAAATCAGTGAGATGTCACCTGTACTTGGTAAGTCATTGTCTGACTTAACTCTGCCAGGGGAAGCACTCATCATCTCAATCATCAGAAAAGACGCAGCTATGTTAGCTCACGGCATTACGGTGCTGGAACAAGGCGACAGTGTCATCGCGTTGGTGCGTCATAGTGTTGAAGCTAGAGTTCGCGAGTTCTTTGCTCCTGGCTATTCGGCTTGACATACTGTCTGTTAGTAGCTATGACTACGACATAAGGTGGGAACATCATGGATTTACTGCTTACCGTGTTATGTATAGTGGGTATCGTTGCTCTGATCTACCTAATAACGCTGTTTATTTCTATCCGCAGGTTAGCACTAACAGCGGAAGAACGGCTAAAGGTAGTAACCGATCGGCTAGATACTACCCTAGACGGTGTCGATGCACTGACAGCGATATCCACGGGACTAGTGTCTGAGCTAAGCGAAAAGCTCCCGAACACCCTTGAGCGCACTGACGCGATGATTGACCGCATTGAGAACGACCTCATACCTACGCTTCATAATGCTAATGAAGCCACAGAGCAACTAAGTCAGGTCGCTCACCTCATTGGTGACAGAGTAACTTCCATCGATAAGATATTCTCTTGGGTGCAGGTAGCTAAAGTTTTCAAAGCAACTACCACAAAACCTAACAACAAATGGGGTATACTTAGTTCAGTTGTTTCAGCAGCAGTACAGATGGGCTTGCCGTGGCTTAGGAACAAGCAGAAAAGTCCCAACGAATAAACTGAAGTATACACTAGCGTTTCTACTTAACTAAAACGGAGGTAATTCATATGAGTACCCATGAAGACGATCGCAGCGTATTGGTGAACATCCTTACAGGTATCGGCATAGGTGCTGTTGTTGGAGCTATTGCTGGTATCCTGTTGGCCCCCAAATCTGGTTCAGAGACACGTGAATCCATCTCAAAAACGCTAGATTCGCTCAAAGACTCCGTCGGTGAGTATGTAGCTAAAGCAGGTGAGGTTATTCCTCAGAAAATCAACGAAGTCGTTAAGACCGTTAAGAAGACTGGCGAAGAGCTAAAGCAAGACACCGAAGAAGTCGCAGAAGCTATTCAAGAACAAGCTGCAGAAGCCTAAAACACCTCAATACATGGGGTTCCTTCGAACCCCATGTATTACTACTCTATTAATTCATGCGATTACCCATCACTTATCGACGTAAAAAACCTGCTGACTGGCGCGTCAGTTTGTTGAAGCTGTTGTCGGTCATCATCATAGCGTATGTGGTATGGCAGGTTCGGCAAGCAGTATTGCCTGTGTGCATCTGCTTCATCATCGCTTTGCTTCTCGATGGGTTAATATCGAAATGGCAGCAACACGGAATCCAGCGCACCGCCGGAATCTGCATCATTACATCGCTGCTCATCGGCACTGTTGTGTTGCTGGCTCTAGTGATGATCCCCAAACTCATCACACAGTTAGCCGGATTTATCTCCAGCATACCGAAATACAACAATGATCTTCAGTTAGTCATACTGCCTTTCATTGAGCGCACAATGGATAAGCATCATGATCTGCTTGCCCGACTAAACTTACCCACTGATCTTCAAGTCATCGCTGATCAAGTATCTGCGTTTGCCAGTGACAACCTGAACAAGATCGCAAAGAATCTGTTCGCATACCTTTCACAGGTTGCCAGCTTATCAATATGGTTTATTATTGGCCCAATCATCACCATCTTCGCACTAGGTGATATGCCATATATGCGCCGTCGCTTCCATGAGATGCTGCCTCAGAAGCATTCACCGGGCATTTTGCTGATCACCAAAGCGATCGGTAACGTCTGGGCTGGTTATATTAAGGGCATGTTCACCGTATCCATCACCTACGGCATTGTCATTACGTGCATCGCAGCACTGTTAGGGGTGTCTTACCCGTTAGTTATTGGGTGCATGACGGCTCTGTTGTATCTTGTTCCTTACATTGGGTTTCTTGCCGCAGCAACCATAGCGGGCACATTGGCATACTTAACGCCTGCACATGATGTTTTGTGGGTGTTTCATGTACCCAACATGAGTATCTACTTTACGGTGACCATGGTAGCTACCCTATTTATCATGAACTTCACATTTGACCAAGCAATTACCCCACGTATTGCAGGGCAAAGCGCCGGCTTGCGGCCATTTGCCAGTGTAGCAGCTATGCTGTTCGGGGCTAACCTGTTAGGTGTATGGGGAATGATAATCGCGATACCGGTCACCGCGAGTCTGTGGATATTGTTACAGGCGATATTCCCGAATCTCGCTCCACCGGATTCCGACCGTAAAGATCACCACTCAAAACCTACAGCAGCGGCTCGCTCGCAACAGCGTCAAAGCTGAGATCATCTGCTCCTCGATCGAGATACTGCCAATAACCTGCAGCAGCCACCATGGCAGCATTATCTGTGCACATAACGGGTTTAGGTACAACGACATGAATGCCATGTGCTTCGCCCTCTTGTATCAGCCGATCTTTCAGCCGCTTATTAGCGGCGACTCCCCCGCATACGCCCATTCGCTTCGTGTGTGTGCGTAAACAGGCTTCTATACTCTTCGATACCAGCACATCTACCACTGCCTCTTCAAAGCTAGCTGCGTAATCTGCCTGGCTAATACTATTGCCAGACTTCTGCAGCGCGCGAAGCAACGCAGTCTTAAGCCCACTGAAACTGAAGTCTAGAGTGTCCTCCAGCTTAGCACGCGGAAGCTTAACGGCGTTTCGATCGCCCTCCAATGCGCACTTGCTGATTACTGGTCCGCCAGGATAACCTAGCCCGAGCAAGCGAGCTGCCTTATCGAAGGCTTCTCCCGCGGCATCATCGCGTGTACGTCCCAATGGCACCCGTTCCGACCAACTCTTTACGAGGTGCAGCTCGGTATGGCCGCCAGACACAACCAGACAAACATACGGGAACTCCATCGGTTCTGCCAAATCAACGGCAGCGATATGACCAGTCAGGTGATGAATGGCAATGATTGGTTTATTCAACTGCCAAGCCAACGTCTTTGCGGCCGTCACACCCACCATCAATGCACCGATCAAACCAGGGCGGTTTGTGACTGATATAAGGTCAATATCTTGCAGTGAGATATTCGCTTTATGCATCGCGTCGTCAAGCAACAGTGTGAACTTCTCCGCATGCTTTCGCGCGGCAATTTCAGGCACCACACCACCTGTCAGCGCATGGATATCAATTTGCGATGATATCACATTGGCGAGCACATCCCTGCCGTCTCTAACAACCGCAATTGATGTGTCATCACAACTGCTTTCTATTCCTAATACCAGCATTTCGGTGGCGTTCACTCCTGACTTCGTCGATTTATATTGCGGTTCCACATAATCAGTGCGTCTTCACCAGTATCCTCGTAGTATCGCTTTCTGACGCCTTCTGATTCAAAACCAAATTTTGAATACAGCGCTACCGCATTGGCATTACTTACACGAACCTCAAGTGTAGCGGCCTCAGCTCCCTGTTCTGCTGCTTTACCGAGAAGATCATGAAGCAGCATGGCGCCGGTTCCCTGACACCGGTAATCTGGCAGCACGGCAACGCGGTTAATGGTGACTTCGTCCAAGATAATCCACATACCAGAAAATCCAATAGGGATATCATCGATTGCCGCCACATTATAGAAAGCGTGTTCGTTGAGTAGTTCACTGCGAAATGCGGAGTCTGACCACGCGGTACGAAAACACACTGCATCAATTCTTGCTATTGCAGCCACATCGTCCATGGTCATATTGCGAATTACGATTGGAGACTGTAGATGATTCACTCTTTAATTGTACAGCATCAAGGGGATGGGAATACCATCCCCATATTTTAATTAACTTTGATCACACTCGCCACAGTAGATACATGTGCGGTGATTTTACTGACAGACTGTGAAGCGTCGGCATACCAACCCACATAGCTGCCCTGCGGTATAGCCACCGTGGCATTGAATACTTCACCTGTGCGTTTGGCTTCAGCCGAAATAAACTTCACTTGTCTGAAATCACGGGTAGAGTTGACAGCTACCCAAACATCCACCTTGTTGACATCGCCTGTGACTTTACCGCTCACCACAAGCTTGCCATTCACGACTTTACCCGAGGCCGAGATATCTGCAAGGGTCTTTCCTGAGGAGACACTGTTGTAGAATCCGGCTAGAGTTCCTACCACCCTCTCCCGATCGTCTAGGCCATGTCCGGAGTTTGGAACATACATTATCCGCTTGCTGCCAGTCAACTGATTATAGTAAATAGATGCACTATCGAATACCCAGTAAGGATCATTCGATCCGTTCACAATCAGTTTCGGCATAGTAATGCGGTTTATGTAGGAATACGGATCTATTATCTTCGCAAGTGCATTGTTCTTTTCTGAAGCTAGAAGATCAATCAACCCAAGTTTTGTATAAGCTTCTATCTGCGCACTAGCAGCACCGTAACTCGATTTCTGAAGTGCCATCTGCTTCGGAAGGTTCAAATTATCATATACCATAGGAGCAATGGCGGCAACTCGCTTATCGACTGCAGCCGTTAACCAAGTTGTCCAACCGCGTTTGCTTCCACCGGTAACCATGAATTTGTCGATCTTCATATTCCAGTGTTGTTTCGCAGCTGCCTGGGCAGTGGTCATAGCGCACACAGCGGATTTGGTCATAGGCAGCAGAAGCGGCCATTCGTCGTTCTTATCCTGTTGATAGTGCACTAATGTATATGCTATGAGGTCATCTTCATAAAGGTTGTCGTAGAGCGGTTGATTAGGTACCCCACCTAATGCCACCACAACGGCTTTAGCACTGCGAGCCATTACTGCCATAGCCATTCGTTCGACGTCTGAAATATTGCCGCCAGTAATGTACAATACAGCCAGTTTCGGATTTACGATTTCGGTTGGCCTGATGAGCACCACTTTATGCTGCCATAGTCCCCCCATCCACTTCTGAGACGTCATGTCAATCTCTACGAAGTCAGTACCCATGACGCTGGTCTCATTTGCGATTTTCCATGCATAATCGGGATTAGGCTTACTAATATACCGATCTAGGGCTGTATCTGCAGTGCTTTTCACCTTACTCACTCCTGCTTTCACACAATATCCATTAACCGAAGCCATGATAAGCAATGCGCTCAATGATATGACAAAACGGTTCATATTCAGACACCTCTCTACGTGTGTTTTACATATTATGCCCTACTTTACCCACAAGGGTACATAGTTAAAGTAGAATGAAACCAGACGTCTATATGAAATGAGGTTTTTCAAATGAAAGCCAGCAGTTGGTTTATTCCAACACTTGCAATCTGTCTGTTATGCAGAGCATCATCAGCCAAACCATTTCTGGAGCCTGTAGCCACTTCACAGCATGAAGTCGCATTGCACTGGTCGGACATTAACCCAGATGCTGCACAGCTTAAGTTATATCGCGACGATACGCTTCTAGGCGAATTTAAGGCGAATACGCGCAGTTTTCGCGACACTCAGCTCAAACCTGGTCAGCGCTACATATACAAGCTAAGTGAGGTATTCTCTGGAGGTAAGGAAGAGAGCGTCACCGAGCCTATATACACAATACATAGTGTTGTTTCGTCACGGCGCTATCAACTCGTTGTCGTGGGTGGAACTGCATCGGGTGTAGGAGCTGCCATCGCCGCGGCGCGCAATGGCATCCAGGTTGCGATCATTGAGCCTTCCGACCGCCTTGGGGGCATGATCGTTAGCGGAGTATCGGTGACTGATATGCGTAAGCCCGCGCGAAGTAATGGGTTATTTGAAGAGTTCCGCCAAAGAGTTCAAGCATATTACGGCACAGGCAATGGTATGAGCTATGAACCCAAGGTCAGCTGGAAGATTATCCGCAATATGGTTGATGAGCTGCCAACCATTAATGTTTATACACGTATGGCATACCGATCTGCTGAAAAGACTAACCGCATGGTGACATCTGTGACGTGTCGAGACAATACCACGGGTAAGTCTACGGTTTTCTATGCAGACCAGTTCATCGATGCCACTATAGAAGGCGACATGATGAATGCGCTTGGAGTAGCCAACAGAGTGGGACGTGAGGCGCGAAGCAAAGAGGAACCTCATGCGGGATTCATCCATTATGACCGCATCAATGATGTGCTCATGCCCGGAAGCACTGGTAAAGCAGATAAAAAGCTTCAAGCGTATAGTTTCCCATTAGCACTCAAAGACTACGGTGAAGGCGCCGACAAGAGCATCGCAAAACCACCGTATTATGATAAAGACAACTACATTCACACCTCAGACTGGAAGAAGACCTGGGCGTATATGTATGGACGTTTCCCAGGTGGCAAGTTTGAGATGAACCAGCACCCACAAGGCAACGACCTGCAGGAAATCAACCACAACTACTGCTGGATGACAGATAAACAGAGAGCTGACATGACAGATCGGTTCAAGTGGCACGCATTGGGTTATCTGTATTACCTACAGACCGAACAGGGCCTCAAGCAGTTGGGACTGGCTGATGATGAGTATCCCGAGAACAATAATATCCCGACGAGTCTGTATGTTCGCGAAGCCCGCCGTATGGAAGGCTCTTTCATGTTGAACGAATCTGACGTCTCCGAAGCTCGTCAGCGAATAAGAAAAGACTCCATTGGTGTGGGCGACTATCCTATGGATTCGCATGCGGTACATAAGAAAACAGATTGGACCACTGATGATCTTGGCGAAGGTGAATACTGGTTGTATCGGCAGACGCCATGGTATCAGATTCCACTAGGCGTGATCGTGCCCAAGGAACTAGACAACCTACTCGTGACTTCAGCGGTATCGGCAACCCATGTAGGGTATGGAACGCTTCGGCTTGAACCCGTACGGATGCTAATGGGGCAAGCTGCTGGCATGATGGCATCACTTTCTATCGGCACCAGCATGAAGCCATCGGATGTATCAACCGATCAGCTGCAGCGCCGCCTGATAAGCGACGGTGTATATATGAGCTGGTTTAGTGACGTCACCGCAGAAACACCGCGCTTCTGGGCCATTCAGGGGCTTGCTGCTAAGGCCATCGTCACTGATGAAGTGGCGCAGCCTAATGCACCATTAAGCTACGAGTATCTCATCAACACCCTGTATAAAGCCTTAAGTATGGGCTACGAAAAGAACCCAAGAGGATACTACCAACCTGTAGATCAGCCATTTGCTCAACAGGAATATCAAATATCCGCGGTTCTTCAACATGCGATGGTGAAGGCAGATTCTTACACAAAAGATAACCTTGCACCGATTATGCAGTTGGTATGCACAACCAAAGGATTAAGCGCTAAGGCAACTACATGGGCATTGAGCCCCATTCAGTCAGCATCTGACAGCATCAATCGCGAGCAGTTCCTGGCAAGCCTTGAGCTGATCCTGCGGGGAACAAACTCCGGCGTGCCTACTCTGGCAAAGTGATTTTGTAAATCACATTCTGCCCGAAGCTGGTTTGTTCACTGAGCAAGCCAGCTTCTTTTGCCTCTTGAAGCAGAGCTCTCCATCGCTCTCTATCTGCAGATCCTGCCAGTTTTTCGTTCTGCCACACCCATTGATAGCCATGATCCACAAACCATCTGCATAGGTCGATGGGGCCGCGCATTCTATCGTATGGAATCAAAGTATGGTGGCCAGGATTCGCCCATATCAGCCGTCTATTGACGTAGAAGACGCGCGTTTCGTCATAGACAGCCACCCCATCAGTCGAAGCCATGTTTAGGTTGAGCCAATTAGCAGACCGGTAATTCCCACCGCCGTACTGATACAGGTAGGCATCGCTGCTCTCACGCCCTATCATTACTGGCAAAGCAGCTTGGACCCGCGCTGTTACTCCAGCACCAAAAACAAGAAGCTGTACTGCGATTATGCCGACCACCAAACGCCGTGTGATCTTGCTATCGTCAAGCACTTTAACAGCCACGAGTATGAATAACGGGAATAGAAACATCAAGTATCGTATCTGCTGCATCTGGATGAACCATGATATCCAGTTTAAGCCGATGAAGCACCAGATAGCTAAGCTGGTTCTATTAAGTTTCCGCCAGAAGACCATACTGAGTATGACCAAAAGACCAAACAGTCCTGAACTGCCGACTATCGGCATAGGATCGAAAAACTTGTCGTAATCAACCACCATACGCAGAGGAGACATCACAAAATCCAGTAGAGTCCTACCGAAGCCGAAAGCTTGTTGAGCTTGACGGTATAACTCAGCATTCGCAGCGTTCCAGTTTCTTCCGCCAAATATGCCATAGAAATAGGGGTATACAGGGTTGCCAGTGTAGACGAAGGTCTTTAGGTACCATCCCCCACCCACGATGATTGCTAGACCAATAGAGGCGCCAAGCCACCTCAGCTTCTCTTTAGCGGTTAGCGACTGACAGCCGATCATCAGTGATATCGCGGTGATAGGTAATACACTCACGGCTGTCATCTTGATTCCCAGACTTATACCGGCAACTATTCCGCCTAACAACGTCCATCGTGTTCTTTCCGAAGGATCGCATGTTAAGGCCATATACCCACACAATCCGAACCATATCACTGCCAGGCTAAATGCATTATCAAGGTATGCGGTGCCAGCCTCCCATGCAAATAGCGGCATTGAGCTTAATAGCAACCCAGCCACCGATAATGCAACGGGTTTGAGGTTGATGCGTCGTCCCACAACCCACACCGTATATACACACATAACACTGCAGAACCAGTGGAACAGCTTTGCGCCTACCGCCCCCGCGCCAGCACCTAACGCCCATAGATACCACATCTCCACCGTAAATGGGAAGTTACTGTGATGGTCATATGGAACATAGTGAATAGCATGCTGCCGCAGATATTCCATCGGTACCGCAAGATGGTAGCTCAGTCCATCCCAGTCATCGCCGATCGGCATCATAAGCGCAACGGGTAATATGATGATCAGTGGAAGCAAGGAGATAATTAAAGGCCAGATATCTTTCGCGGTTATACCAGACTGACCTTCGGGCTTTTGGCACTTACGAAACCATAACAAGCAGGGCAATGCGAAAGCTCCACACAAACCCCATAATACATTAGCGCTTAGGTGACCAGTCAGCCCGCATATGAGGGTGACCAGGCTGAACACTCCTGCCATCGTAATCCAGGCCAACGGAAGCAGTTCATAGAGACGGAGTTTACTGAAACCGACTTGCCGTAATATCGTCAATCCGCTCAGTGCGAATATAACAATTGGAATCAATGCTAGTATCGGATGTCCGGCCATATGGTTTACTCACCTGTCACACGAATGCATTGCCACTTAACTATAGTCCTGAGCTCAGTATCGTAGTCTATGATGCCCAGATGTTTGCCATGGTATCCGCTGTGCAGAACATACCCACCGCCAACTTCTATCGGTTTTTCGGTCAGCGAGTGGTCATGTCCGCCTAGAACAAGATCATATCCTAGCTGAGCGATACTGCGGTCATCTGCGGTGCCAACATGCGTAAGTGCGATGAGCACATCACATTTAGGCTTGACGATCGGGATCATATCAGCGGCGGCATCAACTGCCGGCAGCACCACCCACGAACTGACAGCTCGGAGAAAGGGATTTCGCAGCATCTTTTCGGTGATCATTTCTTCCGTAAAACCAACGATACCGAATTTGACACCAAGTCTTTCCAGAATGACATATGGAGAAACCACCGGTGAGACTGATCGTTTAGCCGCCACGATATTGCTTGACAGAACAGCAAACTGTGCGCCGCGATGCTTCGCTGCGAATCCAGATCGGCTGAAATGAAACTCCCGGTTCCCGCAAGCCATCGCATCATATCCAAGCTTACCCATCTTGGTTAGGATTGCTTCGGGCAATAGGTTCCATGTGATGTTTGTCGCTGTGATCGCATCACCAGCATCCAGCAGTATAAAGCCATCAGCCGATGGGGCTGATGACTTTGCGTTGTGAATAGCACGGCGCATGGCATTGGTCAGGTGACCATGCATATCACCAGTGAGGCATATCCGAATTATCGGCATTTCTATTGCACTTTAGGTAGAGTAGCGGGTTCATATGTGAAGAGGCGTACGATGTCATCCCACAGGCCGCGTGACTTGAGCAATAACTCCGATATCTCGCGCATACCACCGTTACCGCCCGGTGCGCTGGTGACGTAGTCGGCTATTGCCTTAACCTCGTCTACAGCATTCGCCACGGCGAATTTAACTCCGGCTTCGCGAAATGCAGAGAGATCGTTGAGGTCATCACCTACATATGCGATTTCAGAAGCGCTTATCGATAGCTCATCCATGAGCTGCAGCAGGCGTGTTCCCTTATCGGAAATACCCATCAGGCATAAATCACAATGCAGATCGTTCCCTCTGCGCATGACGGAACCATCGGATCGGCCCGTCAATATCACCAGCTTATAACCATATCTCTTGAGTAAGCTCAATCCGAGCCCATCGCGAACATGAAATGCCTTGATATACTGACCATCGTCATTGTAATAAAGCATCGAATCGGACAACACACCATCAATATCGGTGACTAGAACCTTAACTCGGCTCATACGCTCCAGTAGTTCCGCTGATATAGCCACCTATACAATCCCCGTGCGAAGCAGATCTTTAAGCATCAGCATACCAACCGGTCGTTTATGTGCGTCTAGCACAGGCAGCTCACCGATCTTTTTCGATAGATGCTCCATCAACGCCACTGCTTCCACCGCTAGAGGATCACCCTCAATGACCGTTGGGTTAGCTGTCATGACTTGCTGCGCTTTCAATGATAATGTCTGGTCATTGGTAAGCAAAAAGCGTCTGATGTCACCATCAGTGATAAGCCCAGCCATCTCGCCGGCTTCATTTACAACACAAGCAGCTCCTGCATTTGCTTCGGTGATGGCAAACAACACTTCACGCACAGGCTGATCCTGCTTAACTACGGCAACAGAGTCTCCAGTGCGCATCACATCAGAAACATGCAGCAGCAATCGCCTACCTAAGCTGCCTGCAGGATGGAACACCGCAAACTGGCTCTCAGAAAACTGACGTGCTCTCATGATCGATATACCAAACGCATCACCCATCACAAGCATGGCGGTTGTGCTGGCTGTAGGAGCTAAGTTGAACGGGCAAGCTTCACGCGGCACAGATATATCAAGAATCACATTAGCAGCTAGGGCTAAGGTCGATTCAAGCCGTCCCACCATCGCAATGATCTTCGCGCCGATCCGCTTGATGGTCGGCAATATCGCTAATATCTCATCAGTTTCACCTGACGCAGACAGAATGAGTACGACATCATTTTCGGTGACCATCCCCAAATCGCCATGAACACCCTCTGCTGGATGCAGATAGAAACTGGGAGTACCTGTGCTGGCTAGGGTTGCGGCTAGTTTTCGGGCTATGGCCCCGGATTTACCCATGCCGGTGGTAACAACCCGCGCTTTGCATTCCAGTGCCATGTTCACGGCTTGCTCAAAATGGCTATCGATTCTGGGTAGTAATCCTTGAATACCGAGCAGCTCAACTTCAATGACTTCTCGGCCGTATTCAGATATCTTCGTACTCATTTAAAGTAGTATTTTCCCGTCTTTACTCGTCTTCACGTTTCGGTTCTTCAGACCATTCTACGTGTGGTGATTGCTCTAGGCTATAGTGAAAATCCAACATTTCGTCTAGCGAAATCTCGCTTTAAGCTTCGACTCTTCGGCATCCATTTCGCGAATTTCCAGGCGTAGAATTTTGTCATCCCAGGCATCAAGGCGTATGAACTGTTCGCCCAGCCTCCGGCATCGGCTGCATCGATAACGGAGATACACATAGGTCGTATCTACTCGGCGTAACTGCGTTCCTTTGTGTATAACATCACCTTCATATACACGCTGTCCACACGAACAATATACACCGGATTTAACGTTCTGATACTCTTCCATGGCCCCCCTTCCCAATCCTCGGTATGATTTTTCCACACCCGAGATTTCGCCAATACGTGGCGTTGAAGCCGATATTGGCCCTCATATTGAGTATACAGCGTGGCTGAGTAACCGGCAAACCACGCACGGCATCACGCTTCGGTTACGCTTCAGCCATTATCTTTATGTATATTTGCGTGGAATCATCCGACATAGTTCCAAGCGCATCAACGATAATATCTACTCTTGATCCCTTGCTTAACCGCCCCGTGGGACGATGCAGTTTATATGGGTTAGAGCCCTTAACAACCTGACTCCATCTGCGAACACCGTCCACAAAGAGATGGATCCTAATACCATCCCCTCGGCCATTATAGATGACCGTTCCATCTACCATGGCGGTACCAGCGTATGTGGAGATCCATCGTTTAACTGCTGCTCTATTTGCAGCAGGATGCATACTAAGCATCGTCATTTGCGGAAATTGGTAGTTTAGGCTGTAGACCCACTTACCTTGATCGAAATAGAGTATAAGCTGGAAGGCATCAGATGCTGCGTATCCTGTGCGAAGGGATTCTGTATCGACGAATCCATATTTCCAGTCGTGATCGCCTTGAATACCATCATGACTCCATCCTGAAACAAAGTCAGCTATACAATCGGGTTGTTTCCTGCCATTAACCGTAACATGGCTTGTTAGTGGCCCCGTAACAGATTCCGACATGCATCGATGCTTGGGATCGTAAATCAAGTTGCCCCTAATGACCGCATTCTTGACCGCAGCTAGGAACACAGCGCCGTCTGGAATATCTCCGCATACCGCAGCAATGGGACTGGTAAATCCGCTCCAGTTGCCTGCATTAAAAGGGCGATCGATGATGTTGTTTTCTATAACCAGACCATCGATGTTGGTTGCATAGAACGGAACACCACCAGGCTGCTCAATGTAGTTCGATTTGAAACTCATATTATGTATCGGCATGCTTCGGCGCAGGTAGTTTCCACCGCTTGGCACCATGACCGACATCACTGCCCCTTGGAAATACGCATCACTGGACGCTTTGCCCAGTGAGCAGCCTATCATGCGGTTATTCTCAAATGTGTTATTATTAGGGAACTGCCCCTCGGTCATCGGTCCCCAGGTTTCGTAGTGAATCTCTATGCCGTGCATCACATTGGAAAATGTGTTGTTCTCCACTCTTCCACCTGATGCCCCATTTAGCAGGAATGGCCTGTTAAAGCAGTCATGAAACCAACAATTGCGAACCACATACCCTTCACAATTCAATGTATGGGTATCGATCAATGTGCCCACAGGTAAGTTTAGTGCCTGATCTAGTATGATTTCCCACAACTCGTTGCTGTGAGCATGACTCATTTGATCGAGGTTCGCAAGTATTTGCTCCGCTATTTTGGTATCTGTCACTCGTTTTGCGGAGCTTATCGTTGCGCTGCCTATATGCTCAATGCTCTTCCAGTCCCAAAAGTCCACTTTGGTGTTCACACGAAATGGTGAATAAGAGCCAGCGAAATAGTATCTTCCGTCGGATGAGCCGGAGACTATGCCGAAAAATCCATGTAGATTGATGTGGTCGTCAGCAAGATGGGCTACCTCACAGCGATCAATAAGCGGCCCTTTTTCCGTAGCAGTCATATGAAAGCCATCGGCACCAAATGCATGAAGCCGGTTAGTCTTCGGCCGTCGAATACCATGCAGCCTGCGGTAGACATTGCCGCCTCGGCCGCCGCCTTCCATCACCATCATGCCCCCGCTGGCATAGACATTGCAGTCAACATACTCGATATGTTCGCATTCTATGCTCCGCAGTGCGGCTCCCGTCCTTAACGGAGCTGCGACATAACAACCAGGAACAACATCCGGCGCCTCTGTTTCGATCTCTATTAAGTTACGGTCTATGCGCCGCCATGATTTACCAAGCAGATAGTTGTTGATGAACAAACCATCCGGCTTAAAGAACAACATCACACGCTGCCCCGCGTTTTCCACTACCCCATCTGCATTAAGAGCCTCATACCCAGGCATCATCTCAGCAGTCACTTTATTGTGAACTGCATCCACAGACACAACCTTGGCCTGGAAAAATGGCAGCGGATCAAAGTCTATAGTCAGACCATGAAACACCACATTACGGCACTTACGGACCAATAGCCCCCATATCAATGGTGGTTCCATCCAGAATGTCACGCCTTCAGCTTCTATATTTAGATCGTGGATACCCTCGATGATAGGGCAATCGGGATCCCAACCAGCTCGAAACCGGTAGTTCCCTGGCGGAATGCGGAACTTCTGGAGCTGACGATCTGAGGCCTCTTTTATCTGTTGAAGCAGCCGTTTTCCATCTGTGCGTTGCTGCTGCTTCTCAGCATCCGTAAACTGAGGACCTACTGGGTAGCCGGGGTTCCAGGCAGTGCAAGCCTCGGTCACGATTTGCATCTTCCAGTTAACAGTGGTGAGCTTTGAGCTTTTTGGCGAGTAGGCAATAAAATCCAGCTTTGCTCCCACTGTGAGGTCATACACAGCAACGTCGAACGCATGGGGTATGAAGTCATCAGCGCTGCACTGTTTGCTCCATACCAGCTGATGATCTCGGTATATCTTAAAGACGACCTCGCTCTTGTCGCCTCGGCTTTTCTGAAGCCATCCCACTATGCGCACGCTGGAGTTGACCGTCGATTTCCATCGCCTCATCGCAGCATATTGGTGTCCACGAATAGCGACAGTATTCTGAGTGTCCTTACCTAGACCCACGTCAGGGTAAGCGGTCGATACACGCTGTAACTTAGCATACTGATTACACTGACCTACATCACCTATGCGGTCGTTTGGCAGTATCTCAGCAACATGATAACTCCAGTTACTACTACAGTTGCTGCCAAACTCCTTCAGTGAATCAGCAATGGCATCATCAAAACCTATTATGCGTTCTTTAAAATCCATCATATCCCCACAACGAACACGGGCCCCGATTTCTCGAGGCCCGTTCTCAGATTAGCGACCAGATAGGTTATGCACGCTCTAGCTGCAGCGTGATTGGTGTTGTGTCGCATACTTCCGTTGGTCCAAAATACTGTATTGGACCTGGATACACGTAGTCGTCCTCAACGGACCACTTCGCACGATTGTCAGCGAGCATCTTGAATGGATTGCCATCCAGATCAACAAGTGCCTTCTTAATGACCGGCACATCGCGTCCTAGACGTCGCTCAATGTTCAGCATGGAAGTCACTGGAGTTGCAGCAGCGACCCATTCTGAAGCAGGCTTGTTCAGGTTGCGAACGCTAACTGTGTAACCAGTAAATCCAGCGCGGACAACCTGAGCTGCAGTATAACCGAGGCTGTAGCAGTAATCAGCATCGAAGTTACTTGGAGCAGCACATCGCCCTTCGTATCCTACAAAATGGCTAAGAGCTGTGAACTTGGCAGCCGTCTTGCCCTGCTTCTTAGCAGAAGCCACTCGCTGCTTAACGAGGTCGATCAGCAGTTTTTCGGTTTCCACCTGGCTGAGCGGTGGGTTGCCATGGCTGTCGATGTTAAGCAATACAGCTTGTGTATCTTCAGGCAACGAAGCATAAGCTTTAGCGCTTAGTGCACTGAACTTGCTGCTTAGGAACTGAGTGCGCTCATCATGGTCATCAAAGCTGCGAACAGTTTCCAGGGTGTCTTTGTCGCCAAGCAGTGTGGCCAGTTCATCGATCATGCTCTTCAGTTCAGGGATAAACTCAAGCAAGCCCTCTGGAATAAGCACTATACCGTAGTTTCGGCCCTGGGCAGCGCGAGCAATGACTACTTCAGTAATACCGTCAGCGATCTCTGCTAGGGTCAAGCCTTTAGCTCGGATTTCCTCAGATATTAATGTCACGTTGGCATGAGTGGCAAGACCGCATTCCAGCGTAACATGGCTGGCTGCTCGGCCCATTAAGCGCACGAAATGCCAATACTTAATAGCAGACGTTGCGTCTCGACAGATGTTGCCAATGATTTCGGAGTAGGTCTTGCAAGCTGTATCGAAACCAAAGCTCATCTCAATCTGTTCGTTGCGCATGTCACCATCAATGGTCTTTGGCACACCAACAACACAGCACTTGCTGTTCTCGCCCTTAAGGTACTCAGCAATCATAGCAGCGTTCGTATTGCTGTCGTCACCGCCAACAACAACGAGACCATCAAGATCCATTGTGTTGGTGTTATCCATACAGGATTTTAGGTCTTCGGCGCTCTCGATTTTGTCGCGGCCGCTCATGATCATATCAAAGCCACCGGTGTTGCGGTAAGCATCGATCACTTCGCTGGTGATCTCCATGAAGTTACCCTTCACGATACCGATCGGGCCTTTCAGGAAGCCAAACAGTTTGTTGTCGGCGTTGCATGATTTGAGTGCATCGTATAGACCAGCGATGACATTGTGTCCACCAGGAGCCTGTCCGCCGCTGAGTACGACACCAACACGAATAGCACGTGTTGCGAGGTTGTTTTCACCTTCTGTGAATGTCAGCATAGGCTGACCAAAAGTGTTAGAAAATAGAGTTTTGATACGGTCTTCATCGACTGGAGGCAGTATCACGTCGCCCTTGTTGACTTTGAATGAGCCAGACTGAAGGGCAGCAGGCAGCTTAGGCTGATATGAACTGCGTGCCTTCTGCAGCGGAGATATAGCACCTGACATGTTAAGGTTAACTCCTGAATATTCTATGTTTAGATGTTACGTGACAGTCACAATCACGTGAATGGCACATTATAGACCAGATTTATTCTACTAAACATCTTTACCGAACGACCGTATCATCTATTCATCTGCAAATACTACAGCTTCAAGCGCACGCTTGAACTCAGTAACACACTGTGTACCTATAGTCACCAGATTAATGGTCGTTAGGCAGGTATCTGGATACCAAAACAGGTAATCGGATACGGCGTCCACTATGACACTGGTGCATCGCGCTACGGGATATCCAAAAATACCTGAGCTCACGGCTGGTATTGATATACTTTGAAATCCCTTTTCCTCAGCAATTTTTAGTGCCGATTGAATCGCGCTGCAGAGCAGATCATCAGCATCTTCGGGCTCATAATGCCCAAACACGGGCCCTACGGCATGAATCACGCCCTTGAACTTAAGATCCCCTGCTGTTGTGAGAACAGCAGAACCAGTTGCTACCCTCTTGATCTGTCTACATTCATCATTTAGTTTACTGCCTGCTGCAGAAGCAATTTGACGGGCGATTCCACCGCCATGGTTAAGACCTTCGTTAGCCGCATTGACAATAGATTCAGTTTTCTCGCTGAGGATATCTCCCTCAACAACCGCCACTGTGTGGGTTTCGTCAAACTGCTTTTGGTAAATCAGCTTGTTCATACGGAATCCTGGGTTACCTCGCTCCTAGATTTAAGTTAACTTACGATATCTCAGACACAGACGCAAAATCTGCCTTAAGGCTATAATACAACTTCCTGTATACCTGGTAAGTCTTATCATAGATCGCTTGATTGTCCGTTTGGCTGGGGGTAGTAGAT
>CAZFLA010000032.1:0-2871 GCA_964519405.1 uncultured bacterium
TTTTAGATGACGAAACATCTGATCGTTCGGTGTCATTTTAGGTGACGCATTGCGTCGACTAGCTTCCCAGCCAAAAGTATGGTATTATATCCTTCGGTGAGCGCTCAGCTGACCATTTAAGTGGACCGTTAGCTCAGTTGGTAGAGCAATTGACTCTTAATCAATGGGTCGGGAGTTCGAGTCTCCCACGGTCCACCACTTCTTTAAACACGCTAAGCAGCGTGTTTTTTTGTTTTTTATATTCATCCCCAGCACCCATGTAATGCACGCCAAGTCTCATATGTACACCATCCGATGTTACCTCAATTAATGTCCCTTGACCGGTTACCCCATCCACAAGACTAGGTACAATATAGATGTATGAATATCAGATATTCAGGCAGGTCCAATATGAATAGAATACCAATTCCTGAAACCAGCAAAGTCGGCAAACGAGGAACTGTCGTCATTCCCGCAAAACTACGGCGACGTTTTGGCATTACGGAAGGCTCGCTCATCATCGCAGAGGAATCCGGCAACGGCATCCTCATACGCCCCGCAGTCGCGGTTCCACTTGAAAGCTACTCGAATGAAAGAGTTGCTGAGTTCATATTGTCTAACGCAGTAGATGACGCGGAATACGCAAAGGCCACGGACGAAGTCAGGCGAATGGGACTTGACCCCAACCAAATCCCACACAACAAACCCGAATAATGTCAAATGGACAAGATGTTCCTCGATGCCAATGTGCTATTCTCCGCAGCCTATATGGAGGGTTCGCGGCTTCTGGAACTATTCTCTCTGCCCGATACAGCGCTTGTTACTTCCGCATTTGCTTATGAAGAGGCACATCGCAACCTGACCTTACATAGACCAGAAGCATTGCCACGTCTTGATGATCTATCTGAGAAACTAGTGATCATTAACAGCCAATTTACCTCTTTACCTCCAGGGATAAACCTGGTTGATAAGGATGCGCCAATACTTACCGCGGCCATCTCAGCTAAATGCACTCATTTGATTACTGGCGACAACCAGCATTTCGGGCCATTATATGGCAGTTCCATTGAAGGTGTTTGTATACTAACGCCCTCTCAGTATCTTAAAACGCGACAGACATAGGATGGCCATTACGGTGATGTGGAATACTCATCTTTTGTTGCTCCACAAGTATCTCGCCCCCCTATTCCCGTATACTGCACATAGATAGTATGTGATCATCACGGGAGGGGCGCTTGATGACGTTGTTGTGCATCCTGTTACTGTGCATTGCTTTATGCGTGCGGGGTTATTGCGCCAATAACCAAACAACAGACCTTCTGCTTAATCACGCATCTGCTTGCCGTCTTCGAGTAACACCCACAGATCGCGGCTGTAAGCTGGCTATTACCGGTTTCGACCCATCTATCGCCTTCCTTCCGGTGCGCCATAAAACAAGCCGTTTTGATGTCATATGCATCAAATACAGTTCCAACATCTCACTGGACTGCGAGTTATACTGGATCGCAGATGGTGCCTCTGGGTATTCCATGGACAACCAACTCTCATTCCACTTGAAATCAACGGGTGGACGCTGGGTCGAGTATTACTTGCCAATTGGTCACCTAAACAGCAACTGGAACGGCATCATCAACACCGTCCGGTTCGACCCCTCAGCAGGCCGAACAGATGGTGCAATCACCATAGCTGAGATGCGTATTGAAACTAAATCCGACACCCGTCAGCCTCATCCCATGGTCTCTGAACACAACGAATACCTGTCACCGGTGATATCTGGCATCATGCCAAGCACAAGCACTCGTTACCTGCAAAACACATCCGTTCGCATAGAGACGACCAGCGAAGGTCTGCTTATATCAACCGCAGCAGATAGTGTATATCATGCTTTAGCAAAAATCGTCATTGTCTTTCATGCAACCACCAATACCTCAGAGTTCAGCTCCGCGGCATTTACATACGAGTTCATGTATGCTCGCTTTCAGGATATGCGCGAAACCCAGTTGATGCATCTTTTCTACCGTTCCCCATACTGGCAGACTGAACGCCCGTTGAATGGGCAGATCACTGTAAAAATGACGGGCGATAAAAACCCGCTAATCATAGTCAACCAGCCGCACACCCTACTCATCACGCCCATATCGCCTATGAGCAGCTGCCAACTGGGATACAACGCTCAGATCATCGATATTCTCTCATCGACCGCTAATGAAATTTCAGATAGTTTAATACGGCTAAACCCTCAGTCAGATCGTCCAATCGATGTCTCTGTAGACACAGCGTTCAAGGTGCAGATAGATACTCGCCGCAACTGCTTGGTGGTCCCATCTGATGGCACTCAGCAAGCCGTGTCCATTGGCAGACCACTCGCTCAGGTTGATCGCCAGACTATCGACCGAAGTTGGTCAATTGTAAGCCCATCTGAAGTCAGACTAAAGACCGGCATCACAGCAGTTCATGCGCGGTTGAAGCCACTTGGCGAAGATGCTCAAAGCAGCGTCACTGACCAAGAGGTAGCCTTCAGCACCACGATATCCAGCGACTATATCGACATCAACCTACCAGTGATGGTGCCTACTATTAGGTATCGGCTAGACCGCTACGCGAAAGTCGACCGCGTGTATGACGCGCTTTCGAGGGAGCCGGTCCCTTACCAGATCATTGGAGCCGACGTCGTGATGCACAATGTGGGCAATCGAATTATACGCATTAAGTGCAGCGCACTGCTGGACTACCGCGTGATGTTTTGCGCAGGTCGCCCTATCGACGGTCAGCAACATTATGAGGAGTTCTCCAACTACCACTACATGCAGTGGATGTTCCTGTGGGATCAGTCACTTAACCCTGATGGCTCTCAGAAACTAGATCCCTGGCCAAACCTCAACAGCCTGATCA